>NZ_CP113432.1:5645324-5945354 GCF_026686735.1 Pseudomonas triclosanedens | reverse complement strand
CGACCTTCAGGTACAGGCAGCGGCGGATCAGTTCCAGGCGTTCCTGCTCGCCGCGCGCCACCAGGTATTCTTCGAGGCGACGGTAGAGCATCACGTAGGGGTCGAGTTCTTCGAGGTCGAGGCGGCCGGCATAGATGGCCTGCTTGTAGCGCAGGCTCAGGCAAGCCACCTGCGGATGCTCGCTGGCGTAGACCTCGGTGAGCAGCAGCTTGAGCACGGATTTATAGGGCGATTCGATGCCCTTGAACAACTGCCACATGCCGGCGCCGATGAACTCGCCCGGCGGAATGTGCGCGAGGTGCCCGAGGTCGAGGACTTCGTCGGCGCGGATGAAGCGCTTGTTCAGCAGGGTCTGGCAGTACTCGGCGTAACGCCCTTCCTCATAGACCGGCACCAGCCACCATAGTGGGGTGCGTCCGCCAAGCCAGATCGCCGTGCGGTAGAACTCGTCGAGCAGCAGGTAGTGCTGGCTGGTGCCGCAGTCGTCGGAGGTCAGCCGCGCCTCGCGGGCGCCCTGGGTGAAACGCTGTGGCTCGACGAGGAAGCAGTGCACCTCCGTACCCTGGGTGGCGGCCCATTGCTCCAGCAGGTCGCACTTGCGGCGCAGCTCGCCCAGCTCCGGGGCGGACAGCTCGGAGGCATGGCAGACCCACAGGTCGAGGTCGCTTTGCTCGGCCTGCGCGACGGTTCCCAGGCTGCCCATCAGGAACAGTCCGTGGATCGGCAGCGGCGGATTGCCGCGGCGCGTCTTGTAGCTGAAGGATCGTGTGAGGCGCTGGGCTTCGGCGAGGATGTCGTCGTCCGGAACGAAGCCGGAGAGGCCGGCGGGGGTGGAGGCGGAGACATAGCCGGGCAACAGTGGATGATTGACGTCGAACAGCAGCGGAAGCAGCCGCAGCACCAGTTGCTGACGGCTGGACAGCGCTTCGCTGGCGCGTTGCAGGCGGCCGGCGTTGATCTTGAGGAAGCGCTGGCGCAGTTGTGCCAGCACCTTGCGGTCGATGCCGTCGTCGATGTCCGGGCGGATCTCGTGGATGAGCGTCATGGCGTACTGCTGTCTGGCCAGCGGCGCCGCCTCGTGGAGTGCGGCGCACGGAGAGTTGCCAGGTTATCGCCCGTCGGCGGCAAGTCTTGAGGTCAGGAGGAGCGCAGGATGCCCAGCAGTACCTGGGCGTGCTCGGCGGCGTCGAGGCCGAGGCTGGTCAGGTAGCCGCCATCGGGTTTGTCGATGAGCCCCTTGGCGTGAAGCCGCTCGGCGGCGGCGACGGCCTCCTTCGAGGCGTCATGGTGGACTTTCAAGCCAGCCTGGCTGTTCTCCAGGTCGTAGAGCGCCAGTAGATCCAGTTCCGCAACCATTTCTTCTGTGAAGGCCATACACCAACTCCTGATGGTCCAGTGAGGCTCCAGTGTAGCCACATCGCGGGACGCCCCGGCAAGCCCTCTCAGTCGTCTTCGTCGGGCAGGGTGGGCAGCGCGCGCAGAGCCTGCTCGTACCATTGGCCGTCGAAGGCGCGGTCTTGAGCCAGCATCGCCTCGATCTCATGGGCCAGCACCAGCGCCATCAGATGCAGGGCGTCCTCGCGTTCGTAGCCGACCAGCGTAAGCTTGTTGAACACCGCGCGGGCAGCGGGCGGGCTTTCGCTCTCGATCTGGTTCTCGATGGCCTGGATCAGGGTTTCCTCGGCGAAGGACTCTTCGCCATCTTCTTGTTCGGACATCGCATTGCTCTCCGATGGGCTTGTGAAGCAGCGGGAAGTTGGCCAACCTGCGGTCAACCTCAGGCTTGGAAGGATTGTCGGGCGACATGATCACCTATTACACCCTCGTCGGCGACCGCCTGGTGCGCCACAACGGCAACGAATGCCACGGCATGCCCAAGGACACCCTGTGGATCGACCTGTTCCAGCCCACCGCCGAGGAGGAGCAGCTACTGGAGTCGATCATCGCGGTGGATGTGCCGACCCAGGAGGAGATGGCCGAGATCGAGGATTCCTCGCGCTTCTACGAGAGCAAGGGCGCGCTGTACATGACCACCACCGTGGTCGGAGGCATCCGCGAGCACAAGCCGAGCACCTCGGAAGTCACCTGCGTGCTGACCCCGCACTGGCTGGTGACGGTGCGCTATACCGACCTGCTGGCCTTCCGCACCTTCGAGGCCCGCACCCAGCGCGGCGGCTGCGAGGGAGCCAGCGACCAGTTGTTCGTCTCGCTGATGGACAGCGTGGTGGATCGCATCGCCGATGTTCTGGAAACCGTGCAGAAGCAGCTCGACACACTCTCCAACGGCATCTTCCACGAGGGCGGGGCCAAGGGGGGCAAGGCCGACCTGCAGGGGATCGTCAAGCAACTGGGGCGCAGCAACTCCCTGCTGTCCAAGCTCAACGAGAGCCTCCTGAGCATCAGCCGGCCGCTGGCGTACTTCCGCCAGGGCAACAACGGCTGGATCAGCGACGAAGTGAAGCTGGGCATGAAGTCGGTGGAGCGCGACGTGCGCTCGCTCAGCGAGTACCAGTCGAAGATGTCCGGCGAAATCACTTTCCTGCTCGATGCCACGCTGGGCCTGATCAACATCGAGCAGAACAGCATCATCAAGGTGTTCTCCATCGCCGCCGTGCTGTTCCTGCCGCCGACCCTGGTGGGCACCGTGTATGGCATGAACTTCGAGCACATGCCCGAGCTTGCCTGGCTGGCGGGCTACCCGATGGCGCTGGTGGCGATGGTCATCTCGGCGATCATTCCGTACTACTGGTTCAAGTACAAAGGCTGGCTGTGAGGCATGCTCGCGGCACATGACGGGCAGCTCCCCCGCCGGGATTGATGTCGGTCAAGGGGAGTCGCCGCGACGGTGAGCAAAGTGGACAGGATATCCGGCCAACCCATTCCGTCTCACAGGAGGAGACCATGCCCCAGAACGACCCCAAGACCCTGCCCGCAGGATCCATCGCGGCCCCTACCGGTGGCGGCGAGGAGATTCGCTCCCAGAGCCACGGCCCGGTGGCGCTCACCGTTGCGATGGCGCCGCGCGGCAGCAACGAGGATTCCACCTCTGCCGACCTGCCCGCCAGCTACCCGTACCGCAAGCGCATGCAGCGCAGGGAGTACGAGGTGCAGAAAGCCAAGCTGCAGGTCGAGCTGCTCAAGGTGCAGAACTGGGTGAAGGAGACCGGACAACGCATCGTCGTGCTCTTCGAAGGGCGCGATGCGGCCGGCAAGGGCGGCACCATCAAGCGCTTTACCGAGCACCTCAACCCGCGCGGCGCGCGAGTGGTGGCGCTGGAGAAGCCCAGCGATGCCGAACGCGGGCAATGGTACTTCCAGCGTTACATCCAGCATCTACCGACCGCGGGTGAAATCGTCTTCCTCGACCGTTCCTGGTACAACCGTGCGGGGGTAGAGCGCGTGATGGGCTTCTGCACGCCGCGCCAGTACCTGGAGTTCATGCAGCAGACGCCGGACCTGGAGCGCATGCTGGTGCGCAATGGCATCCACCTGTTCAAGTACTGGTTCTCGGTAAGCCGCGAGGAGCAATTGCGGCGCTTCGTATCGCGCCGCGACGACCCGCTCAAGCACTGGAAGCTGTCGCCCATCGATATCCAGTCGCTGGATCGCTGGGACGACTACACCCAGGCCAAGGAAGCGATGTTCTTCCACACCGACACCGCAGACGCGCCCTGGGTTGTGGTCAAGTCCGACGACAAGAAGCGTGCGCGGCTCAATTGCCTGCGGCACTTCCTGCACTCGCTGGACTACCCCGGCAAGGATCTGAAGATAGCCCGCGCGCCGGACGAGCTCCTGGTTGGCCGCGCCGCCGAGCTGGACTGCGATGAGCTGGAGCGGCCGCTGCCGACGATGCCGGCGACCGAGCGCGAGGTGCCCGCTTCGGCCTGAGCCGCTACTGCTGGCTGATCTGCATCAGTTGCCCTGAGACCGCGCGGGCGTTGCGCTCGACGATGATCGGCGCCCACGGGCGGCCCGAGGCGCTGACCAGGGCATTGCTCTTGCTGTTCATGTCCAGCAGCGCCTTGCTCAGATAATCCCAGCGCGTCTGCAACTTCTTGGTCGTGTCGCCATCCGGCAGTTGCTCGATGCGTTGCGACAACAGCGGAACCAGCACGCTCTCGTCCTGCCCCAGGTACTCCTGGGGTTGTTCCCGGGATATCTCCAGCCCGCTCATGTAGGCGCGGCCCAGATACTGGGTGGCGAGGAACTCGACCCGTACCGGCAGCTCCCACAGCGGGACCTGACCGGCATTGGCGCTGGCCGGGACGAAACGCTCGATCTGGTTCAGCAGGTCACGCAGCGCCCGGCTGAGGTCCTGGTTGTAGCGCCAGGGCAGGTCCTCTTCCTTGGGGCCGTAGGAAACGCCATTGCGAATCTGGGTAACGAATTCCGCATGCGCCTTCTTCAGGTCGGTATCGGATCTGGCATAGCTCTTGAGCGTGCTGTCCAGGGTGGCCAGGTCCTTTTCCAACTGGGCGGCGTGGTTTTCCTGGAAGCCTTCGCCGCGCAGCAGGAGCAGGCTGTTGATCGATCGGCAGGTATACACCTGCATGGTCTGCAGTTGCAGCTCATCGCTGGGCAGGCTGGCCTGCGCACAGAGGGCGAAAAGGCCGAGATAGCACAGCAGGAGACCACGAAGCACATCGAGTGTCCGGAGCATGGCGGGAGGTTCCTTATTGTTATTGTGTGCCGCTCGGCGCGCCGGGTTGTGGTTTTCTGGCGCCAGATCCACGGCTATCCCAAGGCTAGCGCTGATCGCCGCTACTGCAACCATCCGAAAGAGTGATTCGTGGGGCTCAACACCTAGGCGTGCGCGGCATCGCGCAGGCGGTCGCGGTCGAGGATCTCGATCCCTCCGTAGCTGAGCCGGAGGATGCCCTGGGCTTCCAGGTCCTTGAGAATCTGGTTGGTGGTCTGCCGTGACAGCGACAGCATCGCCGCCAGTTGTTCCTGCGGCAGGTGCAGCTCGCGCTTGCAGGTGGACGACTCGCCGTAGCCCTCGGCGATCATCAGCAGCCGCCGCGCCAGGCGCGGTGCGGCCGGCAACAGTGACAGCTCTTCCAGCACGGCGAAGGTAATGCGCAGCTTGTGGCTCATCAGCAGGGCGAAGTCGCGCCAGTACTCCGGGTGCTGGGTGAGCATCGCCTGCAATGGAACCTGGGGCACCTGGAGCAGTGTCGTGGCGCCCTCGGCGAAGGCGTCGTGGGTGCGTGGCTGGCCGTCGAACAGGCAGATCTCGCCGAACCAGTTAGGTGGCTCCACCAGCGCCAGCAGCGCTTCCTTGCCATTTTCGCCGACCACGCTGATGCGCATTGCACCTTCCACAACGCAATACAGCCCACAGGGGGCATCGCCGCGGGCGAACAGGCGTTGCCCGGCTGGCAGGCGGCGGACCACGGCGGCGCCGCACAGGGCTTGGCGCAGACTGTCCGGGAGGGCCTGGAACCAGCGGCCCTCGACGAGGCGGAGCAGATACGGATTGGCGTCGGTCATGGCTTTGTCGGCTAGCTGACAGAGTGCAAGGGCGCACAACGCCATCATGCCAGTACCTTGCGGGAGAACAACAATGAAAACGCTCGTCGACCATCTGGCCCAGTACGCCGCCTACCACCGTGACCGTCGCAACATCGTCAGCCACTTCATCGGCATTCCGATGATCGTGTTGTCGATTGCCACCCTGCTGTCGCGCCCGGGTTTCGACCTGGCCGGCCTGACCATCGCTCCAGCCACGTTGCTGGCGCTCGCCTCGATCATTTTCTATCTGCGCCTGGATTTGCGCTTTGGCCTGCTGATGACCGCGCTGCTGGCGCTGTCGTTGTGGGGCGGCGCGCTGTTCGCCGCCGGCAGCACGGCGTCCTGGCTGGCCTGGGGCATCGGGCTGTTCGTGGTGGGATGGATCATCCAGTTCGTCGGTCACTGGTACGAAGGCCGCAAGCCGGCGTTCATCGACGACCTCACCGGGTTGATCGTCGGCCCGCTGTTCGTCGCCGCCGAAGCAGCCTTCCTGCTCGGCCTGCGCGATGAAGTGCGCCATGCCGTGGAAGAGCGCGCCGGCCCCACCTGCATCCGTGACAAGAACGCCACTGCCTGAGTCCGCTCAATCCATGCCGTTGAGCTGGCGCAGTATGCGTGCGCTGTCGGGATCGGCCGGGAAGAAGGTTTCCAGGGCCAGTTCCGACAGCGTCACGTCCACCGGCGTGCCGAACACCGTGATGGTGCCGATCAGGCTGCACACGCCGAGTTCGGTCTGTAGTTGCACCGGAATCAGCACCATGTCGCCGCTGGCGGCTTCGTCGTAAGGCGGTGCCGGGTAGGCCGCCACTTCCTCACGCAATGCCTGTAGCGCCGGGTCGCCGCTAGCCTCGTAGTCCCGCTGCAAGCGCTCCAGTACATGCGCCTTCCACGGCCCGAGGTTGAGGATGCGCGGCGCCAGGCCATCGGGGTGCAGGCTCATGCGCAGCACGTTTATCGGCGGCTGCAGCAACTCGGGCGCCACGCCGATGAGGAAGATATTCACCGTGCGATTGGACGCCAGCAGATTCCAATGGCGGTCCACCACCATCGCCGGGTTCGGCTCATGGGCCATGAGCAACTGGTCGATGGCCTGCTTCGCCACGGTCAGCGCCGGGTCGTCCAGGCCCTTCTCCGAATACACCGGTGCGTAACCGGCGGCGCTGAGCAGGCGGTTGCGTTCGCGCAGAGGGATGTCCAGTTGCTCGGCCAGGTGCAGGAGCATCTCGCGGCTGGGCAGGGCGCGTCCGGTTTCGACAAAGCTCAGGTGGCGCGTGGAAATTTCCGCGTCACAGGCGAGATCGAGCTGGCTGAGTCGGCGGCGCTGGCGCCATTGGCGGAGCAGGGCGCCGACAGGCTGTGCCGGATTGTTGTGGGCTGGGTTGTTCATGGGAACGAACAATAGACCGCGGCGGGTTCCGCGGCCATTACCTGGCAGGTAATCGACGCGCATCAGGCCTGGGTGGATTCTGCATCCACACGCCGCCAGCCGGTGGCGCCCCCTGAAGGAGCTTCGCCATGACTCTGCTGCAATCCTCCCCGCTGCTTCGCCTCACCCTGAAAGCCGACGCCCTTGCCGGCGGCGCCATCGGCCTGCTGATGGCCCTGGCTGCGCAACCGCTTGGCGAACTGTTCGGCCTGCCGTTCATCCTGCTGCTGGTGGCTGGCATCGTGCTGCTGCCGCTGGCGCTGGTGCTCTACTGGATGAGCAACCAGACGGTACTGCCGCGCACCGGCGTCTGGGCGGTGATAGCCTTGAACGCCTTGTGGGTGCTGGAGAGCATCGCCCTGCTGGTGACCGGCTATGTGCAGCCGACCGCTCTGGGCTACGCCTTCGTCATTGGCCAGGCGCTGGTGGTCCTGCTGTTCGCCGAGCTGGAGTTCTTCGGCCTGCGCCGCTCGGCTGTCCTGGCCTTGTGACGGCACCACCCGTAGGGCGCATAGCGCATCAGCGTTATCCGCCCTACGTTGTTTGCGAACCGCGTTACGCCAGAGCTTCGCCGATGAAGCTTTGCAGGATGGGTGGAGCGCAGCGATACCCAGGCGGTCGGTGCGTGGAATCGATGGGTATCGCTACGCTCCACGCCATCCTACGTTGGTGCTTGTCGACAACTCTGCGGAATGGGGCTGCCCGGTTCCCGCATGCGAACCGTGTTACGCCAGAGCTTCGCCGATGAAGCTTTGTAGGATGGGTGGAGCGTAGCGATACCCATGCGGTCGGTGCGTGGAGTCGATGGGTATCGCTGTGCTCCACGCCATCCTACGTTGGTGCTTGTCGACAACTCTGCGGAATGGGGCTGCCCGGTTCCCGCATGCGAACCGTGTTACGCCAGGGCTTCGCGGACGAAGTCGAGGCGGTCCTGGCCGAAGAACATGTCGTTGCCGACGAACATGGTCGGCGCGCCGAACATCCCGCGCTTGATCGCCGCCTCGGTGTTGGCTTTCAGCGCATCCTTCACTTCCTGATCGGCGCTCAGCGCCAGCAGTGCCTGCGGATCGAAGCCCGCCCCGGCCAGCAACGGCCCGAGTACCGCCGGATCGCCCAGGTTCAGCGCATCCACCCACATGCCCTTGAACACGCAGGCGAGCAGTGCCTCGAAGCGCTCCGGCTGGCGCATCTGCACGCCGGTGGCGGCGCGCATCAGGGTGAGGGTGTTGATCGGGAAGTGCGGGTTCATCTTCAACGGCACGCCGTAGCGACGGGCGAAGCGATCGATGTCGATCATGGTGTAGCGACCCTTGGCTGGGACGGCGATGGGTGAGGAATTGCCGGTTGCCTGGAACACGCCGCCCAGCAGCACCGGCCGATACACCAGCTCGGCTCCGGTTTCGGCGCAGATCGCCGGTAGCTGGGTGTAGGCCAGGTAGGAAGTCGGGCTGCCGAAATCGAAGTAGAACTCGACGCTCTTGCTCATGAGTGGCTCTCTCTTTTTTTGAAGGTTCGCAAAATCGGCATATGACTTTGCGAGCAGGAGCCAGGCTGGGTGGAATTCAGCGGGGCGCGTACCGTTTGCTCTGATAGGCAGCGCCGGCAAACGAGCAGTCCTTGCTGGATTCCAGCGACGCCTGGTCGGCGCGCAGCTAGTCGTCCTCGGATTTTTACCAGCGCTCGATCCACGGGCGCAGATCCAGCTCGAAGGTCCAGGCATCACGTGGCTGTGAATGCAGATACCAGTAGCTGTCGGCAATGTGCTCAGGGGCGAGGATGCCGTCCTGGTCCTTGAGTTTGTAGCGCTCGGGGAAGTTGTCGCGGATGAACTCGGTGTCGATCGCGCCGTCCACCACCACGTGCGCCACGTGCAGGCCCATCGGGCCGAGTTCACGCGCCATGCTCTGGGCCAGCGCGCGAATGCCGTGCTTGGCGCCGGCGAATGCGGCGAAGCCCGACGCGCCGCGCAGGCCGGCGGTGGCGCCAGTGAAGAGGATCGTGCCGCGCTGGCGCTTGACCATGCGCTTGGCCACCTCACGGCCAGTTAGGAAGCCGGAGAAACAGGCCATTTCCCAGATCTTGAAGTACTTGCGCGCGGTTTCTTCGAGGATGCTGCACGGCACGTTGGCGCCGATGTTGAAGACGAAGGCCTCGATGGGGCCGATGTCGCGTTCGATGGTTTCCACCAGTTCGATCACCGCCTCTTCCTTGCGCGCGTCGGAAGCGAAACCGTGGGCCTCGCCGCCTTCGGCACGGATGGCGTCCACCAGCGGCTGCAGCTTGTCGGCCGAGCGCCGGGTAACGCAGGCGATATAGCCTTCTCGGGCGAAGCGGCGGGCAATCGCGCCGCCGGTGGCATCGCCAGCGCCGATCACCAGCACGACTTTCCTGTTCTGCGACATCCTCGTTTTCCTCTTTGGTAAACGGTCGTTAGGTAAACGAACGTTATGCTATTCTCCGGCGGACCGTCAACCCGCTCCGGAGGCGCCCGATGCGCTACTCAGCCACCCACAAGAAAGAAACCCGCGAGCGTCTGCTCCACAGCAGCAGCGCGCTCGCCAAGCAGGGTGGTTTCGCCAGTACCGGCGTCGATGGGTTGATGAAGGCGGTCGGGTTGTCCGGCGGGGCCTTCTACAACCACTTCTCCTCGAAGAACGAACTGTTCGCGGCCATCGTGCAGCGCGAGCTGACCCAGAGCGTCGAACGCCTGGCCGCGCAGGGCAAGCCGTTCGACCGCGCCCGCCTGGAACGTGCGTTGTTGCGCTATCTGAGCGTGAGCCATGTGAACGACGCGTCTGCCGGCTGCGCGATTCCCGCGCTGGGGGCGGAAATCGCCCGCGCCGATCAGTCGGTGCGGCAGAGTGCGGAAAACACGCTGCTGGAACTTCAGCGGGCCTGGGCCGAGGCACTGGGCTCGGCCCAGGACGCCTGGGCGCTGCTGGCGCAGTGCGTCGGCGCGCTGGTGGTGGCGCGGATGGTCGCCAGCGAGGAGACCCAGGCGGCCATCATCGAATCGAGCCGGGATTTTCTGCTTCGCCACCTGGACGAAGCGGGGCGGGAATAGAGCCCGCAGAAGCGGGCCGCGCCTGCGACCATTGCCACGCCGTAGCGCAGCGCGGACGAGATCGCAAGCGCGCTGCGCCGGTCAGATGCTCGCCACCGGCTGATACGCTTTCGGCTTGAAGTACAGCGTTTCGCCACGCGCGAGGCCGGTCAGACTGTCGTGGTCCTTGACCACTTCGGCCTCGATCAGCTCATCCTGGCCGTCCACCTTGAGCGTCACGCGGGTGATCGCGCCCAGCGGGCGAATGTCGCGGACTTCGGCGGGGCGATGCTCTTCCACCGCTTCGCGGGACAGCGACACCTCGTGCGGACGGAACAGCACGTGCTCGTCACCGCCGATGTGCAGGCGGTTGGAGTCGCCCAGGAAGTGGTAGACGAAGTCGCTGGCCGGGTTCTCGTAGACCTCGCCGGGGGAGCCGATCTGCTCGATCACGCCCTTGTTCATCACCACGATGCGATCAGCGACTTCCATCGCCTCTTCCTGGTCGTGGGTGACGAACACCGAGGTCAGGTTGATCTCCTCGTGCAGGCGCGCCAGCCAGCGGCGCAGCTCCTTGCGTACCTTGGCGTCGAGGGCGCCGAAGGGTTCGTCGAGCAACAGGATCTTCGGTTCCACCGCCAGGGCGCGCGCCAGGGCGATACGCTGGCGCTGGCCGCCGGAGAGCTGCTCCGGGTAGCGGTCCGACAGCCAGTCCAGTTGCACCATGTTCAGCAGTTCGTGGACCTTCTCGGCGATGCGCGACTCGCTCGGGCGCTCCTTCTTCGGTTTCATGCGCAGCCCGAAGGCGACGTTGTCGAACACCGTCATGTGGCGGAACAGCGCGTAGTGCTGGAATACGAAGCCGACGTTGCGATCGCGCACGTCGTGCTGCGAGACGTCTTCGCCGTGGAACACGATGTTGCCGGCGTCCGGGGTTTCCAGGCCGGCAATGATGCGCAGCAGGGTGGTCTTGCCGCAGCCGGACGGGCCGAGCAGGGCGACCAGCTCGCCGCTGTGGATGTCGAGGTTGATGTCGTTCAGCGCCTTGAAGGCGTTGAAGTTCTTGCTGACGTTACGAATTTCGATACTCAAGGCTCACTCCTCGTCAGCTTTGACTTTGGCGCGGGACAGGCGCGATTCGCTCCACTGCTTGAGCAGCAGGATGACCAGGGCCATCAGCAGAAGCAGGGTGGCGACGCTGAAAGCGGCGACGTGGTTGTATTCGTTGTAGAGGATTTCGACATGCAGCGGCAGGGTATTGGTGACGCCGCGGATATGACCGGAAACCACCGATACCGCGCCGAACTCACCCATTGCCCGCGCGGTGCACAGCACCACGCCATAGATCAGGCCCCATTTGATGTTCGGCAGGGTGACGTGCCAGAACATCTGCCAGCCGTTGGCGCCCAGCAGGCGCGCCGCTTCTTCCTCCTGGGTGCCCTGCTCCTGCATCAGCGGGATCAGTTCGCGGGCAACGAAGGGGAAGGTCACGAAGACGGTGGCCAGGACAATACCGGGCACGGCGAAGACGATCTGGATGTCATGGTTCGACAGCCACTCGCCGAAGTAGCCCTGGGCGCCGAACAGCAGCACATAGATCAGACCGGCGATCACCGGGGAGACCGAGAACGGCAGGTCGATCAGGGTCACCAGGATGCTCTTGCCGGGGAACTCGAACTTGGTCACGCACCAGGCGGCGCTGACGCCGAACACCAGGTTCAACGGCACCGAAATGCCCACGGCGATCAGCGTGAGCTTCAGTGCGGCCAGTGCGTCGGGCTCCAGGATGGCCTCGAAGAAGGTGCCGAAGCCCTGCTTCAACGCCTCGCTCAGCACCACGAACAGCGGCAGCAGCAGGAACAGGGCGAAGGCCAGCCAGGCCAGCGCGATCAGGGCGCGGCGGCCCCAGACATTACCCCGGCGAGCAGCGTTGGCAGCGGCCGCGGCGGAAAGGCTTGCGGTACTCATGGCGCGCTCCTCAAGGCGTTTCGATGCGGCGTTGCAGCAGGTTGATCAACAGCAGCAGGACGAAGGCGACTACCAGCATCAGCACACCGATGGCGGTGGCGCCGGTGTAGTCGTACTGGTCCAGCTTGACCATGATCAGCAGCGGCAGGATCTCGGTCTTCATCGGCATGTTGCCGGCGATGAAGATCACCGAGCCGTATTCGCCGACGCCGCGGGCGAAGGCCAGGGCGAAACCGGTCAGCCAGGCCGGCAGCAGAGCCGGCAGCAGCACATGGCGAAACACCTGCAGGGGCTTGGCACCCAGGCAGGCGGCGGCTTCTTCGACCTCGCGGGGGATGTCCGCCAGCACCGGCTGCACCGTGCGCACCACGAACGGCAGCACCACGAAGGTCAGCGCCAGGGTGATACCCAGCGGGGTGTAGGCGATCTTCAGGCCGATCTCGGTGGCGAAGCGGCCGACCAGGCCATTGGGTGCATACAGCGCGGTGAGCGCGATGCCGGCCACGGCGGTGGGGAGGGCGAAGGGCAGGTCGATCATCGCGTCGATGATCTTGCGTCCCGGGAAGCGGTAGCGCACCAGCACCCATGCCAGCAGCGTGCCGATCACTCCGTTGATCAACGCTGCGATCAACGCGGTGCCGAAGCTCAGCTTGAGCGCAGCGAGGACGCGCGGCGCGGTGATGATGGTCCAGAACTGATCCCAGGTGAGCTGGGTCGTCTTGAGGAACATGGCCCCCAGCGGAATCAGCACCAACAGGCTGAGGTACACCAGGGTGTAGCCCAGAGTCAGCCCGAAGCCGGGTATGACCGGGGAAATGCGTCGTGACATTGGTTGTCCTTTCTCATGAACGCGTTGAGAACCTGGCTACGCCTTGCATTGCCCTAGCTCGCAAGGTCGTAGGCAGGTTCTGTGCCCCTGCCATGTGGCCGGGGTTTCCGTCCGGCGCAGGCTGTGCACCGCCTGCGTCGAACGTGCCGCCCGGCGCAAGGCCGGGCGGGTGGCGCATCACTGCGCCTGGTAGATCTTGTCGAAGATGCCGCCATCGTTGAAGAACTTGGGCTGCGCGGATTTCCAGCCGTCGAAGTCCTTGTCGATGGTCACCAGGTTGAGTTTCGGGAACTGCTGGGAAAACTCGGCGGCGACCTTCTCGTTACGCGGGCGGTAGAAGTTCTGCGCGGCGATGCGCTGGCCTTCTTCGCTGTACAGGTACTTCAGGTATTCCTCGGCGACCTTGCGGGTGCCCTTCTTGTCGACGGTCTTGTCGACCACTGCAACCGGCGGTTCGGCCAGGATGGAAATCGACGGTACGACGATCTCGAAGTTCTCGCCGCCCTGTTCTTTCTTGGCCAGGAAGGCTTCGTTCTCCCACGCCAGCAGCACATCGCCGATGTTGTTGTTGACGAAGGTGATGGTCGAACCGCGGGCGCCAGTGTCCAGAACCGGCACGTGCTTGTACAGGTTCTTCACATATTCCTGGGCTTTCTCATCGCTGCCGTACTGCTTCTTGGCCCAGGCCCAGGCGGCCAGGAAGTTCCAGCGGGCGCCGCCCGAGGTCTTCGGGTTCGGAGTGATGACTTCCACGCCCTGCTTGGTCAGGTCGCCCCAGTCCTTGATGCCCTTGGGGTTGCCCTTGCGTACCAGGAACACGATGGTCGACGTGTAGGGAGTGCTGTTATCGGGCAGACGCGCTTGCCAGTCGGCCGGCAGCAGCTTGCCCAGCTTGTTCAGTTCGTCGATGTCGCCGGCCAGGGCCAGGGTCACGACGTCGGCCTTCAGGCCGTCGATCACGGCGCGGGCCTGCTTGCCTGAGCCGCCGTGGGATTGCTGGATGGTCAGGTCATCGCCGCCCTGGGCCTTCCAGTGCTTGATGAAGGCGGCGTTGTAAGCCTGGTACAGCTCGCGGGTCGGGTCGTAGGAAACGTTCAGCAGTTGAGTGGCGGCGGAAACCGGGCCGGCAATCAGTGCGCTGGCCAGAGCGGCCAGGGCGAAACGGCGGATGGACATG
Source organism: Pseudomonas triclosanedens (assembly GCF_026686735.1). Classification (NCBI taxonomy): domain Bacteria; kingdom Pseudomonadati; phylum Pseudomonadota; class Gammaproteobacteria; order Pseudomonadales; family Pseudomonadaceae; genus Pseudomonas; species Pseudomonas triclosanedens. Next base: position 5,931,397 of record NZ_CP113432.1, on the reverse strand, counting down.
TGCAGCTCCTGATAATGCAGATCTTTGTGTTTGTTGGCAGTGTCTTGCGGGGGAGGCGTCAGCCGCGCATTCGTGGCTGACTGCTGCTGTACCGGTGGGGCAGGGCGGTCATGGCGACTCTCCGGTGGTCCAGTCGTGTCGGACGGATGCTCAGGCCTGCTTGGCGGCACTTTGCTGGAGGCGGAACTTTTCCTTGCGTTCGATCTGGACGACCTGGCCGTTGTGCACGGTGATCTCGACGGCGCCGAAACGCAGGCCACGCAGGGCGCTCTGGACTTCGCGCAGGATGTTGGCTTCTTCCTGGCCGTCCAGGCTACGGAGGGTTGCGCTCATGGGTATCTGCTCCTAGTAGGTTGACCGCGGCGCCGCTTCCGGGCGGCCATTCGTGCGGTGTGAGCGCATCTTAGGCAGGAGCTGGATATTCTTAAAAATACTGTTTAAGAATTTTTATATACCCGAAAGTTTCAAGGGTGCCGTCAGGCCCGGTGGCGCGGCAGTTTGGGTAGCAAGACGTCGGCTGGCTGTGGCGCGCCGTACCAGTAACCCTGGCCGAAATCACAGGCATGGGTGAGCAGGAAAGCGGCCTGGTCCGGGCGCTCGACGCCTTCGGCAACTACCTGAAGGCCCATGCTCTGGCCCAGGCCGATGACCGCGCAGGCGATGGCGGCGTCCTCGGACTCGTCGGGAAGGCCGGCGACGAAGCCCTGGTCGATCTTCAGTTTGTGGACCGGCATGCGCTTGAGGCGCATGAGCGACGAGTAGCCGGTGCCGAAGTCGTCGATGGCCAGATGTACGCCGAGCAGACGCAGTTGGCAGAGCAGTTCCAGCGCCTGGTCGAAGTTCTGCATCACCGCGCTTTCGGTGATCTCCAGCTCCAGGTGATGCGGCTCCAGGCCCGCCTGCTCAAGCGCCAGCGCAACTCGTTGCTCCAGCCCGCCGCGGCTGAACAGGCGGCTGGATACATTCACTGCGATGTAGTCCAGGTCGATGCCTGCATCGAGCCAACTGCGCATCTGCCGGCAGGCCTGGTCGAGCATCCAGGCGTCCAGGGCGGTGATCAGCCCGCACTCTTCGGCCACCGGGATGAAGTCGCAGGGCGGCACCAGGCCGCGCTGCGGGTGCTGCCAGCGTACCAGCGACTCGACACCGACCATGCGCCCGCTGGCCAGGTCGTGGACCGGCTGGAAGTAGATGCGCAGCTCGTCGTTGTCCAGGGCATGGCGCAGCGCGGCTTCCACCTGAACGTGGGAGCGCGCGCGGGCGGTCAGTTCCGGCGTATAGAAGGCGTACAGACTGCGGCCGCTGGCCTTGGCCTGGAACAGCGCGGCATCGGCGTGCTGCATCAGGTGGTCGACGTTGCGCGCATCCTCCGGGAACAGGCTGACGCCCAGGCTGACGGACATGTAGATAGTCTGGCCGTTGACCATGAACGGCGCGTTCATGGTTTCCAGCAGGCGCTGGGCGAGGCTGCTGGCGTGTTGCTGCTGGGGGCTTTCGAGGATTACCGCGAACTCGTCGCCGCCCAGCCGGGCGAGTGAGCAGCGCTCGTCGAGGCAGCCTTGCAGGCGCTCGGCGACGGCCTTGATCAGCAGGTCGCCGGTGCTGTGGCCGAGGCTGTCGTTGATGTGCTTGAAGTGGTCGAGGTCGATGACCAGCAGGGCGCCGCCGCCCTGTTCGCGCTCGGCGCGGGCCAGCGCCTGCTCGATGCGTTCGCGCAGCAGCAGGCGGTTGGGCAGCGCGGTGAGGGGGTCGTGGTGGGCGAGGAAGTCCAGCTCGTGCTGCGAGCGTTTGAGGCTGCTGAGGTCGGAGAACACCGCGACGTAGTGCGTCAGCTCGCCCTGGTCGTTGCGTACCGCGCGTATGTGCTGCCACTGCGGATATACCTCGCCGCTCTTGCGACGGTTCCAGATCTCGCCGCTCCAAACGTCCTCGTTCTGCAGGGTTTCCCACATGCGGCGATAGAAGGCCGCATCCTGCCTTCCCGACTTCAGGATCGACGGTTGCAGCCCGAGCACGTCCCGGGCGTCATAGCCGGTGATGCGCGAGAACGAGGGGTTGGTGTGCACGATGACGCCACGGCTGTCGGTGACCAGCAGACCTTCCTGGGTTGCCTCGAACACCGCCGCCGCCTGGCGTAGGTGATCTTCGTTGCTGCGCTGGCGGGTGATGTCGCGGCTCACGCCGGTCATGCGCAGCGCGGTGCCGTCGACGTCCCGCTCCACGCGGCCACGGGCATGGACCCAGCGGTAGCTGCCATCGCCGTGGCGGATGCGGTAGACGCAATCGAGCTGCTCGCTGAGACCGTCGATGTGGTCCTGGTAGGCGGCGAGGGCGGTGTCGTGGTCCTCGGGGTGCAGGCGGTTTTCCCAGAGCAGGAAGTCGTCGCTCAGGCGGTCGCCGGGCAGCCCGATCAGGCTCGCGTAACCCGGCGAGTAGTAGACGCGGTGGGTGCGCAGGTCCCAGTCCCAGATACCATCCTCCACCACATTCAGCGCGCGGCTCAGGCGCTTTTCGCGGTCGCTCAGAGAGCTGATGGTCGCCTGCTGGTGGCGGAACTGCCGGTGCAGCAGTACGAACAGCAGCATCGCGCTGCCAGCCACGAACAGGTACTTTTTGGCGGTCATCCAGCGCAGGGTCTGGGCCGGGTCGGCAATGGCCATTTGTAACCAATGATCACTCGCCAGCATCCAGACTGTGGCGAGCACCAGGTACAGCAGGCTGATGCGCAAGGCGCTAAGACGAGGGTTCATGTGGCGGCAAGGCGAAGATATTGGCTGGGCAGTATAAAGGATGCCCATAGCGGGGCGTTCATATCTAAAAGACCGGATGGTTTTCCGGACCCGCTTAGTGATAATGCGAGCTGGCCTTGCCCGGCAAAGCCGCTCTTTCACACCACTTCCGAGGTTCATTATCGACCATGTGGTACAACGGTTTCCTTGATCTGTCGCCGTGGCAACTGGTGGCGATCACCCTGGTCCTGACACACATCACCATCGTCAGCGTCACCGTCTATCTGCATCGCTATTCGGCGCACCGTGCCCTCGAACTGCATCCCGCGCTGCAGCATTTCTTCCGTTTCTGGCTGTGGATGACCACTGCGATGAACACTCGCGAGTGGACTGCCATCCACCGCAAGCACCACGCCAAGTGCGAAACTGCCGACGACCCGCACAGCCCGGTCTACAAGGGCCTGGGTACCGTGCTGCGCAGGGGCGCCGAGCTCTACCGCGAAGAAGCGCAGAATGAAGATACCCTGCGCATCTACGGCAAGAACTGCCCGGAAGACTGGATCGAGCGCAATGTCTACTCGCGCTTCCCGATCGGCGGAGTGGTGCTGATGGCGGTGATCGACCTCGCCCTGTTCGGTGTCCTCGGCATGACCGTCTGGGCCGTGCAGATGATGTGGATCCCGGTATGGGCCGCGGGCGTGATCAATGGCCTGGGCCATGCGATCGGCTACCGCAATTTCGAGTGCCGCGACGCCGCTACCAACCTGGTGCCCTGGGGCATCCTCATCGGCGGCGAAGAACTGCACAACAACCACCATACCTATCCGAACTCGGCCAAGCTGTCGGTCAAGAAATGGGAGTTCGACCTGGGATGGGCATGGATCAAGCTGTTCAGCTTCCTGCGCCTGGCCAGGGTCGCCCGCGTGGCACCCATTGCCCATCGAGTCGAGGGCAAGGGCAGCCTGGACATGGACACCGCGATGGCGATCCTCAACAACCGCTTCCAGATCATGGCCCAGTACCGCAAGCTGGTGATCGGCCCACTGGTCAAGCAGGAGCTGGCCAAGGCTGACGAGTCGGTCCGCCATCTGTTCCGCCGTGCCAAGCGCCTGCTCTCCCGCGAGACCAGCCTGCTGGAAGATCGCCACCATGCGCGCATCCAGGACCTGCTCGCGCAGAGCCAGTCCCTGCAGGTTATTTACGAGAAGCGCCTGGCCCTGCAGCAGATCTGGGTGAAGACCAGCGCCAACGGTCACGACATGCTGGCGGCGATCAAGCAGTGGGTCCACGAGGCGGAGGCCAGCGGTATCCAGTCGCTGAAGGAATTCGCCGAGCAGCTCAAGACCTACTCGCTACGCCCCGCCGTATGAATTGACACCATCGTCCCCGGACGATGGATAGCCAGTCGCGAGAAAAGCCCGCCGTTCGGCGGGCTTTTCGTTTATTTTGAAGCTGCCTGCCGTAGTTTGCGGTCATAGCCCCACGCGATAAGAGGGGAGGAAGCCGACACATGGATGAACAGAACAAGATGCCCGTGGACCAGGACGAAGCCCTGCTTGCGCTGCTGCACAGCCGCGCCGAGACCCAGCGCCTCAAGGAGCGCGAGCAGCTTTTCAGCGCGCTGCTGGCGAGCGTCAACTCGGTGCTCTGGGCTTTCGACTGGCAGGCCCAGCGCATGGTCTACGTCAGTCCCGCCTACGAGCGCATCTTCGGTCGCTCGGCAGCGCTGCTGCTGTCGGACTACAACGAGTGGCGCAACTGCATCTACCCGGACGACCTCGAATACGCCCAGAGCAGCATGCAGGACGTGCTGGAGCGCGGCGCCATCGAGCAGCGCGAATACCGCATCCTGCGCGCCGACGGCGAGGTGCGCTGGTTGAGCGACAAATGCTTCGTCAGCCAGCACAGCGAAGCCGGCCTGCCGCTGATGATCGTCGGCATCGCCGATGACATCACTGACAAGAAGCACATGGAGACTGAGCTGCACCGTCTGGCCACCACCGACGTGCTGACCCAGAGCAGCAACCGCCGCTACTTCTTCGACAGCGCCGAACAGGCGTTCCGCGACTGCAAGGCCACCTCCACGCCGCTGGCGTTCCTGTTGCTGGATGTCGACGACTTCAAGAAGATCAACGACGTCTACGGCCACCAGGTCGGCGATGTGGTGCTTCAGCGTATCGCCCAGTGCGGTGCGGGAGCGTTGCGTCGTGGCGACCTGTTCGGGCGCATCGGTGGGGAAGAGTTCGCGGTACTGCTGCCCGGTTGTGACGAGAGCATGGCGCGGCAGATCGGCGAGCGTCTGCAGCGGGAAGTCCAGCGGCTGCGCTTCAATGAGGCCGAGCATTACTTCAGCGTCACCATCAGCCAGGGGCTGACCCTCCTCCAGCCGGACGACCAGAACCTGTCCGCGCTCTACAGTCGAGCCGATGCGGCTCTGTACCAGGCAAAACGCACCGGCAAGGACCGCATGGTTCAGGCGTGAAACACTGCCGCCGCGACCCGCGGCGGCGGATTATCGCTTTCCGACTATTACCTTCGCCTGCCTTCGGCGCACCCGGGGACGGGGTGGTCATGCTGTCAATATGCTTGTGCCATTAATATGGCGGCTTATAAATCAATGGGTTGCGAATCCATAAATGCCTTTTGTCGGAATCTTGGCGGTTGGGTGTTTCATGGATTGACACACCTTCGGCCACGCCACTATTACTAACCACATAGCAATATCGTGTGGTGTCTGGATGAGACACCCCGGGGAGTAGTCGCACGAGTAGTAGCGTGTCAAGGAAGATTTCGATGTACCCCCCCTGTCTTCCTGCCACCTCCTGTTCACTGCCCGAGAACTTCCGCTGCCTTTGCCGCAACGGAGGCGAGATGGTTTTTTGCTGTTGTTTTTCCAGATTTTCGGAATTGGCCGAGGGGCGGTAGCTTTGCCCGGCGAAAAGTAACGGCCATTCCAGGGATAAGCAGTTGATAGTCGTTAATTGAATCGGGTCATTCGAACTCGGGCGGTAGCCTTGTCTTCGAATATTGCCAAAGGCCCGGCGCAGAGCGATCTCCTTGAGTGGAGCTACTGTCGATGGCCAATCGGAAAACGATAGAGAGCGGAACTTGTAACGCTTTCGCAACAGCCAGGCCCGCACTTGCCATTTCTCTGAAGGCCACGTCTCCAAAGATACTGCGGAATTCTGGCGCCAAGACTTCCGGACACCCGCTGAAGTTTGGTCGAAATGCCGGACTTATCGCCGAAAGTATTTATGCCCGTGTTTCAGCAGAGAATTGGCCAGAACTTTCGGCGGAACTTTTCAATCGCCAATCGTTATTGATCTCTTCATTGGGCCGGAAACTTTCTGCCGTTTCCGAGCTGTTTCTTCCGGCACTCCGCAGCGGCGTGCCGTTCTGGCGAACCGCCCTCGTACCGATCCACCCCACCCAACGGGCGACGGAATTCCGGCGCGAACACGCGCCCCTTGCCGGCCATTTGCGCCGGCACCACGACGAGCGCTGCGCGACATGTTGCGTTTCGCGCTTCCTTGGGAGTCAGGCTGATGACTGATCAATCCTTCCGTTCCAACTATGCCTGTGTGGTCGGCGGCGCCGGCCCGGCTGGCATGGGGTTCCTCTTCAACGCATACAAGACCGGCGCCCTGGCCAGCCTGGCGCGCTCCGGCCTGCTGGTGGTGGACGCAGCCCTGGCGGTTGGCCGTGGCCGGCTGGGCGACTACCACATCACCGCCAACTCGGTGGGCGATGTGTTCCTCGACTGCCTGCGCGATCCGGCGTTGCTGCCGATCTTCGCCCCGCTGGAACACTCGGCCGCCTTCCGTCGCCTGCGTGACGATCCCCACGGCGCGCCGATGCTCACCCAGGTGGGTGAGCTGCTGGCACACGCCTCGACGCTGTTCATGCGCTATGTCACCGGCCATCTCGGCGTGGACGTGGCGCTGGGGACTCGCATCGAAAAGATCGTCGCCGGTGACGACGCCGGCTTCCAGCTGGCCCTGCGCAGTGGATCGCGCAGTTGGCAGATCGACTGCGGCGCCCTGGTGCTCAACCTGGGTGGCCGGCAGAACCGCGAGTACCTCAACTGGAGCCTGGCCGAGCAGGACCTGCAATTGCCTCACGACGGCCCCACGGTCTACTCCTCCGATGCGCTGTTGAGCCTGAGCCCCGCCGAGCTGGTGGAGCTGTTCGGCGACCGCGTCGGGCCGGATACCCGCTTCACCGTGGTGGGCGGTTCGCACAGCGCCTTCTCGGTGCTCGACAACCTGGCCTGCGCCCTGGATTGCCTGGGCCTGGAGCAACTGACGCTGATCCACCGCGCGCCCATCCGCCTGTTCTTCGAGAGCGTCGAGGAGGCGCGGTCGGCGGGCTACGAGGTAGACGAGAGCATGGACGTGTGCCCGGTATCCGGACGGGTCAACCGCTCCGGCGGCCTGCGCTATCGCGCGCACCAAGTCGGCAGCGACGTGCTCGCCAACGGTTACGTCAGCGGGACCCGGGTAAAGGTCGAGATGCTGCGTATGGACGACCGCTCGCCCGCTAACCGTGCGCGCCTGGAGCAGTGCTGCCGCGATCCGGGGGTGATGGTCCAGGCCATCGGCTACCAGCCCTGCCTGCCGGCGATGCGCCACGCCAACGGCGAGCCGCTGCAGGTGCGCGAGAGCAAGGGAGGGCTGGATTCCGACGCCGCAGGCTGCCTGCGCGACCTCAGCGGGCGGCCGATCCCGGGACTGTACAGCTTCGGCCTGGGCTCGGGCCTCGCTGCCAACCCGATGCTGGGCAGCGAGCGTTCCTTCGACAGCCGCATCTACGGCGTCTGGCAGTTCCACCACGACGCCAGCGGCCGGGTCATCGAGGCATTGCAGGAACACTTGGCGAACCGCGCCGCGCAGGCGCCCGCCAGCGTCATGGACACCCAGTTGGAAGGCGCACCGTTCGTGCTGCCTGCGCTGGGCTGAGCGGCACGCCAGCCGCCAGCGATGGAATTTCCATTCATCAGAGGGATGCGACCGTGATCAATGTGACCAAGACTTATCTGGGTGATCTGGAGAAGTTCAAGGCGTACGTGGAAAAGATCTATGCCTCGGGCTGGATCACCAACCACGGCCCCTGTGTCACCGAGCTGGAAGAGCGCCTGCAGGACTACCTGGGTGTGCGCCATGTGATCCTCACCTGCAACGGCACCATCGCCCTGCAGGTCGCGTACCGCGCGCTGGGCGTCACCGGCAGCGCGGTGACCACACCGTTCAGCTTCGTCGCCACCAGCAGCACGCTGCAATGGGAAAGCATCCGGCCGCGTTTCGCCGATATCGATGCGCAAACCTGGAACCTCGACCCACAACTGATCGAAGCCAGCCTGGCGCCGGACACCAGCGCCATCGTTGCCACCCACGTGTTCGGCAACCCCTGCGCCGTGGAGGAAATCCAGGCGGTGGCGCAGCGTAACCGGTTGAAGGTGATCTACGACGGCGCCCATGCCTTCGGTTCGCGCTACCGCGACCGCTCTGTGCTGGCCTGGGGCGACGTGAGCACCCTGAGCTTCCACGCCACCAAGCTGTTCCATACCATCGAGGGCGGCGCCATCGTCACCTCCGACGACGACCTGGCCCGGCAGATCCGCCTGATGTGCAACTTCGGCATCGCCGACGTGGACAAGATCGTCGGCCTGGGAATCAACGCCAAACTCAACGAGTTCTCCGCCGCGATGGGCCTGTGCGTGCTGGACGACATCGAGACCATCCTTGCCCAGCGCGAGGAGATCGCCGCGCGCTACACCGCCGCTCTGGGCGGTTACTACGACCTGCAGATCGTGCAGGCGGGCGCGCGACAGAACAACAGCTACTACCCGATCGGCCTGCGCGACGAGGAGCAGGTACTGCGCGTGCGGGCCGCCCTGAATGCCGTCGGGGTCAATCCTCGGCGCTACTTCTACCCGTCGCTGGACACCCTCGACTACCTGGCGCCGCAGCAGCCTCAGCAGCTTTCCCGCGAACTCAGCCAGCGCATCCTCTGCCTGCCGCTCTATCCGAGTCTGCCGCAGGAGGTACAGCGCGCGGTGATCGATGTGCTGCTGATGGAAAGCGGCCGGGTCGCCGAGGCGGTTTGAGATGTCGATCATGGCGCGAAAGCGGTCGCTGTCGATGATCCGCAACACCCTGCTGAACTACACGGGGCAGGCGTACGCGATCGTCATCGGCATCCTGATCCAGCCGTTCTACCTCGGCCACCTGGGGGCGGAGGCGTATGGCCTGATCGGCTTCTTCGCGGTGCTGCAGACCTGGCTCCTGCTGCTCGACGTCGGCCTCTCGCCGGCGCTGGTGCGGCAGGTCGCCCACGGCCGGGGCATGCAGGGCGAGGCATACAGCCAGGCGAGCCTGCTGCGTTCCTTCGAGCTGATCCTGCTGCCGCTGACGCTGCTCAGCAGCCTGGCGGTGTACGCCGGCAGCGGCTGGATCGCCGGCCACTGGCTGAACGTCCAGACCCTCAGCCCGCAACTGGTCGCGCAGTGCGTCAGCCTGATGGGACTGCTGGTTGCCCTGCGCCTGTACGGCACCCTCTACCGCAGTGCGCTGCAGGGGCTGGAGCTGCACGGCTGGATCAACGGGATCAACGTTTTCATCACGACCCTGCGCTACTTCGGTGGCCTGTTCCTGGTGGCCGAGGTGAGCCAGGACCCACTGGTGTTCTTCGAATTCCAGGTCGCGGTGTCGCTGCTGGAAACCCTGCTGCTGGGCGGCAAGGCCTACCTGTGGATGGACGTGCGCCTGCTGACCCGCTTCTGCTGGGACACACTGCGCCCGGTTCTGCCGTTCGCCCTGGGCATGTTCTTCACTTCGGGCCTGTGGATCGTCCTCACCCAGTTGGACAAGGTACTGCTGTCGAGCCTGCTGCCGCTGCGCGACTACGGTTACTTCTCGCTGGTGGCGCTGGTCAGCGGCGGCATCCTCAGCCTGGTCAACCCGCTGGCGCAGGGCCTGCTGCCGCGCATGACCATGCTGGTCGCCGAGGGCCGCCACGCCGACATGCAGCAGCTCTACCTGAACGCCAACCGCTTCGTCTGCGTGCTGATGTTCCCGATGGTGGCGGTGATCGCCGCCCACGGCCACGACCTGATCCTCGCCTGGAGTGGCGACGCCGAGGCCGCGCGCTGGTGCCGGCCGGTGCTGGTCTGGTATGTGCTCGGCGCAGGCCTGATGGCGGTCGGCAGCTTCCAGTTCTACCTCCAGTACGCCCACGGCCAACTGCGCATGCACGTCTGGTACAGCGTGGTTTCCGCCCTGGTGAGCATCCCTCTGGTGATCGCCAGCGCCTACCTGTTCGGCGTGGTCGGCGTCGCGCTGTGCTGGTTTGGCCTGCGCCTGGTGGCCTTCCTGATCTGGCCGGCGATCGTGCATCGCAGCTTCGGTGACGACCTGCATGCCCCGTGGCTGCGCGACACCCTGCAGATCGCTGCGCTGAGCGTCGCCGGCCTGCTGCTCAGCGAACCCTTCTACGCGCTGCTGGCCCGCTCCGGCGGGCGTCTGTCGCTGCTGCTGGCGCTGGCCACCTGCGGCCTGATCACCCTGTTCCTGGTGGGCGTCGGCTCCGCTCCGGCGTTGCTGCGCCTGTTCAAACCGTCCCACAAGCCGAGTGTCTAGACATGGATATCCGCTCAGAGCTGCAGATCCTCTCCAACTGGCCGGAAGCCCCCGAACCACTGCTGAGCGTCGTGTGCCTGGCCTACAACCAGGTGAACTACATCGGCCGCACGCTGGACAGCTTCCTCGAACAAGTCACCGACTTCCGCTTCGAGGTGCTGGTCAACGATGACGCCTCCACCGACGGCACCGCCGAGGTGATCGCCGACTACGCCGCGCGCTACCCGCACATCATCAAGCCGATCTTCCACAAGGAAAATCAGTACTCCAAGGGCCTTTCCCACGGCCTGCCGGTATTCCGCAAGGCACGCGGCCGCTACATCGCCTACTGCGAGGGCGACGACTTCTGGACCGATCCGCGCAAGCTCCAGATCCAGGTCGACTTCCTCGAAAGAAACCCGGACTACGTGATCACCTATCACGACGCCTACACCTTCAACGAGGACGGCGTGCTCAAGCCGCAACAGCTCACCGGCAAGTTCCGCCGCGATGCCAGCCGCCTGGAGCTGCAACAGGCGCGGCCGATTTCCACGCTGACTACCTGCTTTCGCAACGTCCTCACCGAGATGCCCGCGGAGCTGCTCACCACACGCATGGTCGACCTCTGCTGGTGGTCGCTGCTGGGAGCCTACGGCAAGGGCAAGTTCCTTGGCGAAATCCGCCCGGCTGCCTACCGCGTGCACAAGGGCGGCATTTTCTCCATGCAGGCCGATCGCGTGCAGCAACAGATGACCCTGCACACCTACTACTGCCTGGCGCGCTACTACCAGCGCATCGGTGACCGGGCGCTCAACGAGTACTTCCTGGTCCAGGTCTGCCGCCTGTCGATGGCCTCGATTCCGCTGCCGCGCAAGATCGAGGCGTTCCTGCTGCTGGTCGGCAATCACGGAATGAACCTGCTCAAGCGGCTGAACCCGATTCAGGCGCGCTGAGCCGCGCCGCCTCACTGGAGGATGGATGTCCATGAGTGTCATGCCCCGCTCGTCCCTGGAAACCTTCCAGGACACCCGTATCGACGTCGCCGGCCTGCTGCGCCTGCTGTTCGACCACAAGAAGATGATCATCGCCGTGACCGGGCTGTTCGCCGTTCTCGGCATCTTCTATGCGGTGGTCGCCACCCCGATCTACGTATCGGGGGCGATGATCCAGATCGAGCAGAAGAAGAACGGCCTGAACGGTACGCCCGAGGTCATCAACCGGCCCGACTCGGTGTCACTCGCGGCCACCGAGATCGAACTGCTGAAGTCGCGCGCGGTGCTCGGCAAGGCGGTCGAGCTGCTCAAGCTCGACATCGTCGCCAAGCCCAGGCACCTGCCTCTGGTGGGCGACTACCTGGCGCGGCGCTTCAAGCCGGCGCCGGACCAGACCCTCGCCACGCCGTGGCTCGGCCTGGACTCGTATGGCTGGGGTGGCGAGCAGATCAAGGTGTTCCAACTGGACGTGCCGGAGGAGTACCTGGGCGAGCCGCTCACCCTGGTCGCCGACGGCGGCGATGCGTACCACCTGCTCAATGCCGACGGTGAGCTGCTTCTGCGCGGCCAGTTGAGCAAGACCATCATCGAGAAGGGGTTCACCATCGAGGTGGATGAGCTGGTGGCCCGTCCGGGTACCGAGTTCGTGCTCACCCGCAATCGCCTGCTGACCACCACCCTGGGTTACCAGAAGCTGCTCAAGGTCGGTGAGGCCGGCAAGGACTCGGGCATCGTCTACCTGACCCTGGAGGATCCCGATCCGCAGCAGGCCGACCGCATCCTCGACAAGATCAGCCACCTTTATGTGCTGCAGAACGTCGAGCGCAGTTCCGCCGAAGCGTCCCAGCGCCTGCAGTTCCTGCGCTCGCAACTGCCGGTTGTTCGCCTGGAGCTGGAGCGCGCCGAGGCCGCCTACAACGCCTACCAGACCAGCGCCAAGTCTGCCGATATCAGTGTCGAGACCCGCGGCGTGCTGGATCAGGTGGTGGGCATCGACAACCAGTTGTCCGAGCTCAAGCTCAAGCGTGCCGAGTACGACCGCCTCTACACCCCGAGCCACCCGGCCTACCAGGCGCTGCTCAAGCAGATGAGCAGCCTCGACGAGCGCAAGCAGCAACTGCAGAAGCGCATCCAGACCCTGCCGGCCACCCAGCAGGAACTGCTGCGTCTCTCCCGTGACATGCAGGTCACCCGGCAGACCTACACCTCCCTGCTGAACAAGGCCCAGGAGCAGGACATCATCCGCGCCGGCACCATCGGCAACGTGCGGGTGATCGACACTGCCCAGGCCAACGTCGAGCAACCGGCCAAGCCGATGCGCAAGATCATCGTGCTGCTCGCCACCCTGTTCGGTTTCTGCCTCGCCCTGGGCATCCTGTTCCTGCGCCAGGCGTTCTACCGTGGCGTGGAGAACCCCGAAGCGATCGAGCAACTCGGGCTGTCGGTGCTCGCCGCCGTGCCCTACTCGCGCCAGCAGGAGCGCCTGGAGAAGGAGCGCAAGGGCGACCTCGCCGGGCATACGCCCAAGCTGCTCGCCGCGGCGAATCCGGGCGACCTCGCCAACGAGGCGCTGCGCAGCCTGCGCACCAACCTGCACTTCGCCCTGCTGGAAGCGCGCAACAACGTGGTGATGCTCACCAGCCCGGCGCCGGGCGCGGGCAAGTCGTTCGTCTCCAGCAACCTGGCGGCGATCATCGCCCAGTCCGGGCAGCGCACCCTGCTGATCGACGCCGACATGCGCAAAGGCTACCTGCACCGCGTGTTCGGCCTGACGCCGCGCCACGGCCTGTCCGATGCACTGAGCGCCCATCGCCCGCTGAGCGAGGTGATCCTGCCGACCGAAGTGCCGGAGCTGGACTTCATCTCCTGCGGCTTTGCCGCGCCCAATCCGTCCGAGCTGCTGATGCACGAGAACTTCGCGCAACTGCTGCGCGACGCTTCGGCGCTGTACGACCTGGTGATCGTCGATACCCCGCCGGTGCTGGCGGTGACCGACGCCGCGCTGGTCGGCCGGCTGTGCGGCATCTGCCTGCTGGTCACCCGTTTCGGCCAGAGCCCGGCCAGCGAGATCGATACCGCCCGCCGCCGCCTGGGGCAGAACGGGATTCATCTGCAGGGCGCGATCCTCAATGGAGTCAAGCGCAAGGCCTCGACCGCCGCCTACGACTACGGTGCCTACGCCTACCGGTACGACAACCGGGACTGAGAACGGAAACAGGGATGAAATCATGGTCCACATCGTCAGCCTGATGCAGCCGTACCTGTTCCCCTACCTGGGGTACTTCCAACTGATCGCCGCCAGCAGCCTGTTCATTCTCGGCGACAGCCTGCAGTACACCCGGCGTGGCTGGATCAATCGCAACCGGCTGCTGGTCGGTGGTCGCCCGTGGCAGTTCAGCGTGCCGCTGGAGCAGGGTTCGCGCAGCCAGGCGATCAACCAGAGGCTGCTCAGCGAGCAGATGCGGCTCACCAGCCAGCGCTTGCTGCACACCATCCGCCACGCCTACCACCGGGCGCCGTGCTACGCGCAGGTGTTCCCGCTGGTGGAGGAGATCCTCGAAAACCCGGAGCGCAACCTGGCGCACTTCACCGAGCATTCGATCCGGCGCATCTGCCGCTACCTGGAGATCGATACGCCGATAGCGCGGTTCTCCGATATGGGCCTGGCCGGCGACATCGACCGCGAGCAGCGCTTGATCCACGTGGTGAAGCGCAGCGGCGGCAATGTCTACCTGAACCCCGAGGGCGGCCGGCACCTGTACTCGCCGGATGTCTTCCATTCCCACGGCGTCGAGCTGCGTTTCCTGCGCATGGACGAGTTCAGCTACCGGCAGTTCGACGACAACTTCGTGCCCAGCCTGTCGATCATCGACGTGCTGATGTTCAACCAGCCGGACGAAATGCGGCGCCTGCTCGGCCGCTATTCCGTCGATCGCCCGGCGCCGTCCCCTGTCGTCGTCCGGCCTGGTGTCGAGGAGTACGAATCATGAGCGCCACCGAACCGCTGCACCGCTGGTACCTGATCCAGACCAAACCGCACCAGGAGCTGCGCGCCGAAGAGAACCTGGCGCGCCAGGGCTTCGCCTGCTACCGCCCGGTGGTGGGGCAGGGCGCGCGGCCGCAGCCGCTGTTCCCCGGCTACCTGTTCATCCGCCTGGATCAGCAGCACGACAACTGGTTCCCGATCCGTTCCACCCGGGGGGTGTCGCGCATCGTCAGCTTCGGCCCGCAGCCCTTGCCGGTGGCCGACGAGCTGGTGGAGGACATCCGCCGGCGTCTGCTGGCGCTGCCCGAGCGTCCGGCCTCGCGCTTCCAGCATGGGCAGACGGTGCGGGTGCGTTGCGCCGGTGCCTGCGAAGTGGACGCGATCTTCCTCTGCGACGACGGCGCCGAGCGCGCGCTGATCCTGCTCAACCTGCTGCAGCGCGAGCAGCGCGTGCGTGTGCCACTGAGCCGTCTTTCGGCGGCCGATGGCGAAGGATGGCGGGCCTGAGCGCCCGATGAAGGACGAAGGAGAGCCCCGCATCATGACCGCATCGACCGTGCTGGTGACGCTGACCTACGGCGACCGCCTGGAGTACCTGGAAGAGCTGCTGGCGCGCGCCTTCCGCGAGAAGGACATCGCTTGCGCCATCGTCGTCAGCAACGCCTCGGTGGCCGAGCTGGACCAGTTGTTCATGCTCTGGCCCAACCGCGTGCAGGTGATCGAACTGGACAGCAACACCGGCTCGGCCAACGGCTACTGCGTGGGCATCGAGGCGGCGCTCAAGACCGGTTGCGAATACATCTGGCTGATGGACGACGACAACGCGCCGGCGCCGGGCTCGTTCCCTCTGCTCAAGCAGCGTCTGCTGGAGTGCGTGCAGCACCACGGCGCCGACCGTACGGCGGTACTGGGCTTTCGCCCGGAACATCAGGCCGACGTCGTCGCCGGGGTGCCGAGCCGCTTCATTACGCCGCCGCGCTCCAGCTATTTCGGTTTCCATGTCCACCAGTTGCCTTACAAGCTCTGGCGCCGTACCCCGTGGGGCAGGCCGCGCCCGCGCCCGGTGGCGCCGCTGCTGGAGTTGCCATTCGCCTACTACGGCGGGCTGCTGGCGCACCGGCAACTGATCGAGCGCATCGGCCTGCCGCGCCGAGAGCTGGTGCTGTATGCGGACGACACCGAATACACCTTCCGTATCAACGCCACGGGCGGGCACCTGTACCTCGTGCCCGAGGCCGGGCTGGACGACCTGGAACACTCCTGGAACATCAAGGAGCGCACCTCGAACATCTATGAAACCTACCTGCTGGGCAGCTCCGATCTGCGCGCGTACTACGCCGCACGCAACCAGGCGTGGTTCGACAAGAACCTCTGGGTGCGCTCGCCGCTGATGTACCGCTTCAACCGCTGGGTGTTCCTGCGCCTTTTGCACTTTTTCGCCCGCCGGCACGGCCGCGAGGGGCGCCTTGAACTGCTGCTGCGTGCCATCCGTGACGGCGAGTCCGGCGCGCTGGGCATGAGCAGGGCGTACCCGCTATGAAGATTCTGTTCCTCAACACGCTGTACGCGCCTTACTTCGGTGGCGGCGCGGAGGTGATGCTGCAGTCGATGGTCGAGGGTCTCAAGCGCCGCGGCCATGAGGTGCAGGTGCTGAGCACCGGCCCGGAATCCGGCGTGCAGAGCGAGTCGCTCAATGGTGTGCCGGTGCTGCGCGCCGGGATGCGCAATCTCTACTGGCCGTTTTCCGGACGCCGCCCCGGTCCGCTGCTGCGCCTGGCCTGGCACGCGCTCGACCGCTACAACCGGGGCATGCGCGAGGTGTTGGCGGATGTGCTGGAGCAGAGCGAGCCGGATGTGGTGGTGTGCCACAACCTGTCGGGCTGGTCGATTGCCGTGTGGGACGCGATCCGCGATGCCGGATTGCCCATCGTGCAGATACTCCATGACCAGTACCTCATCTGCCCGCGCGGGATGCGCTTCAACAAGGGCCGCCACTGCGAGCAGCAATGCGGCTCCTGCGCGCTGCTGCGGCGCTCCCATGCCAAGGCTTCGGCGACGGTCGATGTGGTTGTGGGCGTCAGCCGCTTCCAGCTCGACGTGCTGCTGGATGCCGGCTATTTCCGGGACAGCCGGCCCCACGTGATCTACAACGCTTCGCCGTTCGCCCCGCAGAACGACGAGCCGGCGGTGGTGGCGGCGCATCGGCCGCTGCGCTTCGGCTTCATCGGCACGCTGGCGCCCAACAAGGGGCTGGAATGGCTGATCGACTCCTTCCAGGAGACTCGCTGCGATGCGTCGCTGCTGATCGCCGGGCGCGGCGATGCCGAGTACGTGAACGCCCTCAAGTCGCGGGCCGATCCCCGGCACGTGCATTTCGTGGGCTACCGCAAGGCGGGGGATTTCTTCCGCACCATCGATGTCGCGGTGGTTCCCACGCTCAGCCAGGAACCGTTCGGCCTGGTGGCGCTGGAAGCCTGTGCCCATCACGTACCGGTGATCGCCTCGGCGCGTGGCGGGCTGGTGGAAATCGTCCGCGACGAATTCAACGGCCTGCTCTGCGAGCCTGACCGGCCCGACTCCCTGCGCGATGCGATCCAGCGCCTGGCGCAGGACCCGGGCTTGCGCCTGGGGCTGGCCTCGCGCGCACGGGCCAGCGTGGAATCGATGCTCAGCGTCGAGCGGATGCTCGACGAATACGAAGCCCTCTTGCGCCATACCCTGCTCGACCGTGGAGTCCGTCATGGATCTGCAATCCCCGTTTCCACGCTTTGAGCCCTCCCGCGGGGTGACCTTCGACCGCTCGCTGCTGGCGCTGGCGGTGCTGGTGTCGCTGCTGCTGGTTGAGACTTTCAGCGGCGCGCTGCGTTTCTATGCCGACCAGTCGGGCCTGTCGGCCCTGGTCTACCTGCCGAAGGTCGCCTGCATGGTGGCGGTGGCCTGGGAACTGATCACCCGTCCGCAGCAGCGCGGGTTGTGGCTGTTGCTGCTGCTGGCGCTGGCCTCGCTGCTGGTCGGCCACCTGCATGGCGCGGAGTGGAAGGCCGGTGCCTTCAGCGTGTTCATCTACGCGCCGCTGCTGTTCGGCCTGCTCTGTGGCAGCTACCTGGAAATGCACCGCAAGACTGTTGGCTGGGTGATCGCCTTCTGCCTCGCGGCTTCGCTGGCTGGCATAGCCCTGGACCTGCTCACCACGGTGTCCTGGAAGGGCTACACCTACTCGATGGGCGGGGTGGAGATCAGCGGCAACCGCGCCTGGAGCGCCTACGGTCTGGACCGCATCGCCGGCTTCTCGCGGATGTCGTCGAGCCTGGCGATCATGCTGGCGATCTTCAGTCTGTACCTGGGTTCGTTCCGCCTGCCGCTGCTGCTGCGCGGGCTGATCTATCTGGTGGCGCTGGCCGGCATCGTGCTCACTACCAACAAATCTTCTGCCGGGGCCTTCCTCGTCGCCCTGGTGGTGATGAGCTTCGCCCGCCAGCGCCTGGCCTTCCTGCTGGCGGCCCTGGTGGTGGTGCTCGGCGCGCTGGCGCTGCCGCTCTATGGCCTGCTCGTCGGCGTCGATCCCTACGTGGTCAGTTCTTCCGGCGACAGCCTGATCGGTTCGATGGTGGATCGCCTGGTCAGCACCTGGCCCAACCTGATCCGGGTGATCGACTACAACGGCTGGACGTACACCGGCGCGGGCCTGGGCATGACCGGCAGCGCCTACGGGGCGTTTCCGATATTCGGCGTCGAGCAGCTCGCGGTGGCGGACAATTCGCTGCTCTATCTCTGGTGCCTGTTCGGTGTGGCTGGTGTGGCGCTGTATGTGCTGGCCCTGCCGATGCTGATGCGCTTGCAGCGCCAGCCGGGCGGCGAGGCGCGCGCGCTGCTGGGAATCGCCTACTGCGTCCTGCTGGTGGGGTGGACCAGCGATGTGCTGGAAGCGCAGGTGCCCAGCCTGTTCCTCGGTCTGGCCATCGGTCGCGCCCTGCGCCTGCCGGACGAAGCCATCACCCCGCCGGCGCCGCAAGCCTGGCGCCTGCAGGGCGTGGGGCGTGTGCTGAGTCTGTTGCTGGGCGGCGCCGTGCTGCTGGGCATGGCGGGCCACTCGCCATCGGCGCTGGCCAAGGAGACCGCCACGGCGGACCTCGGCGAGGCGGAGTTCATTGTCGGCGCCAGCACTCATCAGAACGAGCGCCCGGGCAATCGCGACGGGATCAATCGCTTGGCCGCAGAAGCTGGCATCCGGTCGTTCCGCGACGACGCCTTCTGGTCCAGTGTCGAAGTCCGGCCCGGTGTGCTGTCGATTCCGGCAAGCTGGCGCGCGCAGATGCGCAGCACCCGTGCGCTGGGCATCGACACGCTGCTGATCCTGGGGCTGGAAAACCAGTTCTACGGCAGCAGAAAGCCGCGCGACGACGCCACCCGCGATGCGTTCCTGCGCTACGTGCGCCACGTGGTGCGCAGTTTCAAGGGGCAGGTGGCGATCTATGAAGTCTGGAACGAATGGGATGTGGAAAACCCCACCGACAAGGACTTCAGCGACGACTACCTGACCCTGGTTCGCGCCACCGCCAAGGTGATCCGCGAAGAAGACCCGAAAGCCAAGGTGATCGCCGGCGCGGTGACGCTGCGCGGTATCCGCCAGGGCTTCGCCGAGCGACTGCTGACCGGTGGCCTGCTGGAGGTGGCCGATGGGCTGTCGCTGCATCCCTCGGTGTACTGCGAGGGTGAATTGTCGACGCCGGAGAACTGGCTGGAATGGTTCAAGGGCGTCGACCAGCGCTTCGAACAGGTCGCCGGCAAGCCGGTGCCGATGTACTTCACCGAGTTCAGTTGGCCGGCCCACGACGGTGCCTGCGGCATCAGCCGCGAACGCCAGGCGGCCTACCTGGCGCGCGCCTACTTCCTGCTGCGCAGCCTGCCGAACGTGAAAGGTTCCTGGTGGTACGACCTGGTGGACGACGGCATCGACCGCCGCGACATGGAACACAACTTCGGCCTGCTCGGCGCCAGTGGCCAGGCCAAGCCGGCCTACCACGCGATGGCCAGCGTCGCCGGGATCATCGGCCACTACCGTTTCGTCGGCCGGGTGCCCAGCCAGGACCCGGATGTCTACCTGCTGCGCTTCGCCAAGGCAGGCGACGAGGTGCTGGTGGCGTGGACGCTGGGCCATGAACAGAACCTGAAGATCACCAGCCAGCCCAGCGGGTCGGACACCATCTGGCGCTTGCGGGACTTCGACGGCGTCAGCACCAGCCAGGGCCGGAAAGTCCCCTGGGACTGCCCTGAGGGCGGCGGTGCGTGCCAGGCCAGCATTCCCATCGATAGCGCTCCGACGCTGTTGCGCAGCGCCTCGGGCTATCAGTTGTCGCTGCGCTGACCCGGAGGGTTTCTCCATGATCGTCATCAACGCGCGTTTTCTATCCCAGGAACTGAGCGGCGTGCAGCGCTTCGCCGAGCAGATCTCCCTGTCGCTGGCGCGTCTGCGCAGCGACGTGCATTTCGTTGCGCCGCCCGGCCCGTTGGTCCGCGAGGACGTTGCCCGGCAACTGCGGGTCGAGCGCATCGGCCGCAACCGCGGACATCTCTGGGAACAGGTCGACCTGCCGCTGTGGCTGGCGCGCAATGGCCGGCCGCTGCTGGTGTCGCTGTGCAACACCGCACCGCTGGCCTACGGGCGGCAACTGGCGACCCACCATGACATCGCCTACGTGCGCCACCCGGAGAGCTTTTCCTGGCGCTTTCGCGCGCTGTATCGCGTGCTGACGCCACTGATGCTGAGGCGGGTGCTGGCGCTGATCAGCGTCAGTGAGTTCTCCCGCCAGGAAATAGCCTCGTACTACCGTTTTGCGAAGCAGCGCATCCATGTCATCGGCAATGCGGTCTCCGGCGAGTTTCGTTCCGCCGCCGTGGCCACACCCGCGCGGCCCTACCTGCTGGCGGTGTCGTCGCAGGCGGCGCACAAGAACTTCGCGCGGATGGTGGAGGCGTTCGGATTGCTGCATGACCTGGATGTCGAGTTGCACATCGTCGGCTCCGCCGGCCGCAGTTTCGCCGACTGCCGTTTGCAGGCCAGCGGCCAGGGCGAGCGAGTGCGCTGGCTCGGCCGCATCGACGACACACGACTGATCGAGGAGTACCGGGGGGCGGCGGCGTTCGTGTTCCCATCGCTCTACGAGGGCTTCGGCATTCCGCCGCTGGAGGCGCAGGCGTGCGGCTGCCCGGTGATCGCCGCCAGCAGCGCGTCGATCCCCGAGGTGCTGGGCGCCTCGGCGCTGTACTTCGACCCGCGCGACACCCAGGCGCTGGCCGAGGCGATGCGCCGCGTCCTGCTGGACGGCGAGCTGCGTGACAGCCTGCGCCGCGCCGGGCTGGAGAACTTCCTACGGTATTCGTGGGATCTGTCAGCCCTGCGGCTGTCCAGCCTGATCGACACCTTTCTCGCCGACCGCGCGGACTACCTGCCGCGCTTCGATCCACTCGAGTAGTGCGGACCCAGGGGTCCGTCCGCCAAGGAGGCAAGTTCCATGAAAGGCATCATCCTCGCCGGGGGCTCCGGCACCCGGCTGCACCCCATTACGCTCGGGGTGTCCAAGCAACTGCTGCCGATCTATGACAAACCGATGGTGTATTACCCGCTGTCGGTGCTGATGCTCGCCGGCATCGACGACATCCTGCTGATCTGCACGCCTGCCGACCTGCCCAACTTCCACGCCCTGCTGGGCGATGGCGAACAGTTCGGCGTGCGTCTGCAGTACGCGGTACAGCCGTCGCCGGATGGCCTGGCGCAGGCATTCCTGATCGGCGAGTCGTTCATCGGCGACGACTCGGTGTGCCTGGTGCTGGGCGACAACATCTTCTACGGCCAGAGCTTCACCGCCACCCTGCGCGAGGCCGCCGCGCGGGAGCGTGGCGCCACGGTGTTCGGCTACCAGGTGGCCGACCCGGGCCGCTTCGGGGTGGTCGAGTTCGATGACGGCGGGCGGGTGATTTCCATCGAGGAGAAGCCTCGCGCCCCGCGTTCGAACTATGCGGTAACCGGCCTGTACTTCTACGACAACCGCGTGGTGGAGATCGCCAGGAACATCCGTCCCTCGGCGCGCGGCGAGCTGGAGATCACCGACGTCAACAACGCCTACCTGGCCCTTGGCGAGCTGCGCGTGAGCCTGCTGGGGCGCGGCTTCGCCTGGCTGGATACCGGAACCCACGAGTCGCTGATGGAGGCAGGGCACTTCGTGCAGACCATCGAGGCACGGCAGGGGCTGAAGGTCGCCTGCCTGGAGGAAATCGCATTCCAGCAGGGCTGGCTTTCCAGCGAGCGTCTGGCCCTTCAGGCCGAGCGCCTGGGCAAGACCGGCTACGGGCGCTATCTGCAGCAACTGCTGCTGGACGCCCGCCCATGAACTCCGTCTGCCGCATGTCTGGCCGGTCGGCCGCGGCGGTGCATCACCGACCTGTCTGCCTTGGGTGGCAGCGACGCCAGGATGGGCGTCGAACGTTGTGAGGTTTTTCCATGTCCATTCGATCGAAGGGAATTTTGCGGGCCAACCAGTCGCTTCTCGCACTGGCTCACCGGCTGCTCGATCTGCTGGTCATCGTCGTGAGTGGGGCGATTCTCCTGAGCGATGGCAGCGGCATGCCGGACTCCCGCGTCTGGGTATCGGTTCTGTTGTGCGTGATGCTGTTCGGCTGGCTCGGCGAGCTGAACCGGCTGTATGGCTCCTGGCGCGGCGAGTCGATGCTGCGCGAGTCGTTGCTCGTCACCAGCTACTGGTCGCTGTCGTTCTTCGCGGTGATGCTGCTGGACGTCGCGCTGCGCCACGGTGTGCTCACCGACGGCCGCCGCTTCGCCTGGTTCGCCATCGCGCTGCTGGTGATGTGCGGCTATCGCCTGCTGCTGCGTGTCCTGCTGCGCCTGGCGCGACGGCACGGCCTGAACAGCCGCAATGTCGCTATCTACGGCACCGGCGAAATCGGTGCGCGGCTGGCGGCCACCATCCTCGATGCGCCGTGGATGGGCCTGCACCTGGTGGGCTTCTACGATGACCGCCCGCAGCAGATGCCGCTGGACCAGCGGGTGCCGGTGAAGGGCGGCCGCCTGGCGCTGATCGAGGCGGCGCGCGCCGGCCAGATCGACAAGGTCTACCTGACTCTGCCTCTGTCCCGCGAGCCGCTGCTCAACGAGCTGATTCGCGAACTGTCCGACACTACGGTGTCGGTCTACCTGATTCCCGACCTGTTCATGTTCGATCTGCTGCACGCGCGCAGCGAGAGCATCAACGGCCTGGAAACCATCAGCATCTTCGACACCCCTATGGATGGGCCCAACGCGGTGCTCAAGCGCATCGAGGACGTTGCCCTCGCTTCGCTGATCCTGCTGCTGGTGTCGGTGCCGATGCTGCTGATTGCCGTGGCGGTGAAACTCACCTCGCGCGGCCCCGTGCTGTTCCGCCAGACCCGTTACGGGATGGACGGAAGGCCGATCCGCGTATGGAAGTTCCGCAGCATGACGGTCATGGAGGATGGTGCCGAGGTCACTCAGGCCTCGCGCAACGATTGCCGCGTCACTCGCCTGGGCGCGTTCCTGCGACGGACTTCACTGGATGAGCTGCCGCAGTTCTTCAATGTCCTCCGGGGCGATATGTCGGTGGTTGGCCCACGGCCTCACGCAGTGGCGCACAACGAGCAGTACCGCCGCCAGGTCAGCCGCTACATGCTGCGTCACAAGGTCAAGCCCGGTATCACCGGATGGGCGCAGGTCAACGGCTGGCGAGGCGAGACAGACACCCTGGAAAAGATGCAGAAACGCATCGAATACGACCTTGATTACATTGAGAACTGGTCCGTCTGGTGGGATCTGAAAATCGTCTTGCTGACCCTCTTCAAGGGATTCGTTCATCGCAATGCGTTCTGAATCTGTCTCCTACCTAACACCCTGCTTCAAGGAAGGATCGCCATGAAAAATCTGTTCGTGTTCGGTCTTGTTGTCGGCAGTCTGGCGCTACAAGGCTGTGTATTCTCCCCCGGTCAGCACATGACGGATTCCGATATTCAACGCGAGGCACAGAAGGAGGGGATGCAGATCACTCTGGTGCCCATCACGCCCCAGGTGCTGCAACGCCAGGAAGCGACCCGCGAGAGCCTGCCCGGCGTGCCTGCGGAGCTGCTCAACTACCGTCCGCCGCAGAACGACTACCTGATCGGCGCGGGTGATGTCCTGCTGGTCACTGTCTGGGATCACCCGGAGCTCACCAGTCCCGGCTCGACCCAGCAGATGGAAGCCAACGGCCGCGTGGTCGGCGCCGACGGCAATATCTTCTTCCCCTATGCGGGGGTGGTGCGCGCCGAGGGGCAGTCTCCCGCGCAGTTGCGCTCGCGCCTGGCCAGCCAGCTCGGGAAGAAGGGTATCGTCGATCCGCAGGTGGACGTCACCGTGCTGCGCTATGCCAGCCAGCATGTGGTGCTCTCCGGTGCCTTCCAGAACGGCGGCCAGGTCGAGCTGAACAATACGCCGACGACGCTGGTGCAGGCGGTCAGCAAGGCTGGCGTGATTGCCGGCGAGGCGGATCTGTCGGGGCTGACCCTCAAGCGTGACGGCCGCGAGTATGTGATCGACGTCGATGCGCTCAACCGCACCGGCTCCACCCTGAGCGGCGTCTACCTGAAGAACGGCGACCAGATCCACCTGCCCTATAACGACCGCAAGAAGGTCTACGTGGTGGGCGAAGTGGAGCGGCCGCAGGTAGTCACCTATCGCACTACCGGCCTGTCGCTGCTCGAAGTGCTCGGCAACGCCGGCGGCCTGGCCCCGGAAACCTCCGATGGCGACTCGGTCTACGTGATTCGTGGCAACCCGCAGCAGACCGCCAGTGCTCAGGGCGCGTTCCAGGCACAGGTCTTCCACCTGGAAGCCAAGCGCCCGACCGCCTATGCGCTGGCCAAGGAGTTCGCCATGCAGCCGCAGGACGTGGTGTTCATCGGTCCGGCCAACATCACCCGCTGGAACCGCTTCATCAGCCAGTTGCTGCCGTCGGCCAACATCGTAAGCACCAGCGCCGCAGTGGGCCGCTGAGGCACTCGCGACCCAGCCTTCGCAAGACGCCGGACGGGTTCGCCCGTCCGTGCGGACGCTCTACCCTTTTGGTGGGCGTTTCCCCTAGCAATGCCCATGACCCGCCAACGTTGCAGCGTTGGCGGGTTTCTTTTTGCCGGCGACACGATCCTGCCGCGTGTGTCATGGGGTACGCTCGATCTCTTATATTCCTTAATAGAATTACATATTAAGAATTAATTCTTTTTGGATTTATAACGCTTGTCTTATCGTTGCCCAGCGTTGCCGCTGGCTGTATCGGAAGGCACGGAGGAGTGGCGGTAATCCGCCAGCAAGGTAGGGGACGGTGGCGGTTTTCCGCTGGT
Source organism: Pseudomonas triclosanedens (assembly GCF_026686735.1). Lineage (NCBI taxonomy): Bacteria > Pseudomonadati > Pseudomonadota > Gammaproteobacteria > Pseudomonadales > Pseudomonadaceae > Pseudomonas > Pseudomonas triclosanedens. Next base: position 5,906,673 of record NZ_CP113432.1, on the reverse strand, counting down.
CTTGCCTGGGGAAGTGGCTCTGGAACGAGAGCCGGGGCAGGCCGCGCGGGGTTGTCGGGCACATGAGGCCGGTTGGCCTGGGGTTTGCCTTGGCAGTGGGCGCGAGCCTGCAGCTTCGCCACGACAACAAGACACGAGTACCGAACCATGCCACTGCATTTCTCTGCCGTATCTCTCTCCGCCTGCCTGCGCATCGTCCCCGACTAGAGGGACTCCACCAGCTCCGAATACCGGATGCCCGCGTGCGTGCTCACGCCGCGCCGAGGCCGCTGTTTGCCATTCGGACGGATTCGCTGGGGATTCGTCGCCGTCGTGAATGGCCTGTTTTCCAAGATCAATAAAATGGGGAAATTCCAATGAAAAGCCGCACTCTCACGCAATCGAGCCTGGCGCTCGCCATCGCTGCCGCCAGCCTCGCTCAGTCGGCCGTCGCCGGCGGGTTCATCGAAGACAGCAAGGCCAACCTCACCCTGCGCAACTTCTACATCAACAGCGACAACCGTAACGGCACCAGCGACCCGAACAAGCAGGAAGAATGGGGCCAGGGCTTCCTGCTGAACTACAGCTCGGGCTTTACCGAAGGCACGGTAGGGTTCGGCGTGGATGCGCTGGGCCTGCTGGGTGTGCGCCTGGACAGCAGCGGCGCCAAGCACTACGAGTCGGCTTCGCAACAGGGTGGCACCGTGTTCCCGTCCAAGAGCAACGGCGATGCGGTGAACGACTTCAGCAGCCTGGGCCTGACCGCCAAGGCCAAGGTTTCCAATACCGAATTCCGCTACGGCACCCTGCAGCCCAAGCTGCCGGTGGTGACGTACAACGACGGCCGCCTGCTGCCCGTCACCTTCGAAGGCGGCCAGGTCGCTTCCACCGACCTCAAGGACTTCTCGCTGGTAGCCGGCCAACTGGAGCACTCCAAGGGCCGCAACTCCACCGACAACCGCAGCCTGAGCATCGCTGGCGCCAACGGCTCCAGCCTCAGCTCCCGCGACAGCAACAAGTTCTACTACGCCGGTGGCGACTACAAGCTGAACAAGGACCTGACCCTGCAGTACTACTACGGTCAGCTCACCGACTTCTACCAGCAGCACTTCCTCGGCCTGCAGCACAACTGGGCTATCGGCCCGGGCGTCCTGAAGACCGACCTGCGCGCCTTCGACAGCAGCTCCGATGGCAAGAACGGCAGCTCCTCCGGCCGTGCCGACGGCTATGTCAGCAGCGGCTACTACGGCGGCAACACCACCAAGGGCGAAGTGGACAACCGCGCCTTCAGCGGTCTGTTCACCTACTCCGTCAGTGGCCACAGCTTCGGCGCCGGTTACCAGGTGCTCAACGGCGACAGCGACTTCCCGTTCCTCAACCGTGGCGACGGCGAAGGCTCCACTGCCTACCTGATCACCGACGTGCAGATCGGCAAGTTCCAGCGCGCCGGCGAGCGCACCTGGCAGGTCCGCTACGGCTACGACTTCGCCAAGGCCGGTCTGCCGGGCCTGACCTTCCAGACCATCTACCTGCACGGCGACAACATCGATACCAAGTACGGCGACAAGAGCGAGTGGGAGCGTGATATCTCCCTGGCTTACGTGATCCCGGACGGCACCTTCAAGGGCCTGGGCTTCACCTGGCGTAACGCGGCCCTGCGCAGCGGCCTGCCGGACAGCTCCGCTGGCAAGCCCGGCACCGCCACCCAGCGCGATCAGGACGAGAACCGCCTGATCGTCAGCTACACCATCCCGCTGCTGTAAGCATCCGGGGCAAACAGAAGCCGCCGACCTCGTGAGAGGCGGCGGCTTTTTTGCGGGCGGCTTTTGCAGGGTGCTCTTGTTGGGGGCTCGCAGACAATCAGCTCAGTGCGCGATGCTCGATGGGTATCGCTTCGCTCCACCCATCCTACGAACCTGCCAGGCAATTGCTCCTGCGGATCAGCCGGGTGGCCTCGTAGGAGTGCACGCAGCAACCGAAGCTCGCCGTAACCGTAGGATGGATGGAGCCTGACAAGGCAAATGCTCCTGCGGGGTTGTCTGCCGCAGAAAGAAAAAGGCCGTCGCTCGGTCGGAGTGACGGCCTTTTTTCTTCAGCGAATCAGCGCTTCTGCGGCGCTGGTTGCTGCTGGGTGATGCAGTGGATGTTGCCGCCGCCCAGGAGAATCTCGCGGCCCGGCACCATCACTACTTCGTGCTCGGGGAAGATGCGCTTGAGCGTCGCTTCGGCTTCTGCATCCTTCGGATCGTCGAAGCGCGGGGCGATGATGCCGCCGTTGACGATCAGGAAGTTGACGTAGGAACCGGCCAGACGGATCGACGGATCGCGCGGCTGGGTGCCAATCACCATATCGACACCTTCGCACTCGGCTTCGGTGGCGTGGATCGGGCCGGGGATGGTGATCTTGTGCACGGTCAGTTGGCGGCCCTTGGCGTCGCGGGCGCCTTCCAGTATGCGCATGGCGGCCTGGCAGCGCTGGTAGTTCGGGTCGTTGACGTCGTCGGTCCAGGCCAGCAGGACTTCGCCGGGGCGCACGTAGCAGCAGAAGTTGTCGACATGGCCGTCGGTCTCGTCGTTGAACAGGCCGTCCGGCAGCCAGATCACGGTATCGATGGCCAGGTGGTCGCGCAGCACGGCTTCGATTTCTTCGCGGCTCATGTGCGGGTTGCGGTTGTGGTTGAGCAGGCACTCTTCAGTGGTGATCAGGGTGCCTTCGCCGTCCACGTGGATCGAGCCGCCTTCGAGTACGAAGCCTTCGGTACGGTAGCCGGCGCAACGCTCGATACCGAGGATCTTGCTCGCCACCTGGTCGTCGCGGTGCCAGGGGAAGTACAGGCCGCCTTCCAGGCCGCCCCAGGCGTTGAAGGTCCAGTCCACGCCGCGCACGGCTCCGTTGTCGTCGATCACGAAGGTCGGGCCGGTATCGCGGACCCAGGCGTCATCGTTGCTGATTTCCACCAGGCGGATGTTGGCTGCATCGGCGAGCTGCGCGCGGGCGTTCTCGTACTGGCCTGCGGAGACGCCGATGGTCACCGGTTCGAAGCGCGCGATGGCGCGGGCGACGGCGCTGAACGCGGCCTGCGCGGGCTTGCCGCCCAGGCGCCAGTTGTCCGGGCGCTCGGGCCAGACCATCCAGGTCTGGGTGTGGGGTTCCCATTCGGCCGGCATGCGGAAGCCATCGGCGCGGGGAGTGCTGGTCAGAGTGGTCATGGGGCGATCCTTGAGTGGTGCCGCGCAGGGGGAGGCGCCTGCGCGGCGGGGTCGGTCATTCGGAGAGGGTTTCGCCGTCGAGCGTCGCGATCGGCCAGTATAGGTTCGGCCTGCGATCGCGGAACACACCCCAGGCGGTGCGGGTCTTTTCCAGGGCATCCAGGTCGAAGGCGTGGACCAGGATGCCTTCCTCGGTCTCGTTCAGTTCCGCTACCTTCTTGCCGAACTGGTCCGCGATGAACGACGAGCCGTAGAAGGTGATGTCGTAGCCGTCCTGCTCTTCGCGGCCAATGCGGTTGGAGGCCACCAGCGGCATCAGGTTGGCACCGGCGTGGCCCTGCTGGACGCGCTGCCAGTGGTCGCGGGAGGTAATGCTGGCGTCGTGCGGTTCGCTGCCGATGGCGGTGGGGTAGAACAGCACTTCGGCACCCATCAGCGCCATGCTGCGGGCGCATTCGGGGAACCACTGGTCCCAGCAGATGCCGACGCCGATGCGCGCGTGGGCGGTATCCCAGACCTTGAAACCGGTGTCGCCGGGATTGAAGTAGTACTTCTCGTGGTAGCCGGGGCCGTCGGGAATGTGGCTCTTGCGATAGACGCCGAGGTTGCTGCCGTCGGCATCGATGATGGCGATACTGTTGAAGCGGGCGCGGCCGGCGCGCTCGAAAAAGCTGATCGGCAGCACCACGTTCAGTTCGGCTGCGACTTTCTGGAAGTGCCGGATCGCCGGGTTCTCTTCGGTGCTGGTTGCCAACTGCGTGTAGTCGGCGTTCGGCTTCTGGCAGAAGTATGGGGTCTCGAACAGCTCCTGGATCAGGATGATCTGCGCGCCCTTCGCCGCTGCCTGGCGAACCAGTTTCTCTGCGTTGGCGATGTTGGCCTGGATATCCCGGGAGCACGCCATCTGGGTGGCGGCGACAGTGACAGTGCGGGTCATGGAACACCTTGCATGCGGATATTTATCGATGGTCCCACCGATAACCGGTAACGAGGCTGAATGACCACGGTTGTGCGCGCCCACACCTTGGTCGTTCAGGGCATGGGCGATTTATATCCGATAAAAATCGGTTTATGAAGAGATTTTGAAAAATAATCTCACCGTGAATTCGATAAATATCAGATAAAAATCGAATTAACTCAGGGGTTGAGCGCGCTTGGGCAGGCCGGGCGGCAGGTAGAGGCCGAGGTAGGCGTCGAATACGCGCATGCCTTCCTCGGCCAGACGCTCGCTGATGTGCCCGTGGCGCTGCATGGAAAGCGCGTAGACGCGGTCGCCCAGTTCCATCGCCAGGCTGAACACTTCGATATCACGCGGCAGAGGCGGCAGCTCGAAGTGGCGTTCGAACAACTGGCGCATCGCTTCGCCCAGTTGCACGTCGTGCTGGCTGTCGGCCTGGGTGACTTCGGCCAGGCCGTGGCTGGCGAGGATCAATTGGCGGGCGGCTGCGTCGTCGGCGTAGACCTCCAGCATGCGCTGCTCGACGATGCGCGAGAGATCGCGCCATTCGCGCAGCTGCGCGTGGTCTATCGGGCGCTCCAGGCAGGCGCGGAAGGCGGCGTGGACATCGTTGGTCAGGCCCTGGAGCAAGGCGGGCACGCTGGGGAAGAAGTGGTAGACGGAGGAGGGCGGAATCCCGGCGCGCTCGGCCACCGCATAGATCGACAGGCTTGCCGCGCCGCTCTCGGCCAGCAGCGCCCGAGCGGCGTCGAGGATCACAGCGATGCGCGCCTGGCTGCTGGCGCGAGGTTTGCGAGTGGTGGGAGCGGGCATGGCGTCCTCCGGAGCTGGGCGGCTATTGGACGCCAGCTGCGGGGCGCTCGGCAACCCGCTGTCATTTTCGCAGGAGTTGCCAGGCCTGTTGCAGCGGTGTTTGCAGTTTCTCGGATACGGGCGGAAGCAGGAACAGCCGGCGCTGGATCTGGACATCCGGGAAGAGATTGACGTCATTGCGCATGGCCGGGGTGAGGTTTGCAGCTGAGCCGGGCACTGCATTGGGATAGAAGGTGGCGGTGGTATTGCGCGCGGCCACTTCGGGGCGCATCAGGTAGTCGATGAAGCGATAGGCGAGTTCGGGATGGGCGGCATGGGCGGGAATGGCCAGGGAGTCGATGAACATGGGGGAGCCCTCTTCCGGAATGAAGAAGTGCACGGGCTGTCCTTCTTCCGCAGCCTTCAGGGCATCGCCCACCCAGGCCAGCGACAGGCACAGGTGCCCCTCCGAGAGATCCTTGATATAGCGCTCGCTGTCGATGTAACGCAGGTTGGAGCGGATCAATTGGAGCTTTTCGCCCGCGGTCTGGATGAGGCTGGGGCGCAGGTTGGAAAGGCTGCGGCCCTGGAAGTTGATCAACGCGGCGAAAGTTTCTTCCGGTGCGTCGAGCAGGCTGACGCCGCAGTCCTTGAATTTTGCATTGCTGTCCGCTTCGAACAGCAATGCCCAGCTATTGGGCAGCGGTCCGCCGTAGGCGGCTTCTGCCTGCGGCATGTTGATCGCCAGGCCGATCATGCCCCACAGGTAGGGAGCGGCGAAGCGGTTGCCAGGATCGAACGGGGCGAGCTTGCGCAGCAGGTACTTGTCCAACTGGCCGAAGTTTTTCAGGCGAGTACGGTCAAGCGGCAGCAGCAGGTGTTTGTCGATCAGTTCGAGCAGGTCGCTGTGCGCCGGGACCACGACGTCCAGAGTGGCGCCGTCGCGCAGCGACTGCATGAGTTCCTGCGTTGTATTGAATGTCCGGTAATCGACTCCGATACCGGTCTCTTTCTCGAAGTCCTGCACCACCTGGGGATCGATGTAGTCATTCCAGTTGTAGACGGTTATGCGCTCGCCGGACTGGGCCAGGGGGATTTGAAAACACAGCAGAATTAAAAGCGGGCTTAGATATCGATAGAACATCAAGGTGGCTCCGGAGTTGAGGGTGTTCCTTCAACTCCGGAGTATTCGGGCGAGTGGTTTCTCGATGGACTGAGAGTTGCCTGAGGCTGTCGTAGGAAAGTACGCGTAATTATCGAGCTTCCCTGCGCAGGTGCTCCCAGACTTCGGTGATGACCGGGGCGGTCTTCTCCGGCGCGGTCTCCAGGGCGAACAGGCGGCGCTTGGTTTCCTGGTCGGGATAGAGGCCGGGCTGGTCGCGCAGGGCGGCGTCCAGGTACTGCGCGGAATCCTTGTTGCCGTTGGGGTAGAGCGTGGAGGCGGTGATCTGCGCCGCTACCTTCGGCTGCATCAGGTAGTCGATGAAGCGCAGGGCGAGGTCCGGGTGCTCGGAGCTGCTGGGGATGACCAGGTTGTCGATGAACAGCACGGAGCCTTCCTGCGGCACCACGAAACGAACCGGCTGGCCGGCGTTGGCGGCATTCAGCGCGTCGCCGACCCAGGCCATCGACACGCACAGCTTGCCGGCGTTGAGGTCCTGGATGTAGCGCTCGCTGTCGATGTAGCGCAGGTTCGGACGCAGCGCCGCGAAGACTTCGCCGGCCCGGCGAATCTGCGACGGCGCGCTGCGGGCGAAGTTGCGGCCCTGATAGTTCATCAGCACGGAGAAGGCTTCGTCCGGCGCGTCCAGCAGGCTGATGCCGCAACTTTTCAGGCGCTGGCTCTGCTGCGGGTCGAACAGCACGCTCCAGCTTTCTGGCAGCTTGCCGCCGTAGGCCTTCTCCGCCTCGGGTTCGTTGATGGCCAGGCCCACGGCGCCCCAGAGGTAGGGCACGGCATGCTGGTTGTTGGGGTCGACCGCGGCCAGCTTGCTCAGCAACTGGGGATCCATGTGGCTGCGGTTGGGCAGGCGGGCGAGGTCCAGCGGCTGGATCAGTTTGTCCTTGATCATCGCCGGCAGATCATTGTGCGATGGCACCGCGACGTCGATGTGCTCACCGCTTTGCAGGGCTTTCTTCAGTTCTTCGGCGGTGCTGTAGGTGTGGTACTCGACCCGGATTCCGGAGTCTTTCTCGAAGTCCTTCAGCACTTCGGGGGCGATGTAGTCGTTCCAGTTGTAGACGCGTATTACCTGGTCGGCCCATCCGGACAATGGGCACAGCAGCAACAACATCAAGGCGTACAGGCGTGGCATTGGCGATCTCCCTGAATAACCACGTAACTCAGCGGATGCGGCTTGGGCCGCTCGAAAGCGCAACAGCAAAGACACGACAGACGCGATGGGTGCCCGACCGGGCAGGCGGAGTCATCGCGAGCAGGAACCGGCAGCGTGGGTGGGTCGCGTCGGCGCCTCCCCGCGCCATTGCGATATCGCTGCCCTGGTGATGCCAGAGGCACCAGGGAAACGCCGGCACGAGGGCCGGCGTTTCAGTTGCCACTTATACGGTATGCAAGTACCAGTTGTACTCGAGATCGGAGATCGAATATTCGAACTCCTGCATCTCATGCTCCTTGCACGCGACGAAGATGTCGATGTACTCGGGGCTGATGTACTTGTTCATCACGTCGCTGTCGTCCAGCTCGCGCAGTGCATCGCGCAGGTTGTTCGGCAGGCTCTGTTCCAACTGTTCGTAGGCGTTGCCCTCGATCGGCGCACCGGGCTCGACCTTGTTGGTCAGGCCGTGGTGGATACCCGCCAGTACCGCCGAAAGCAGCAGGTACGGGTTGGCGTCGGCGCCAGCGACTCGGTGTTCCAGGCGTACTGCCTCGGGCGTGCCGGTCGGGACGCGCAGGGCGACGGTACGGTTGTCCAGACCCCAGCTCGGTGCGTTCGGCACGAAGAAAGCCGAGCCGAAACGGCGGTACGAGTTGACGTTCGGGCAGAGGAACGCCATCGATGCCGGCAGGGTCTCGAGCACACCGCCGATCGCGTGGCGCAACGCGGCGTTCTGCTCGGGATCCTCGCTGGTGAAGATGTTCTTGCCGTCCTTGTCGAGCAGCGAGACGTGGACATGCAGACCGTTGCCAGCCTGGCCCGGGTAGGGCTTGGCCATGAAGGTCGAATCCATCTCGTGATCGTAGGCGACGTTCTTGATCAGACGCTTGAGCAGGACCGCGTAGTCGCAGGCCTTCAGCGCGTCATTGACGTGGTGCAGGTTGACTTCGAACTGGGCGGGGGCGCTTTCCTTGACGATGGCGTCGGCCGGAATGCCCTGGGCGCGCGCGCCGTCGATGATGTCCTGCAGGCAGTCGGCGTACTCGTCGAGGTCGTCGATGGAGTAGACCTGAACCGATTGCGGACGCTTGCCGGATATGGGCGAGCGCGGCGGTTGCGGACGGCCGTTCACGTTTTCCTGGTCGATCAGGTAGAACTCCAGCTCGAACGCGGCAACGATGGTCAGGCCCATGTCGGTGAACTTCTGCACCACCTGGCGCAGTACTTCACGCGGGTCGGCGAAGAAAGGCTGGCGTCCTTCCATCTCGTGCATGGTCATCAACAGTTGCGCGGTAGGGCGCTTCTGCCAGGGTTCCATCGAGAGTGTGTTGGGGATGGGGTAGCAGACGCGGTCCGCGTCTCCAATGTCCAGGCCGAGGCCAGTGCTTTCTACAGTGGAGCCGGTGATGTCGAGAGCGAAGAGAGAGGCGGGGAGATTGATGCCTTTCTCGTAGACTTTGGGCAGGTTGGTGCGTTCGATGCGCTTGCCGCGAACCACACCGTTCATATCTGCAATAAGAAGGTCGACGAACTGGACCTCGGGATGTTCCTTCAGGAACTCACTCGCTTCTTCAAGCGAAACGGCACTCTGGGGTACCGGCATGATGCAACACCTTTATTGTTAAAAATATCAATCATTCGAAGGCTGAGGTGTGAGTCAATCCGAATTGGCAAGGGTTGTCAATGTTGCACCATGTTGGTGCGGTCTGGCTCTGGCAGGCCGTTTTTGGGGCGTCCAGAGGCACTCTAAGCAGGCTGAGAGCCTTGGCTGGCGGGCTGTTCAGTGGGGCGTGTTTGATTTTTTACATTTCTGTTGTGTAAAAAAATGAACAAGGCTAAGCTCGGCCTCAAGCCCATAACACATACAAACACGGGTGCCTCATGTCTCGCCTGCCGTTAATCGGCGTGTCGGCCTGCGTCAAGCAGATCGGTTCGAAACCCTACCACGTTACTGGCGACAAATACCTCAGAGCAGTGATCTCCGGGGCCTCGGGCATTCCGGTGATCATTCCTTCCCTGGGCGAGGTCATCGACCAGGAAGCCATGCTGGCTTCCCTCGATGGCCTGCTGTTCACTGGCTCGGCGTCAAACGTCGAACCACATCATTATAGTGGCTCCGCCAGCGAAGCCGGCACTCTTCATGATTCCTTGCGCGACAGCACCACGCTGCCGCTGATTCGTCGTGCCGTGGCGGCCGGCGTTCCAGTGCTGGGCATCTGCCGCGGATTCCAGGAAATGAACGTGGCCTTCGGTGGCACGCTGCACCAGAAGGTGCACGAAATCGAAGGTTTCATGGATCACCGCGAGCCTGCCGGTGAACCGATCGAAATCCAGTATGGACTGCGGCACGTCGTCGACGTGCAGCCGGGCGGCGTCTTCGCCGATATCGGGCTACCCTCGCAGTTCCAGGTCAATTCCATTCATGGCCAGGGCGTTGAACGTCTGGCGCCCGGCCTTCGTGTAGAAGCTCTGGCGCCTGACGGGTTGGTTGAAGCCTTCTGCGTCGAAGGTGCAAAGACCTTCGCTGTCGGTGTGCAGTGGCACCCGGAGTGGCAGGTCGAAACGAACCCCAACTATCTCGCTATCTTCCAGGCTTTCGGCAAAGCCTGCAGCAAGAGGGCGGGGAACCGTTGAGTCCGGCGTTGGGGCCGGGCTCTTAAACCCTGAGGTCTTTATGACTACCAAGTTAGACCAGCTGAGCAGCTGGCTGAAGGAACGCAAGATCACCGAAGTGGAATGCATGATCGCCGACCTTACCGGGATTGCCCGGGGCAAGATCGCGCCGACTGCGAAGTTCCTCAACGAGAAAGGCATGCGCCTGCCGGAGAGCGTTCTCCTGCAGACCGTGACCGGTGACTACGTCGAGGATGACATCTATTACGACCTGCTGGATCCGGCAGACATCGATATGGTCTGCCGCCCGGACGAGAATGCCGTGTTCCTCGTTCCCTGGGCCATCGAGCCGACCGCGATGGTGATCCACGATACCTACGACAAACTGGGCAACCCCATCGAGCTGTCGCCACGCAACGTGCTCAAGCGCGTGCTCAAGCTCTACGCCGACAAGGGGTGGAGGCCGATTGTCGCCCCGGAGATGGAGTTCTACCTGACCAAGCGCAGCGACGATCCCGACTACCCGCTGCAGGCTCCGATCGGTCGTTCCGGTCGCCAGGAAACAGGCCGCCAATCCTTCTCCATCGACGCGGCGAACGAATTCGACCCGCTGTTCGAGGACATGTATGACTGGTGCGAACTGCAGGGCCTGGATCTGGATACCCTGATCCATGAAGAAGGCACCGCGCAGATGGAAATCAACTTCCGTCATGGCGACGCCCTCGACCTGGCCGACCAGATCGTGGTGTTCAAGCGCACCATGCGCGAGGCTGCCCTCAAGCACAACGTGGCCGCTACCTTCATGGCCAAGCCGATGACCGGCGAGCCGGGCAGTGCCATGCACCTGCACCAGAGCATCGTCGACATCAAGACTGGCAAGAACATCTTCTCCAACGCCGACGGCAGCATGAGCGAGCTGTTCCTGAGCCACATCGGCGGCTTGCAGAAGCTGATTCCGGAGGCGCTGCCGCTGTTCGCGCCGAACGTCAACTCGTTCCGCCGCTTCCTGCCCGATACCTCGGCGCCGGTGAACGTGGAGTGGGGCGAAGAGAATCGTACCGTCGGTCTGCGCGTGCCGGATTCCTCTCCGGAGAACCGCCGCGTGGAGAACCGTCTTGCCGGTGCGGACGCCAACCCTTACCTGGCCCTGGCAGCCAGCTTGCTGTGCGGTTACATCGGCATGGTGGAAGGCCTCAAACCCAGTGCACAGGTCAAAGGCCGTGGCTACGAACGGCGTAACCTGCGTCTGCCGCTGACCATCGAGGCAGCGCTGGAGTGCATGGAAGGCAGCAAGACCCTGGAGAAGTACCTGGGCGAGAAGTTCATTCGGGGCTACGTCGCGGTGAAGCGCGCCGAGCACGAGAACTTCAAGCGAGTGATCAGTTCCTGGGAGCGTGAGTTCCTTCTGCTTTCCGTCTGATCGGCGTGGGGTCCGGCCAGCCGGTCGGACCCTGTGTTTCTTAGAGAGAGGTTTTACCAAGATGACTAACCAGACCAGCGCCAAGACCCAGCATTGGCAGGCGCTCAGCCGTGAACACCACCTGGCACCGTTCACCGACTACAAGCAGTTGAACGAAAAGGGTGCTCGCATCATCACCAAGGCCGAAGGCGTGTACCTTTGGGACAGCGAGGGCAACAAGATCCTCGATGGCATGGCGGGCCTGTGGTGCGTGAACGTCGGCTACGGTCGCAAGGAGCTTGCTGAAGCCGCTTACAAGCAGATGCAGGAGCTGCCCTACTACAACCTGTTCTTCCAGACCGCACACCCGCCGGCGCTGGAACTGGCCAAGGCCATTGCCGATATCGCCCCCGAGGGCATGAACCACGTGTTCTTCACCGGTTCGGGCTCCGAGTCCAACGACACCGTGCTGCGCATGGTCCGTCACTACTGGACGATCAAGGGGCAGCCGCAGAAGAAAGTGGTCATCGGCCGCTGGAACGGCTACCACGGCTCTACCGTAGCCGGCGTCAGCCTGGGCGGCATGAAGGCTCTCCACGAGCAGGGCGACCTGCCGATCCCGGGCATCGTGCACATCCCGCAGCCGTACTGGTACGGTGAGGGCGGTGACATGTCGCCGGAAGAGTTCGGCGTCTGGGCTGCCGAGCAACTGGAAAAGAAAATTCTGGAAGTTGGCGAAGACAAGGTCGCCGCCTTCATCGCCGAGCCCATCCAGGGCGCAGGCGGTGTGATCGTTCCGCCGGAAACCTACTGGCCGAAGATCCGCGAAATCCTCGCCAAGTACGACATCCTGTTCATCGCCGATGAAGTGATCTGCGGCTTCGGCCGTACCGGCGAATGGTTCGGCAGCCAGTACTACGGCAACGCCCCGGACCTGATGCCGATCGCCAAGGGCCTGACCTCCGGCTACATCCCTATGGGTGGCGTGATCGTTCGCGATGAGATCGTCCATACCCTGAATGAGGGTGGCGAGTTCTATCACGGATTCACTTACTCTGGTCACCCGGTTGCAGCGGCTGTCGCGCTGGAAAACATCCGTATCCTGCGCGAAGAGAAGATTGTCGAGAAGGTGAAGACCGAATCGGCACCGTATTTGCAGAAGCGCTGGCAGGAGCTGGCCGATCACCCCCTGGTTGGCGAAGCCCGCGGTGTCGGTCTGGTGGCAGCACTGGAGCTGGTGAAGAACAAGAAGACCCGCGAGCGCTTCGAGAACAAGGGTGTGGGAATGCTGTGCCGTGAGCACTGCTTCCGTAACGGTCTGATCATGCGCGCGGTGGGGGACACTATGATTATCTCGCCGCCGCTGGTGATCGAGAAATCGCAGATCGACGACCTGATCACCCTGGCGCGCAAGTGCCTCGATCAAACCGCCGCAGCCGTTCTGTCTTGAGTCTTTCACCGGACCTTTGACAGACTGCGCCTGTGCGTTGGCCAGGCTCACCGGGTGGTGACGGATCGAACTGTCCACGCCACCCGGAACATCAAAAAAACAAACGGAGCTACCCGCATGTTCAAGACCTTCGGCAAATCCCTGCTCGCTGTGACGCTGGCGGGCGCTGTGGCTGGTATGGCGCAGGCAGATGACAAAGTGCTGCACGTATACAACTGGTCGGACTACATCGCGCCGGATACGGTCGACAAGTTCACCAAGGAAACCGGAATCAAGGTCGTCTACGACGTCTATGACAGCAACGAAGTGCTGGAAGCCAAGCTGCTGGCCGGTAAGTCGGGTTATGACATCGTGGTTCCGTCCAACTCCTTCCTCGCCAAGCAGATCAAGGCTGGTGTCTATCAGCCGCTGGACAAGTCCAAGCTGCCGAACTGGAAGAACCTGAATCCGGACATCATGAAGACCCTGGAGATCAGCGACCCGGGTAACCAGTACGCGATTCCGTACATGTGGGGCACCATCGGCATCGGCTACAACCCGGACAAGGTCAAGGCTGCGCTGGGCGACAACGCTCCGGTGGACTCCTGGGACCTGGTGTTCAAGCCGGAAAACATCCAGAAGCTGAAAGCATGCGGCGTGAGCTTCCTCGACTCGCCGACCGAAATGCTGCCGGCCGCCCTGCACTACCTGGGCTACAAGCCGGATAGCCAGGATCCGAAAGAGCTGAAGGAGGCCGAAGCGCTGTTCCTGAAGATTCGCCCGTACATCTCGTACTTCCACTCCTCGAAGTACATCTCCGACATCGCCAACGGCAACATCTGCGTGGCCATCGGTTACTCGGGTGACGTATACCAGGCCAAGTCCCGCGCTGAAGAAGCCAAGAACAAGGTCACTGTGAAGTACAACATTCCGAAGGAAGGTGCCGGCGCGTTCTTCGATACCGTCGCAATCCCGAAGGATGCCGAGAACCCGGAAGCTGCTCTGAAGTGGATCAACTTCCTGCTTGAGCCGGCGGTAATGTCCGAGATCACCAACGTGGTTCAGTTCCCGAACGGTAACGCCGCCGCCACTCCGATGGTGAGCGAGGCCATTCGTAACGACCCGGGCGTATACCCGACCGATGAGACCATGAAGAAGCTGTACGCCTTCCCGGACCTGCCGGCGAAGACTCAGCGCCTGATGACCCGCAGCTGGACCACCATCAAGTCCGGCAAGTAATCGGGTAGTCGCTGCCGCCTGGCGCGGCAGCCGATGTACCGGGTAGATGGCGGGGGAGTGCGCTCCCCCGTCACTTCCGGCAGGAATCCGTAGCTTCCATCAGTGGAATGGCTGCGCAAGTCGAGGTGCTCTCGTGCTCCTGATGGCTTTGTCGCTATCCACGCAATGGCCGTCGTCGCCAACCGACAGAAGAAGTTAAAAACAACGAGAGGACTAACGTGTGCGCATTCCCTTCCGCAGAACCCTGATCGCCGCAGTCTCCGTATTTGGCTTGGCCAGCGTGGCCCAGGCTGGACCGTCCGTGCATATCTACAACTGGTCGGACTACATCGGTGAAACCACTCTCGCCGATTTCGAGAAGGAAACCGGTATCAAGCCGGTGTACGACGTCTTCGACTCCAACGAGACCCTGGAAGGCAAGCTGCTGGCTGGCCGTACTGGCTACGACGTGGTCGTGCCGTCCAACCACTTCCTCGGTCGCCAGATCAAGGCGGGCGCGTTCCAGAAACTGGACAAGAGCCAACTGCCCAACTGGTCGAACCTCGATCCGCATCTGATGAAACAGCTCGAGGCGAACGACCCGGGCAACGAGTACGGCGTGCCGTACCTGTGGGGCACCAACGGCATCGGCTACAACGTCGACAAGGTCAAGGCCGTGCTGGGTGTCGACAAGATCGATTCGTGGGCTGTGCTGTTCGAGCCCGAGAACATGAAAAAGCTCAGCCAGTGCGGCGTCGCCTTCCTCGATTCGGGCGACGAAATGATGCCGGCTGTGCTCAAGTACCTGGGGCTGGATCCCAACAGCACCAATCCGGACGACTACAAGAAAGTCGAAGACAAGCTGATGGCGGTGCGCCCGTACGTCACCTACTTCCACTCGTCCAAGTACATCTCCGACCTTGCCAACGGCAACATCTGTGTGGCCGCCGGCTTCTCCGGCGACGTCTTCCAGGCTGCCAACCGTGCCAAGGAAGCTGGCAAGGGCATCAATATCGCCTACGCGATCCCTAAGGAAGGCGCGAACCTGTGGTTCGATATCCTTGCCATCCCGCGTGATGCCGCGAACCCGAAGGAGGCGCATGCCTTCATCAACTATCTGCTCAAGCCCGAAGTGATCGCCAAGGTCAGCGATTACGTCGGTTACGCCAACCCGAACCCCAAGGCTGGCGAATTCATGGATGAGTCCGTGCGCAACAATCCTGAGGTCTATCCGTCTCAGGAGGTTCTCGACAAACTCTTCGTGCAGCATGAGCTGCCGCCGAAGACCCTGCGCCTCATGACCCGTTCCTGGACCAAGATCAAGTCGGGCAAGTAAGCCCGGGCTCTACTGAGTCCGTGCGCGCGGGCACGGAGCGTCGGAGAGGGCTCAAAAAAGCCCTCCGACGTCTCTAAACTGCGCCAGCCCGTAGTAATACCAAGCATGCCCGGCCGCGGGGGCCGGGCCTCTATGATTTGGGAGTTGTGGTAATGGCAATAGCCTCCGGTGCCTACAAGAAAGCCCTCAGTGGCGACCAGCAGCCTAAAGAGGTGCTGGTAAAAATCGACCGGGTCAGCAAGCAGTTCGACGAAACACTGGCTGTCGATAGCGTGTCCCTGAACATCAAGAAAGGTGAGATTTTCGCCCTGCTCGGTGGCTCCGGTTCGGGCAAGTCGACCCTGCTGCGCATGCTGGCTGGTTTCGAGCGTCCCACTGAAGGTCGCATCTTCCTCGATGGCCAGGACATTACCGACCTGCCGCCCTATGAGCGGCCGATCAACATGATGTTCCAGTCGTATGCTCTGTTCCCGCACATGACGGTAGCGCAGAACATTGCTTTCGGCCTGAAGCAGGACGGACTGCCCAAGGACGAGATCGACCAGCGCGTCAACGAGATGCTCAAGCTGGTGCAGATGGCCCAGTACGCCAAGCGCAAGCCGCATCAGCTTTCCGGCGGCCAGCGTCAGCGCGTTGCCCTGGCCCGCTCCCTGGCCAAGCGTCCGAAGCTGCTGCTGCTCGACGAGCCGATGGGCGCACTGGACAAGAAGCTGCGCTCGCAGATGCAGTTGGAACTGGTGGAGATCATCGAGCGCGTGGGTGTGACCTGCGTGATGGTGACCCACGACCAGGAAGAAGCGATGACGATGGCTCAGCGCATCGCCATCATGCACCTGGGCTGCATCGAGCAGATCGGCAGCCCGATGGACATCTACGAGACCCCGGCCAGCCGCCTGGTCTGCGAGTTCATCGGCAACGTCAACCTGTTCGACGGCCAACTGGTCCAGGACGTGGAAGACCACGCCGTGATCGCCTGCCCGCAGTTGGAAAACCCGATCTACATCGGCCACGGCATCAGCACCCGTGCCGAAGACAAGCGCATCACCTACGCGCTGCGTCCGGAAAAGGTCATGGTCAGTTCGCAGAAGCCTGAGAACCTCGAGCACGAGGGCTGCAACTGGGCGCAAGGCACCGTCTACGATATCGCCTACCTGGGCGGTCATTCGGTGTACTACATCAAACTTGCCTCCGGCATGATCGTGCAGGCCTTCATGGCCAACGCCGAGCGTCATGTGGCTCGCCCGACCTGGGACCAGCCCGTGTACATCAGCTGGTACGACGACAGCGGCGTGGTACTGCAATCATGAACGTCGCCGCCTCGATCCTGAAACGCCTGCCCAGAGGGCGGCATGCCGTGATCGGCATCCCGTTCTTCTGGCTGTTCCTGTTCTTCCTCCTGCCGTTCGCCATCGTGCTGAAGATCAGCCTGGCTGCGGCGGACGTCGCCATTCCGCCGTACACGGAAGTCTTCCAGTACGCGGACCAGACCCTGCAGGTGGTGCTGAACCTCGGCAACTACCTGATGCTGACGGGCGACCCGCTGTACATCGATGCCTATCTCGGCTCGCTGAAGATGGCGTTCATCAGTACCCTGATCTGCCTGCTGATCGGCTATCCGATGGCCTACGCCATCGCCCGCGCCAGCAAGGAAATGCAGACCGTGCTGCTGCTGCTGATCATGATGCCGACCTGGACGGCGATCCTGATCCGCGTCTACGCCTGGATGGGCATCCTGTCCAATAACGGCCTGCTCAATGGCTTCCTGATGTGGCTGGGTGTGATCAACGAGCCGCTGACGATTCTGAACACCAACTTCGCGGTGTACATCGGTATCGTCTACTCCTACCTGCCCTTCATGGTCATGCCGTTGTACGCCAACCTGGTCAAGCACGATATGAGCCTGCTGGAAGCTGCCTCCGACCTTGGCGCGCGCAACTTCACCAGCTTCTGGAAGATCACCGTACCGCTGTCCAAGAACGGCATCATCGCCGGCTGCATGCTGGTGTTCATCCCGGCGGTGGGCGAGTTCGTGATCCCGGAACTGCTCGGTGGCCCCGAGACGCTGATGATCGGTAAGGTCCTCTGGCAAGAGTTCTTCAACAACCGTGACTGGCCGGTGGCTTCCGCCCTTGCTGTCGTGATGCTGGCTATCCTGATCGTGCCCATCATCTTCTTTAACAAGAACCAGGCTAAAGAGCTGGAGGGCAAGGTATGAACAAGCGTTGGTCGTTCTCCAACATCATGCTGGTCCTCGGTCTGCTGTTCATCTACGTGCCGATGATCATCCTGGTCATCTACTCGTTCAACGGCTCCAAGCTGGTGACCGTGTGGGGGGGCTGGTCGATCAAGTGGTACGTCGGCCTGCTCGACAACCAGCAACTGATCGGCTCGGTGTTCCGCTCGCTGGAGATCGCGTTCTACACTGCGTTCTCCTCCGTGGCGCTGGGTACCCTGGCGGCTTTCGTGCTGACCCGCATCCCGCGCTTCCGTGGCCGCACGCTGTTCGGCGGCATGGTCACCGCGCCGCTGGTAATGCCCGAGGTGATCACCGGTCTGTCGCTGCTGCTGCTGTTCGTAGCGATGGCCCAGTTGATCGGCTGGCCGCAGGAGCGTGGCATCGTGACCATCTGGATCGCTCACACCAGCTTCTGCTCGTCCTACGTGGCGGTAGTGGTATCGGCGCGTCTGCGTGAGCTGGACCTGTCTATCGAAGAAGCGGCAATGGACCTGGGCGCCAAGCCCTGGAAGGTGTTCCTGCTGATCACCATCCCGATGATCGCGCCGTCGCTGGCAGCGGGCGGCATGATGTCCTTCGCCCTGTCGCTGGACGACCTGGTTCTGGCCAGCTTCGTGTCCGGTCCTGGCTCCACCACCCTGCCGATGGAAGTGTTCTCCGCCGTGCGCCTGGGCGTGAAGCCGGAGATCAACGCGGTGGCCAGCCTGATCCTGCTGACCGTTTCGCTGTTCACCTTCTTCGCCTGGTACTTCACCCGCCGGGCCGAGGAGCGTCGCAAGCGCGCTGTCCAGGAGGCGATGGAGTCCAACGCTACCGACTGGCAGCAAAAGAGTTCGACAGCCACCGCCTGACACCGTCTTGTCGGCCGGTTGCTTCCGGCGATTGTCGAACCACGGGCCACCTTCGGGTGGCCCGTGTCTATTTGTGTCGGCGTTATTCCGAAGTGTCTGGAAAATCAGGATTTATCGGAAAAATCTGTAGGTAAGAAAGGCCTTCTCCGAGCGTTTACCCAACTAATATCTAAAGCGTTCGATGACTTTGCCGGCCTCCCCCCAAACCAGGGCCGGCATCGTCAACGGCAACTTCCCATGAAGTCTTTGATACGTGCGGGAGACGGCGCCCAATACAACACCCCGAGTGTCCCTAGGGGAAATAACGCGCCAAGGAGCTCTGGCATCTCCCGCAGTACTCTCTTTCCAGCTGCAAAAAGAAAACCCCGCAATGCGGGGTTTTCTTTTTTCGGGGGGAGGTCAGCGACTGGCGGGTACCAGTTTCAGCAGACCCTTGGTATTGGCCTTAACCTCGGCATCCTCATAGTGCTGGGGCATGTACTGTCCTTCGATGTAGGCTTCGGCCTGGTCGTTGTAGTGCTTGTCGAACGGCACGCCGCTCTGTCCGACCGGATTGATGCCCAGACTGTGCGTTGGGTTGGCAAAGTCGATCAGGCGCCGTGTGGATGGGCCGTAGGCGACCTGCCAGGGTGCCGGGCCGACGCGGGCGGACAGGTTGTTTGGCGTCTCATGCCCGCCGGGTGCGGCGAACGGGCCGACGTTGAAGATGCGATCCAACGGCTTCTGCTGCCCCAGCGGGTGGCCGTGGGTGAGCGTATGAGCCTTGCCCCACTGCCATTGCGCCGAGTCCTGCCCAAGCGTGCTGCGCAGGTGCGCCAGGCTCGCCTGCCAGGCGGCCTTGACGATGTCCTGGCGTGTCTCCTTCTGCGGCGTCTTGTGGTTATCCCACCAGGGCGAGCTCTCGTCGGCCACTAGGCGCGGCAGAGCGACATCCAGCACGCGGGTCGACAGCAGGTTGTCGAAGAAGGCGTCGCCCATCTCGTCGCGCATCGCACCGTCGGCGATCTGGTACAGCAACTGGTTGAACAGCGTTGCGGTGACCGAATCGACCGGATGGTCGCCTTGCCAGGCCGCCAGTTTCTCCACCAGAGCCTTTTCCTCGCCGTTGGCCGCGGCTTCGCGCAGGATCGGCAGCAATGGTTTGAGCACGCGCGGACCATAGCCGGTACCGGTATCGAGCTGGAGTGCCTGACTGTTCTGCAGATCCCATTTCACCGAGTTGTCGGCGAGGCGCTCGTTCAGGCGCTGGCCGCGATCCGGCAGGTTGTAATAGCCCGGCACCGGGCGGCCGTTGGCGGGAACCGGCTGGAAGTTGGCGGACACGATGTAGCCACGCGGCGGGTTTTCTTCCTGCGGGTTCTCGCTGAAGGGGTAGTAGCCGTTCTTGTCGGCCTGGCCGGTGGCGCCATCGAGCAGGAAGTACGGATTGACGCCGTCCGGTCGCACCGGCAATTGCGCCGAGGCCCACCAGCCGATGTCACCGCGGGCGTTGGCCCAGATCACGTTGAGGCCCGGCGACTGGATCTTCGACGAGGCGTTGCGGGCCTTTTCCAGGGTGTCGGCGCGGTTGAGCTGGTAGAAGGCGTCGAGGATCGGGTTCTGCGTTTCCAGGAAGGCCCACCACATCGAGATCGGCGTCTTGCCCGCTGCAGTGCCCAGAGCATCGTTGACCAGCGGGCCGTGGGGCGAGCTGCGCAGGGTGATCTTCACCGGCGCCTCGCCCTTCACCGCGATGCTCTGCTCCTCGCTCTTCAGGTCGACCCACTGGCCGTGGTACCAGACCTGGTTGGGATTGTCCGGGTTGACCTTCTCCGCGACCAGATCGACATCGTCATTCTGGAACATGGTCAGGCTCCAGCCGAACTGCTGGTTGTGGCCGAGCGATGCGAACGGGTTGAGCGCCTGATAGTGCCCATATAGCTCGAAGCCCGGGGCGCTGGCCTGGATCTCGTACCACACCGCCGGTACGGCGAAGCGGATGTGCGGGTCGCCCGCCAGCAGTGGCTTGCCACTCTTGGTGCGGCTGCCGGACACGGCCCAGGCGTTGCTGCCTTCGAACTGCGGCAGGCCGGCTTCCTCCAGCGCTGCGTGGCTGATCCGGGCGATGGCGCTGAGGTCCTGCCAGTCGGCGGCGGCCAGCGGGCTCTTGTCGAGCACGCCTTGCGGATGCCAGTCGAGGTCGAAGACCTTCAGGTAATCGGTTCCCAGCTTGTCGCGGACGTAGGTGAGCACCGGTTCGGTACGGAAGGCCGCAGCAAAACTGTAGGCCATGTAGCCGGCGACGCTGACGGTATCCTCGGGGGTGAACGGACGCTTGGGAATGCCGAGGATATCGAACTCCATCGGCCGCGGATGGCTGTCCTGGAATTGGTTGACGCCATCGAGATAGGCCACCAGCGCTTTCCAGGCGGGAGAGTTCTTGTCCTGGGTAGCGACGTACTCTGCGGCGTGGTCGCGGATTCGAAGGCTGCGGAACATGCGGTCGGTATCGACCAGTTTGGGCCCGAGTACCTCGGCCAGTTCGCCACGCGACAGCCGGCGCAGTATCTCCATCTGGAACAGGCGATCCTGCGCGTGGACGTAGCCGATCGCGCGATACATGTCCTCCTCGCTGGCCGCCTTGATGTGCGGTACGCCGCGCTCGTCGTAGCGAACGGTGACCTCGCTCGACAGGCCGGCCAGGGGCAATTGTCCATCGCGTACCGGCTGCTTGCCGTGCAGGTACCAGCCGGCGCCGGCCGCGGCGGTTGCCACGACGACGGCGAGGACAGTCAGGGTGCGTTTCATGCGCCATCTCCTTGTTGTTATGCGGTGATTCTGCAAAGGAAGGCTGTCGCTATTCATTGACCGAATGTCTCGATGCTGGAACTCTTTGGTCAATCCAAGGAGAGTCCATGCCTACCCCCGAGTTGAATTTCCCGGCAGCCCCGGCGCTGACCCAGTCCGCCACCCTGCGCCGATTGCTCTACGAGTCACTTGCGGACCTGGGTTTCGATCCCACCGACATCTACCGCCAGGCGCTGCAGAAGGTCCGCCTGCCGGCCCCTGCGCAGAGTGGGCGGCTGGTGCACGACGATGCGCCGCTATTCTGGACGACCCTGGACGAGATCACCGGCGACCGCGATATCGGCCTGCACCTGGGCGAGGTGATGAAGCCGCGCCTGCTGGATGTAGTTGGCTATCTACTGATGGCCAGCGCCGATCTGCGTGAGGCGTTGCAGAGCTTCCTGCGCTTCCAGCACATCCTCTCCGGAGGCTTTGCCGCGCAGATGCGCGAGGAGGGCGAGCAGGTACGGCTGATTCTCGACCTCAACTACCTGGGCGTGCCCAGTCTGCGACAGCAGATGGAGTGCCTCATGCTGCTGTTCCTCAAGCTGCTGGCGCTGATCACCGATGGAGAGTTCCGCGCCAACGCCATCGAGTTCCGTCACTCTCAGCCGCGCCGGCTGACCGAGCACCGGCGACTCTATGAGCTTACTCCATGCTTTGGCCAGCCCAACGATGCGCTGCTGTTCGACCGGATGCTGCTGTCGCGCCCCTCGCGCACGGCCAACCCTGATCTGCATCGGTTGCTCAGCGGGCACGCCCGCGAGCAATTGGGGACCTTCGACGAGAATGACCTGCTCAACCGTCTGCGTTACCTGATCGGCATTCGGCTGGGTGATGGAGAGTGTTCGCTACGCAGTTGTGCGAGCGAGCTGGGCGTGCGTCCGGGCCTGTTGCAGCGCAGCCTGGCGAGCAGGGCGCAGACCTTTCGCGATGTGCGTGAGGAGGTTCGTCGGCAGCGCGCCGCCGAGATGCTGGAGCGCGGAGCCGCGATCCGCGAGGTGGCGCGTGCTTGCGGATTCGCAGAACTGTCGCCGTTCTACAGGGCGTTCAGGCGATGGTACTCGGCGCCGCCGGAGCGCTACCGGCAGCGGTTGCGCGGAGGCGTCGCCGAGTCCTGAGGCCGCTTACTGGGCCAGGGGGATTTCCCGGGTCACGTCCAGCAGGGCCATTGCGTCGAGCTGGTCCTCGATCTGCAGGAAGCGCAGGGAGCGCTTGGGCGAGACCTCCTTGGCGATGCGCTTGAGGTACTTCTCCTTCAGCTCCTGCTTGTCATCCTGCAGCTCCAGTACCCGCTTCTGCAGCTTGGTTGCGTCCTCGTCGCTGACTGCGCCGGTGTTATAGCTCTTGGCGTAGTCGAGGATGATCTTCAGGGTTTCCTTGCTCAGCTTGTCCGCCTCGGTGCGATAGCTGTTGTAGATCGGCCAGAATTTCTCGGTTTCCTTCGGATCGAGTGCCATGTTGGCCTCGACGATGCGCTTGCGCTTGTAGTCGATGTCGGCCAGGCGGTTATCGATCGCCTGCTTGTGGTCGCTCATGACCTGGCTGCTGCTGGGGGCCTGGTCGTCGGCGTGGGCGGCGAAAGGCAGGCTGAATACGGCGCACAGGGCGAGGGCGGGATGAAGACGCATATGAACTCCTTGATGGCGAGCGGCCCTTCATGGGCCGGCGCTGCAAGTGTAGTCATGGATTGCGCATTGACGGTGTTGATGAGGCTCAGTGCCTCGCATTGTCCCAGGGGCAATAGCAGCCGACCGCGAGGGTATGGGTGGCCTGCACGCGTCGTCCCTGTACCAGTGCATCGAGGATCGGCTCGATGAAGCTGTTGCTGGAGGTACATACCGCACCTTCGCTGTAGGGCCCGAAATAGGCGAGATTGCCCTGGGAATCCCAGATCGCCACAGCGGGGCTGGCTGGCAGGCTTGCCGCGCCGGGCAGTGTGGGCAGTACCTGCATGTGCTTCAGGGTGTCGGGCAGTTGGCCGTGGCTGCCGGGCTTCTGCACCGCATAGAAGTCCACGCCTTGCGGGCCGAAGCGATCGATCAGCTCGGCGAGATGCTGCTGGTTGCCGACATTGCAGGGGCAGGCCGGGTCCCAGAAGTGGACGAGACGAATGTGCCCTGGCCCGGCCAGTTGCGCTGGCAGCATCAGGTGGTCGCCGGAGAACAGTTGGGGCTGGTCGCTGAATGGCCGGATGAAGCGCTTCTCGTACCACCAGTAGGTACTGAGCAGGACGGCGAGGCAAAGGGCTGCGACGAGCCAAGTGATCAGTTTCTTGTTACGGGTAGCCATGTCGGTCCCCAGTCACATAGCCGGTAAGATAGCCGCCTAGCTTGCCATGAGGACGGTCGCGGCTGAATATCCCGCACAAGCGCCAGATTTTCCACCCTAGCCTTGCCGAGAAGCGAAACCCCCATGACTGAAGCGTTCCAGCCCAATCTGCTGCGTCCCCGCCTGCGACCACTGACCGCGGATACGACCGAGAGCGGAATCGTGCTGTACCAGCGTTTCTACGGTCTCGATCTGGTGTCGCGCTACCCCGGTGCACAGACCCGCCTGGGCACCTTCGAGGCAGCCGGCTACCAGATCGCGGCGCAGTTCTGGCGCCCCCAGTGGGCGCGCGGAACGTTGCTGCTGCTGCATGGCTATTACGACCACATGGGGCTGTACCGGCACGTGATCGACTGGGCGCTGGGCATGGGCTTCGCCGTGCTGGCCTGCGACTTGCCGGGACATGGCCTGTCGGGCGGGAAGGTTGCCAGCATCGGGGATTTTTCCGAGTACCAGGCGGTGCTGGCCGGGCTGCTCGGCCAGGCGCAGGCGCTGGGTCTGCCGCAGCCCTGGCATCTGTGCGGGCAGAGCACTGGCGGGGCGATCCTGCTCGACTATCTGCTGACCGGTGACGCGAGACCGGAGCTTGGGCGAACCATTCTGCTGGCGCCGCTGGTACGGCCACGCGCCTGGGGCTGGTCGAAGCTGAGCTATCAGGTGCTGCGGCCATTCGTTGATTCGATACCGCGCCGCTTCACCGCTAACTCCAGCGATGCGGAGTTCCTGGAGTTCTTGCAGAATCGTGATCCGCTGCAGCCGCGAACGCTGCCAACTGCCTGGGTAGGGGCGCTGGCCCGCTGGATTCCGCACATCGAATCAGCCGCGCCGGGGTCACAGAGTCTCCTGGTGGTGCAGGGCGACGCCGATGAAACGGTGGATTGGCGGTATAACCTGAAAGTGCTGGAAGACAAGTTCGAGCGGATCGAGTGTCTGCTGCTCAGCGGTGCGCGGCACCATCTGGCGAACGAGAGTGAGGTATTGCGGAGGCGGTATTTCGACTTTCTGAGCGAGCGGTTGAGCTAACCGCTGCGGAGCTGCCACGGGGTGTGTCCATTATTCCTTGCGCCATTTTCCTCAGACGCCACCCCCTGAACAGCGAGAGTGATTCTGAAGAGAATGTTCCTCGGAGTGGTCCAAAAACGCGGTAGGTAAATTCTGATCACTGTTCGCTGGGGGAGACGGACAGCCCGGCGCGCAGTGCGGTGAGGGCGGCACGGTAGTAGTCGCGTCCCGCGGGAGATTCGCCAAACGCTGCGAATTGGGCGAGTTCGGCATCGGAAAGGCCGCGATAGACATACAGCAGCGTGTTATCGAGGTCCGCGCCGATCTGCTCCATCAACTTCTGCCGCTGGCCTTCCAGCATGCCCTGGGCCTGGCCCTGGCCGAGCAGGCCGGGGAGCATCTGGCTCAGGCTGTCGGCGGCGACGCTGGCCAGCGCCAGGCTGACTTCCGCCCCTGCCTCGCGGGCCGGCAGGATCTGGCTCAGTCGCTGGATCGTCTGCAGGCGTGCCTCGCTGGCCTGCTGGCGTGGCAGGCCATTGGCGCTCTTCTGCAACTGGTCGCTGCGGGTGGCGAAGGTTTCCGCAGCGCTGACCTTGCGGCCCAGCGGAGACTCGAAGAAATTCAGTGCCGAGGTGCTGTCGGGCAGGCTCTGGCGAAGGCTGGCCAGCGCACGTTGGTCGATGTCGGCGGGGGCGAAGCGGCGATTGCTGTTGTCCACCAGCGCCTGGTACAGCGCCGGTGGCAGGTTGCCCTGGTAGCGCTTCTGTGCGGCGTGCAAGGCGTCGTTGAAGTGTGCACGCTGCTCGGGCCAACCGGCGGCCTGGTAGAGGCGCTGGTAGTTGTCGGCCAGGGCAGGCATGCCCAGGACCAGAAGAGTGAGGGCCAGCAGTACGCGCATTGCAACTCCTTTTGGGCGGCAGGGTTCGCTCGCCGGGGCTATTGTCGGCAAGGCTTGCCCTGCTTGTCGAGCCACTGGCGTCGGACGTTACAATGCGCCATGAATCTTGACGCCGATTTCTCCCTGCTGCAGCTCATTGCCGACGACCTCGCCGAGAGGGGTTGGTCCGTTCAGGACGCGTTTCTTCCTGCATCGCTCATCGCCGCGCTGGCGGCGGAGTGCCGTACCCGCGCGAGCGAAGGCCTGCTCGCCGCCGCAGCCGTCGGTCGTGGCGATGGGCAGGCGGTGCGTGAGGGTATTCGCGGCGACCGCATCCATTGGCTGGAGCCGGGGCAGTCGGAGGCGTGTGATCACTACCTGTCCGCCCTGGACACCCTGCGGCTAACCCTCAACCGCACGCTGTTCCTCGGGCTGGAGGATTTCGAGGGCCATTTCGCCCTCTATCCGCCAGGTTCCTTCTATCAGAAGCATCTGGACCGGTTCCGCGACGATGATCGTCGTACCGTGACGGCGGTGTTCTACCTCAACGCGGACTGGCGAGAGGAGCAAGGCGGAGCGCTGCGCATGTACCTGCCCGACGAGCAGGTGCTGGACCTGGCGCCGCTCGCTGGCCGCCTCGCGGTGTTCCTGTCCGGCGACTTTCCCCACGAAGTGCTGCCGGCCAGCCATGAGCGCCTGTCGCTGACTGGCTGGTTCCGCCGTCGCGGATCGTTCTGAGACGGGAGCTCAGTGCCCCCAGACCTTGATGGTGCCGCTGATGTCCTGGATATCGCGCACTTCCAGTGTCCCCAGCCGCCCGTTGCCGACGTAGAGATCCCCCCTGATCCGCAGGCGGATGGTCTGTGACGGCAATCCGCTGGCATTGAGCTGCTTGTTGATGGTGGAGAGGTCGGGCAGCGTGAGCGCCAGTTGCTGCGTGCCGCTGGAGCTTTTCACCACGTCGACCTGCAGGGTCGGCTGCTCGATGCCGAAGATCGGCAGGCTCAGGCCCAGCTTGGCGGCGCCGAAGGGCAGACTGCCGCCACGCCCGTCCGGGCAGTCGCCGGTCTTCACGCAGCCGTTGTCGATGTACACGTTGCGCAGCGAAACGCTGCCGCCGTCGTCATTCCAGGCGGCGCTGTCGATGCGTGCCTGTACGTCGGCGCGAATGCTGATGCCGTCCTGTCCGGTGATCGCACCGAGGCTCTCATTGTCCAGGGCTTCGAGGGCGGCTTGGCTGCTTGAGAGGTGGAAGAGTGCCGCGGCGGCGGCGGACAGGGCGAACAGGCGGGTCATGACGGGGGCTCCTGGCGGTTGGGGGTGCGTCAGTCTGGTCAGGCGCCCGATGGGCGGCCAGTGCCGACCGGCTGTTCCCGCCGAAGGTTGTGCTGTCGCGCGAGTCCGACGACTGGTAGTGGCGTTGCCGCCCGACTTTCGGCGGGCTCGAAATTCCATGCGACAGATCACCGATGAACGTCGTGTTACTCGGCGTGACCCGAAAGAAGTGAGCGGCTAGTCTGTGGCATTCGAAATGGAGTGAATGGCCCATGCAGAAGGTTCTTGTCAGCCGATGCCTGCTCGGACACCGCGTACGCTACGACGGTGGCGCGCACGGTCCGTTCGACCTGCTGACGCGCTGGCTGGCGCAGGGGCGCGTGGTGGCGTTGTGCCCGGAGGTGGCCGGCGGATTGCCGACGCCGCGTGCGCCAGCGGAAATTCCCGGCGGCCAGGGGCTGGCCGTGCTGGAGCGGACGAGCCCGGTGGTGACTGTCGATGGCCAGGATGTCAGCCACGCTTTCCTGGCCGGTGCCGAGGCGGCGGTGAAGCTGGTTCGGCACCACGATATCCGCCTTGCGGTGTTGAAGGCGCGCAGCCCGTCCTGCGGTAACCGAGAGAATTACGACGGCACCTTCAGCGGCCAGCGTGTGGCCGGGGAGGGTGTCACCGCCGCGGCGCTCAAGCGCATGGGGGTGCTGGTGTTCAGCGAAGAGGAGCTGGATGCTGCGGCAGTCTGCCTGGCCGGGCTGGAAGCCGGGGGCTAGAGCGGTCGCCGACACCTCGCGAAGCATTCTTTTGCTTGAGCCTGCGGCTCGGACGCCTATGCTTGTGGGTCCATGCGGGCGAACGGTCCGGTCTGAGCGGGCCGTCTTCCCGATTCCCGAGAAGAAGGAGAAACCCATGAGAACCATGCTGCCTTGCCTTGGCCTGGTTGCGCTGTTTGTCGGCGCATCCGCGGTCGCTGCGG
Source organism: Pseudomonas triclosanedens (assembly GCF_026686735.1). Classification (NCBI taxonomy): domain Bacteria; kingdom Pseudomonadati; phylum Pseudomonadota; class Gammaproteobacteria; order Pseudomonadales; family Pseudomonadaceae; genus Pseudomonas; species Pseudomonas triclosanedens. The sequence continues at coordinate 5,879,035 of NZ_CP113432.1, read as the reverse complement.
ATCTGCCGCGTACGCCGGCACCGGAAGGCGCCAAGGTGTATTTCATCGAGCCGGCCGACGGCGCCACGGTCGACAAGACCTTCACCGTCAAATTCGGCCTCAAGGGCATGGGCGTGGCTCCGGCAGGCGTCGATTCGCCGGCGACCGGCCACCATCACCTGTTGATCGATCTGAAGGAGCAGCCGGTGATGAACCTGCCGCTACCGATGACCGACAGCATCAAGCACTTCGGCAAGGGCCAGACCGAGACCGAAGTAACCCTGCCGCCGGGCAAGCACACCCTGCAATTGCTGGTGGGCGACAAGAACCACATCCCGCTCGACCCGCCGGTGGAGTCGCAGAAGATCACCGTCAACGTGAAGTGATCTTTTCGCGGGCATGAAAAAGGAGGCCGAGGCCTCCTTTTTCTTTTACCGCTGTATCTATTTGCCGTCTCTGAGGTCCTGTCTCGCCGAAGCGCAACAGGTCTTGGCTCAGAACAGGACGCGGCTGCGGATGGTGCCGTTCACGTGCTGCAGCTTCTCAAGCGCCAGGTCCGAGTACTCGGCGTCGACATCGATCACCACGTAGCCGACCTTGTCGTTGGTCTGCAGGTACTGGCCGGAGATGTTGATGCCGTTGTCGGCGAACACCTTGTTGATTTCGCTCATCACACCCGGGATGTTGGCGTGGATGTGCAGCAGGCGGTGCTTGCCCGGATGCGACGGCAGGGCCACTTCCGGGAAGTTGACCGACGATACCGAGGTACCGTTGTCGCTGTACTTGACCAGCTTCTCGGCCACTTCCAGGCCGATGTTGGCCTGGGCTTCGGCGGTGGAACCGCCGATGTGCGGGGTCAGGATCACGCGATCCAGGCCGCGCAGCGGGCTTTCGAACTCTTCGTCGTTGGACTTGGGCTCGACCGGGAACACGTCGATGGCGGCGCCGATCAGATGCTCGTCCTTGATCGCGGCAGCCAGATGGTCCAGCTCTACCACGGTGCCGCGCGCGGCGTTGATCAGGATGCCGCCCTTCTTGATGGCGCGGATTTCCTTCTCGCCGATCATCCACTGGGTGGACGGCAGCTCGGGCACGTGCAGCGAGACGATGTCGGACATGCCGAGCAGATCGTGCAGATTGCCGACCTGCTGGGCATTACCCAGCGGCAGCTTGGTGACTACGTCGTAGAAAAACACCTGCATGCCCAGGGCTTCGGCGAGGACCGAAAGCTGGGTGCCGATCGAGCCGTAGCCGATGATGCCCAGCTTCTTGCCGCGGATCTCGAAGGAGTTGGCTGCGGACTTGATCCAGCCGCCACGGTGGCAGGAAGCGTTCTTTTCCGGGATGCCGCGCAGCAGCAGGATGGCCTCGGCCAGCACCAGTTCGGCAACCGAGCGGGTGTTGGAGTAGGGGGCGTTGAATACGGCGATACCGCGCTCGCGGGCCGCGTTCAGGTCGACCTGATTGGTGCCGATGCAGAAGCAGCCAACGGCGATCAGCTTCTTGGCAGCGTCGAAGACTTCTTCGGTCAGTTGGGTGCGCGAGCGGATGCCGATGAAGTGCGCATCGGCAATCTTTTCCTTCAGCTCGTCACCGGACAGGGCGGTCTTGAGGTACTCGATGTTGGAGTAGCCGGCTGCCTTGAGGGTGTCGACGGCGTTCTGGTGCACGCCTTCAAGGAGAAGGAATTTGATCTTGCTCTTGTCGAGAGAAGTCTTGCTCATCTGCTTTGAACCTGTAGTCCCGGGAGAGTGGCTAGAAAACCAATAGCTCTGGCCGAACCGGCCGGTGCCAGGCAGCTCGGCGCCAGGTGGCGATCTGCGTGGGGTGCGTATGCTAGCATGTTCTCCCTTTTCCTTGCCCGGTTGCGACCTGAGCTGTTCTCAGGACGACCATGAACCATTTGAGAGTTCCTCCAATGACCCGCGACGCCCTGATCGAATCGCTCAAGCCCCTGCTGGATGCCGGGAAGCTGCTGACAGACGCCGATTCCCTCGACACCTACGGCAAGGATTGGACCAAGCATTTCGCCCCGGCGCCGCTGGCGATCGCCTTCCCCAAGAGCACCGAGCAGGTCCAGGCCATCGTTCGCTGGGCCAACGAGCACAAGGTCGCGCTGGTGCCCTCCGGCGGCCGTACCGGTCTTTCCGCCGCCGCCGTCGCCGCCAATGGCGAGGTGGTCGTGGCCTTCGACTATATGAACAAGGTGCTGGAATTCAACGAATTCGATCGCACCGTGGTCTGCCAGCCGGGCGTGATCACCAAGCAGCTTCAGACCTTCGCCGAAGAGCACGGCCTGTACTACCCGGTGGACTTCGCTTCGTCCGGTTCCAGCCAGATTGGCGGCAACATCGGCACCAATGCCGGCGGGATCAAGGTCATTCGCTACGGCATGACCCGCAACTGGGTGGCCGGCCTGAAGGTCGTCACCGGCAAGGGCGACCTGCTGGAGCTGAACAAGGACCTGATCAAGAACGCCACCGGCTACGACCTGCGCCAGCTGTTCATCGGCGCCGAAGGCACCCTGGGCTTCGTGGTCGAGGCCACCATGCGCCTGGAGCGCACGCCGAAGAACCTCACCGCGATGGTCCTGGGCACTCCGGACTTCGACTCGATCATGCCGGTGCTGCACGCCTTCCAGAACAAGCTGGACCTGACCGCCTTCGAGTTCTTCTCCGACAAGGCCCTGGCCAAGATCATGGCCCGTGGCGACGTGCCGCCGGCCTTCGAGACCGACTGCCCGTTCTATGCGCTGCTGGAATTCGAGGCGAGCACCGAGGAAGTGGCCAACGAGGCGCTGGCGACGTTCGAACATTGTGTAGAGCAGGGCTGGGTGCTCGATGGCGTGATGAGCCAGAGCGAACAGCAGCTGCAGAACCTGTGGAAGCTGCGCGAGTACATCTCCGAGACCATCTCCCACTGGACGCCGTACAAGAACGACATCTCCGTCACCGTCGGCAAGGTCCCGGCCTTCCTCAAGGACATCGACGATATCGTCGCGGCCAACTACCCCGACTTCGAAGTGGTCTGGTTCGGCCACATCGGCGATGGCAACCTGCACCTGAATATCCTCAAGCCCGAGAACCTGACCAAGGACGAGTTCTTCGCCAAATGCGCGACCGTCAACAAGTGGGTGTTCGAGACCGTGCAGAAGTACAACGGCTCGATCTCCGCCGAGCACGGCGTGGGCATGACCAAGCGCGACTACCTGGGTTACTCTCGCTCGGAGGCTGAAATCGGCTACATGAAGGCGGTCAAGGCGGTGTTCGATCCCAACGGGATCATGAACCCCGGCAAGATCTTCACCGAGTAAGTCGCTTTCCAGAAGGGCCGGTTCTCCGGCCCTTCTCACGTCCAGCGCCCACGGACAGGGTGTGCGGAACCACAAGGATGCGGGCGCCGTGCGGGTTGCGAGCCTGCGCGCCGATCATCTATTCCATCCGTTCAGGAGTCGGTCATGAGTTACCAGCATCAGTATGTCGACGGCACGCCGATCCATTTCACCCTGGGCAAGGTGGTGTGCGTCGGCCGCAACTACGCGGAACACGCCAAGGAGCTGAACAACCCGGTACCGACCGAGCCGCTGCTGTTCATCAAGCCGGGCTCCTGCACCGTGTCCCACGCCGGCGGATTCGCCATTCCCGAGGACCGCGGTTCGGTGCACTACGAGGCGGAGATCGCCGTGCTGATCGGCAAGCCGCTGTCGCGCCAGCCCAGCGCCGAGGAAGTACTGGATGCCATCTCCGGCTATGCGCCTGCGCTGGACCTGACCTTGCGTGATGTCCAGGCGAAGCTGAAGGAGAAGGGGCTGCCCTGGGAGCTGGCCAAGTCGTTCGACGGCGCCTTCGTGCTTGCGCCCTTCGTCAGCGCCGACCACTTCCCGGATCCGACCGACATCGGCATCCGCCTGAGCATCGACGGCGAAGTCCGCCAGGACGGCAACAGCCGCGACATGCTCAACCCCATCGTGCCGCTGATCCAGCATATCTGCGGGCACTTTTCGCTGCAGCCGGGCGATGTGGTGTCCACTGGAACGCCAGTAGGCGTCGGCCCGCTGCACAGCGGAAATGTACTGGTGCTGGAACTTCCGGGCGCCAGCCGTTTCGAAAGCCGCGTGCTCTAACCCGCTGTCCCGCCGAAGGCCGCCGTTTGTGCGGCCTTCGCTTGTTGCGGGGCGCCCAGTCCGTGTCTGCCAACAAGAGTCGCCATGACCATGTCCATCCTCCGTCCGCGCTGGTTGCTGCTTGCGCTGCTGTTTGCCCTCGTCGTGCTCGGCGTGCTGACTTTCCTCTTCCACTGGGATGATCGCGCCCGCCTCTGGCTGCATGAGCAGGACGCCAGCCAGCAGGAGCGTGCCGAGAGCATCTGGCTGCCAGGTTACCGTGCGGTGATCCAGGCCAAGCCGCTCAAGGGAGGCATCGAGGGGCAGGAGACGTCGGACTTGGCATACAACCCGGTGACTCGAACGCTGTTCACCGTGACCGGCAAGAAGCCGCTGCTCGCCGAGCTGTCGCTGACCGGCGACGTGCTGCGGGTCATCCCGCTGCTGGGCATGTCCAACCCGGAAGGTGTCGCGGTGATGGAGAATGGCAATATCGCCGTGACCGACGAGCGCAAGAATTCCCTGACCATCTTCCATGTCGACCCGCAGACCCGCGAACTGAGTACCGAAAAGCTGTCCAGCTTCGATCTCGGCCCGCGCGGCAAGAAGAACAAAGGCATCGAGGGCATCGCCTGGGATCCGCGCCAACAGCGCCTGGTGCTGGGGCAGGAGCGCGACCCGCTGGCCCTGTTCAGCCTGGCCAGCGACGGTAGCGCCTCGCTGCACGGGGCATTGCAGGCGATGCCCAGTGGCCAGTTGATCATGCGCAACGTCTCGGCGCTGAGCATCGATCCGCGCACTGGGCACACCCTGGTGCTGTCGGCGGAGTCGCACTTGTTGCTGGAACTGGACGAGAAGGGCGAACCCGTCAGCTTCATCAGCCTGCTGGGCGGGCTGAATGGGCTGCATGAGAAGATTCCGCGCGCCGAAGGTGTGGCCATCGACGAGCAGGGCACCATCTACATGGTCAGCGAGCCGGACCTGTTCTACGTGTTCAAGCGCGAGCCGGAGCAGGCTGGGGCGAATTGATCTGGAACGGCTGGATGGAAGGCGGATGGCTTTAAGTTTGGGTTAAGTCCGGATTCAGGCTGATTTCAGCCACCGGCCCTAAGCTGAACCCATCGAAAACGCCCCAGGAGGCCAATCCATGAAACTTCGTCATCTCCCCCTGATCGCTGCCGCTGGCCTGTTCTCCACTATCACCCTGGCCGCCGGTTACACCGGTCCGGGCAGCGATGCCGCCAAACCCGCAGCGGCTGCCCAGGTCACCACCGTCAAGCAGGCGCAGAGTGCAGCCGACGATACCCCGGCAGTGCTGGAAGGCGTCATCACCAAGCGTCTGCACGGCGAGCACTACGAATTCAAGGACGCCACCGGCACCATCCAGGTCGAGATTGACCATGACGACTGGCCGGCAGGCGCTTCGGTTTCCGAGAGCACCAAGGTGCGTCTGACCGGCGAGGTCGACCACCACAACCGCAAGGCCACCGATATCGACGTGGACCGTGTAGAAATCCTGCAGTAATTCGCGCCCCAGGGCCGACAAAAAGCCGCGCCGGGAACCCCATCCCCGGCGCGGCTTTTCTGTTTCCAGCAGGGCGGTGAGATCAGCCGATGCTGTCGAAGCCCTGCAGCACGTTCACGGCGTTGATGCCGATTTCCTCTACTGCGTAGCCGCCTTCCATCACGAACAGGGTCGGCAGGCCGAGGCGGCCGATGGCTTCGCCCATACGCAGGTAGTCCGGGCTGTCCAGCTTGAATTGGGAGATCGGGTCTTCCTTGAAGGTATCCACGCCCAGCGACACGATCAGCACGTCCGGCCTGTAGGCCGAGATCTGCCGGATCGCAGCCTGCAGCGCGAGGCTCCATACCGACCAGTCGCTGCCCGACGCCAGCGGGTAATTGAAGTTGAAGCCTTCACCCACGCCCTGGCCCTTCTCGTCGGCGTAGCCGAGGAAGTACGGGTATTCGAAGCGCGGATCGCCGTGGATCGAGGTGAACAGCACGTCGGCACGGTCGTAGAAGATGTCTTGGGTGCCATTGCCGTGGTGATAGTCCACGTCGAGGATCGCAACCCTGCTGGCACCCTGGTCGAGGATCGACTGGGCGGCGATGGCTGCGTTGTTGAGGAAGCAGTAGCCGCCCATGAAGTCAGCCGAGGCGTGGTGTCCCGGCGGACGGCAGAGCGAGAATACCGAGCGCGCGCCCTTGGCCAACTCGGCCTGGCCGGTCATGGCGACGTTCACCGAACTGGTGATCGCCTGCCAGGTGCCGGCGGTGATCGGTGCGCCGGCGTCGAAGGAGTAGTAGCCCAGGCGGCCGTCGATGCTGTCGGGCTCCTTCTGCCGCAGGCGCCGGGTTGGCCAGGCGATGGGCAGCATGTCGTGGGTCCGACCGGTGGCCAGCCAGTCGCGCCAGGCGTGTTGCAGGAAGCGCACGAAGCCTTCGTCATGCACCCGCAGGATCGGCTCCAGCCCGAAGTCACGCGGGGCCTGGATGTCGCCGAGCTTCACCGCCTTGACCCGGTCCAGCACCATGTCGGCACGGCTGGGTTTTTCGAAGCAGGGGGTGAACTGGCCGCCGATCAGCTCGTGCTGACCGTGGTGCAAGCGATGGTCGTCGGTGTAGATCGTCAACATCACGCGCTCCTCATGGCGCCTGGTGGCGCCCGCTGGTTCCGGTTGTCAGGGCGTGTTCGACCCGGCGCGCCGCCGGGTCGAACACAGGGTCATGCGTTTTCCTCGAAGTTCACGCTCGGCGCCTTGCGGCGGAATCCGCCGGTGTGTACTGCCAGGTAGGTGAAGCCGACGGCGAACCAGCTCAGGCCCACGATCAGCGTCAGTTGCGACAGGCTGGTCCACAGCCACAGGGTCAGGCACAGGCCGATGAAGGGCACCAGGCCGTAGGTCAGCAGGTTGGCGGCACCGCGACGGCGCTCGACGCCGAGATAGGTGCGGATTACCGCCAGGTTGACCACGGAGAAGGCAACCAGGGCGCCGAAGCTGATCATCGAGGCCAGGGTGGTCAGGTCCAGCACGATCGCCAGCAGCGAGAACGCGGAGACGGCGAGGATCGCCACCACCGGGGTCTGGAAGCGCGCGTGGAGGACGCCGAACAGACTGCGCGGCAGGATGCCGTCGCGGCCCATCGTGAAGATGATCCGCGATACCGATGCCTGCGATGCCAACGCCGAGCCGATGCAGCCGGCGATGTAGGCGGAGGTGAAGAAGTTGCCGAGGAACTGGCCACCGACCTTGAGCATCACTTCGTTGGCCGCCGAGTCGGCGTTCTGAAATACGCTGCCGGGGAACACCAGTTGGCTGATGATCGCCAGCAGAGTGAACAGCAGGCCCGCCAGGACGGTGGTGATGATGATGGCTCGGGGGATGTCGCGGCGGGCGTCACGGGTTTCCTCGGCCATCGTGGAAACCGCGTCGAAGCCCAGGAACGACAGGCACAGCACCGCAGCGCCGGCCATCAGCGGAGCGAAGCCCGGCTGGGTGCCATCGCCGACGAAGGGCAGGCTCAGGTCGATCGGCGCGCCGCCGCCCAGGCTCTTGATGGACATGCCGACGAACACCACTACGAAGACGATCTGCGCGCCGACGATGATGTTGCTCATGCCCGCCACCTGGCTGATGCCGACGACATTGAGCACGGTCACCAGGGCAATGGAGGCGACCACGAAGACCCAGGCCGGGATTTCCGGGAAGGCGATGTTCATGAACAGGCCGATGAGCAAGTAGTTGATCATCGGCAGGAACAGGTAGTCGAGCAGCAGCGACCAGCCGGACAGGAAGCCGACTGCCGGACCGAAGCTCAGGCTGGAGTAGGAGTACGCCGAACCGGCGATGGGGTACTTGCGCACCATGAAGCTGTAGGAGGCCGCGGTGAACAGCATCGCCAGCAGGGTGATCAGGTAGGCGCTGGCGGTACGGCCGCCGGTCATCTCGGTGACCACGCCGTAGGTGGTGAACATGGTCAGCGGGACCATGTAGACCAGGCCGAAGAAGACCAGGGCGGGTAGCCCCAGTGCACGTTTGAGACGGGTATCGGACGCCGCCGGGACGCCTTGTTGGGTGTGGGTGGAGCTGGCGCTGTGTTGGCTGGCCATAGGGAAATTCCTCGCGATTGTTCTGGCTTCTTGTGTGAGAGCGCGATGGTGGGCGGCGCTCGGTGGCCGTCCACGAGTCGTCTGGCTACGGATCAGCCGCAGCGACGACGACGGGCGAGGAATGAGGGGCTGTGCTGCAGGGTGACGCAAAAGCTGGTCATGGGCGTTCTCTGGGACTTTGTTCTTGTGGATAACGCGCTCGCGTTCCCTCGGGATTTCCCAGCGCCACTTCGGTGGCGTCGGGGCTGGCCGCCTTTCCAGCCGCTCCCTGCGCGAGCTGCCCGACTCTAGCAACCGCCGGTTGCCGGGCAGAACCCTGCAAAGGGTCAAAAAGGGATCGAGATGGCCAAATTGTCTGTCAGGAACACCCGGCGCGCACCGCCGCGCCGGGTGACTTCCGGGTCACTTCTTCAGCTTGGTCCAGACCTTGGAGCGCAGTTGCAGGGCCTTGGGCGAGCAGAGCTTGAAGGGCTTCAGGCGGTCGAGCTTGTCTGCCGGGGTGTTGATCGCCGGATCGTCGAACAGCTCCTTGTCCATGTACTTGTCGGAGCCCTCGATGGCGTTGTTGTACTTGGCGAAGTTGGAGGCCAGGGCGATGTTTTCCGGCTGCATCATCCAGTTCAGGAAGGCGTGGGCTTCCTTGATGTTGGTGGCATCCTTTGGAATGGTCAGGTTATCGATGAACAGGCGTACGCCTTCTTTCGGATAGACGTAGACAAGGCTGTCGCGCTGGGCATGGGCGCGGTGGAAGGCGCCGTTCCATTGCTGGTGCATGGATACTTCGCCGGCGGCCATGCGCTCGATGGTGCCGTCGCTGTTGTACATGGCCAGCATCGGCTTCTGCTTGAGCAGCAGATCCTGGATCTTCGCAGCTTCTTTCGGATCCTCGGTGCACTCGTCGACGCCCAGGTAGTAGGACGCCGGGGCATACAGCTCCTCAATGGAGTTGAGCGCCACGACCTTGCCCTTCAGTTCGGCCGGCGGTTCGAAGAACGGTTTCCAGCTTTCATCCAGCTTGCCGCCCGGCACCTTGGCACTGTCGTAGCTGTAGCCGGTGGAGCCCCAAAGGTAAGGCACGGAGTAGTCGTGGCCCGGATCGTAGGTCAGGGTCTTGAACTTGTCTTTGAGGTTGGCAAGATTCGGCAACTGCGATTTGTCGAGCTTCTGCAGCAGGCCCTCCTTGACGAAGATTTCGATGAAGCTGTCCGACGGCACCACCACGTCGTAGGCGCCGCCGCCGGCCTTCAATTTGGCCAGCAGGGTTTCGTTGCTGTCGTAGGAGTCGAGGGTGGCGTGGATGCCGGTGTCTTTCTCGAACTTCTTCAACAGTTCCGGCGGGAAGTAGTCGGACCAGTTGGCGAAGTGCAGGGTGCCGTCGGCGTGGGCGCTGCCCGCCAGCAACAGGCTGGCGGCGACGAGCGTGCGGGCGAAGGGAGTACGGCGGAATTTCATCGGTGAAGCTCCTTGCAATGTTGTTTTGTTTGGCGGCAGGAGGTCAGCGGCGACGCTGGCCGACGTAGTACGACAACGCAACGAACGCGATGGAAATCAACAGTATTATTGAAGATATGGCGTTGATCTTCGGGGAAATCCCCATTCGGATGGAGCTGAAGATGTATACCGGCAGGGTGGTTGCACCAGCACCGGCGACGAAGTAGGTGATGACGAAGTCGTCCATCGAAATGATGAACGCCAGCATCGCCCCGGACACGATCCCCGGTGTCAGCAGCGGGAAGGTCACCTTCCAGAAGGTCTTCCACGGCGAGGCATAGAGGTCTGCCGCCGCTTCCGCCAGCCTGGGGTCCATGCCTTCGAGACGGGCGCGGATCGGCAGGTAGGCGAAGGGAATGCAGAACACGATGTGCGCCAGCAGAATGGTGAACAGCGACAGCTTCAGGCCGATGAAGGCGAAGAACATCAGGGTCGCCACGGCGGTGACGATCTCCGGCACCAGCAGCGGCAGGCCCAGCACGCCGCTCATCAGCGTCTGCCCGCGGAACGAACGGCCGCGCATGCCCAGCGCGGCGAGCGTCGCCAGGGTGGTGGCGACGACGGTGGCCAGGGTCGCGACGATCAGCGAGTTCTTCGCCGCACGGAGGATCTCCGGGTCATCCGCCACCACGGCGTACCATTTCAGGCTGAAGCTTTCCCACAGCGTGGCCGACTGGCCGCTGTTGAAGCTCAGCACCACCAGCACGAAGATCGGGATGTAGAGAAAGGCGAAGAACAGCCAGGCGGCGGGCCTGACCCCGGTGAAGCGCCACAGCGGATTGGCCGACTTCATGGATGACCTCCCGCCGTGCCCTGCTTGAACCGCATGCTGTAGATCAGCATCGCCAGCAGCACGAAGGCCAGCAGGGCGAAGGACAGCGCCGCGCCGAACGGCCAGTTGTGCGCCGTGCCGAACTGCAGTTGGATCAGGTTGCCGATCATCAGCGACTTACCGCCCCCGAGCAGCTCGGGAATGATGTAGCTGCCCAGCGAGGGAATGAACACCAGGATGCAGCCGGCGACGATGCCGGGCATGGCCAGCGGGATGATGATTCGCTTGAGCGCCTTCCAGCGGTTGGCGCCGAGGTCAAAGGCTGCCTCCACCAGGCGCCAGTCCATCTTCTCCAGGCTGGTGTAGATCGGCAGCACCATGAATGGCAGGTAGGTGTAGAGCAGGCCGATGATCACCGCGTTGTCGGTGTAGAGGATGCCCAGCGATGCGTTGGAAAACCCCAGCCCGTGCAGGCCCTCGTCGATCAGTCCGCCGTTGCGCAGCAGCAGCATCCAGGCATAGACCCGCACCAGCAGGTTGGTCCAGAACGGCACGGTGACGAGGAACAGCAGCAGGTTGCGCCGGCGTTCGTCCTGCAGCGCCAGGTACAGCGCGGTGGGGAAGCCGATCAGCACGCAGCCCAGGGTGGTCAGGATCGATAGCCAGAACGAGCGCTGGAAGATGCCCAGGTAGTCGGCGTTGAACGACAGGCTGTCGTCCAGGTCGCGCTCCCAGAGGAAGTTGATGTAGGCCTCGACGGTGTGCTGGCCCCACTTCACGCCGCCGTAGTCCCCCGGTGCCTGGATCGACACGGCGAACATGATGCCCAGGGGCAGCACGAGGAACACCACCAGCATGATCATCGCCGGGCTGGTCAGGGCCAGGCGATTGAGCAGGGACTTCCGTTCGGCTTGTGCGCGCAGTGTACTCATTCGGCCAGCACCCGTATTGCGGTGGCGGGTATGCGGACCCGTACCCGAGCACCCGGGGCGTGGGTGGAATGGGCGCCGTCGCGGTTCTGCTGGCGGACGCGGAAGCCACCCTGACCGGCGACGTTGAGGTGGTACACGGTATCGGTGCCGACGTAGACGATGGTTTCCACCACGCCTTCGAGCTGGCCGTCCTGCGCGAGTTCGGTGCGTTCGGGGCGGATCGCCAGGGTCACCTTGCCCGGCTGCGTGGTGGCTGCCGGCAGGATTTGGCCGTCGGGCAGGCGCACGCCTTCGCTGCTGGACTCGCCTTCGAGGAAGTTGGTTTCGCCGATGAAGTCGGCCACCAGGCGGTTGACCGGCGCTTCGTAGATTTCCGTCGGCGTGCCGATCTGCATCACCTTGCCGCGACTCATCACCGCGATGCGGTCGGACATGGTCAGGGCTTCTTCCTGGTCGTGGGTGACGAAGATGAAGGTGATGCCGGTTTCGTGTTGCAGGCGCTTGAGCTCGATCTGCATTTCCTTGCGCAGCTTGAGGTCGAGCGCCGAGAGGGATTCGTCGAGCAGCAGCACCTTGGGCCGGCTGGCCAGGGCGCGGGCCAGCGCGATGCGCTGCTGCTGGCCGCCGGAGAGCTGGTCGGCGCGCCGCTTGCCGACATCCGGCAGGCGTACCAGGTCGAGCATCTTCTGCACGGTGGCGTCGATGTCGCCGCGATCCTTGCCTTGCATTTCCAGGCCGAAGGCGATGTTCTGCGCCACGGTCATGTGGGGGAACAGGGCGTAGCTCTGGAAGACGGTATTGACCGGGCGGCGGAAAGGCGGGAGGCCTTCCATCGCGTCGCCATAGAGGCGAATGCTGCCGGAGGAGGGTTGTTCGAAGCCGGCGATCAGTCGCAGCAAGGTGGTCTTGCCGCAGCCCGACGGGCCGAGGAGGGTGAAGAACTCGTTGGCGCGGATTTCCAGTGACACGTCGTCCAGGGCCTTGAGGCCTTGCCCGGGTGTACCGAACTCCATGCATATCCGCTCGATAGTGATCGCGCTGGTCATGCGGGTACCATGCAGTTAAGCAGTTGTTATTGTTGAGGTTTTACGGTTTCTGGAGGCCGTTTCACCTAGCTGCGGACTGATAATGACCAAGCTGCCGGATGCGCAGAACGATAGATCAGGCCAATAAGGGATAAATCAGGCCAAGTTGAAAACGCCCTCTGGAACGCTGGATTTCGGGCGTCAGCCGATTGCTGTGCCGGAGAGTTTCCGGGGCCGGCATCTACGCGGAAAGGTCGCTTGTGGCGAGGGGCAGGATTTCTATCGTTTCGCTCCACCCATCCAGCCAATAGCGCTCGCGCCTCAGCCTCGATACAGGCTCGGGCTCGACCCGCTCCAGCGCTGGAACGCGTGGCGGAAGCTGGCGGTTTCGCTGTAGCCGAGCTGCTCCGCGATCAGGTAGATGGGCAGGTCGGTGTCCTTGAGCAACTGTCGGGCGCGGTCGAAACGTACTTCGTCGAGCACCTGTTGATAACTCGTATTGTGTTGTTGCAGATGACGCCGCAGGGTGCGGGTGGAGCGGTGCATGTGGCGCGCCACGGACTCCAGGCTGGCCGTGTCCTGGAGGTGGCTGGCCAGGTGCTGGCGCAACTGGTCGAGCATGTCGCCGCGGCTGCTCAGGGTAGCGCTCATGCGCAGGCATTGCTGTACGCCGTTGTGGCAGCTCACCGGGTCGGCCAGCGGTAGCGGCCGGTCGAGCAGCGCGGGACTCAGGCACAGCGCACTGCTTGGCGCGCCGAACTCCACCGGGCAGCCCAGCCGTTCGGTATAGGTTGCCGCATGCAGTGGAGGGCGATAGGCCAGCAGCAGGCGGCGCGGCCGCACCGACTCGCCGAGCAGGTCGCGGATCACCGTGAGCATCGAGGTCAGGCAGAGTTCGGTGTTGAACACCGTCAACTCGGGCGCGTAGCGGTAGCCGTCGGCGCTCAGCCAGACTTCGTCGCCGTGGGCCTGCAGTGCCAGGCGGAAGTATGTGCCGAGCAGGTCGGGGAAGGACAGCGCCAGTTGCAGCGCATCGCGCAGGGTGCGGCTGGCGAGCATGCTGTAACCGAGGATGCCGTAGGCGGAAACGTGCATGCGCAGGCCCAGGTACAACCCCAGCGCCGGGTCGTGGTGGCAGCCCAGCGCGTTGGCGAAGACACGCAGCTCCTGGGCGTGGGTGATGAATTTTTCCGGGGTCAGCAGGTCCGCCTCGGCGATGCCGCTGCCCTCCAGCAAGCGCTGGCGCGGGACGCCTGCGTGGTGCAGTACCTCGGTAGCCAGAACCACCGTATGCAGCGTGGCCTGTGCGCGTTGTTCGGGAAGCAGGGACACAGCCATCGGTACGCCTTTCGCGAATGATCGATCGGTCTTGCGCTAACCTGACTCTAGCCTGCAAGCATTTCCCGTGCAGGCATTAAGGTAGGTTTCAGCCGTGGTTGCGAAGCTGTGCGGCCACTGTGAATCCATCGAGCCCTCCATGCGCCGTCTGTTGAAACCCCGCCGTCTGGTCATTCTCCTGCTGCTGGTCGCTCTGGCCGCGCTGCTGTGGATGGGACAGGCGTTGCGCGTTTACGAGCGCGCCTGGTTCGCCATCGAGGAATGGCGGCACGCCGAGGTCTGGCGCGACAAGTCGCTGTGGCTGCCGGACTACCGCGTGGTGCTGGAGGCGGAGCCGATCGAGGGCCTGGACGATGACGTCTCGGCGCTGACCTACGATCCGGACCGGCAGACCTTGTTCACCGTCACCAACAAGCCGGCGCAGATCATCGAGCTGTCCCTTGAGGGCAACCTGCTGCGCAAGATTCCCCTGCATGGTTTCGGCGACACCGAGGCCATCGAATACATCAGCCGCGACGTCTATGTAATCAGCGACGAGACCCATCAACGGCTGATCCGCGTGACCCTGCGCGACGACACGCGGGAACTGCGGATCGAGGACGCGCAGCAGTTGGCGCTCGCGGTCGGCCGCGGCGGCAACCGGGGCTTCGAGGGGCTGGCATACGATTCGGCGGGCAAGCGCCTGTTCGTCGCCAAGGAGAGTAATCCCGTGCACATCTACGAAGTGCGCGGCTTCCCTTACGTGCACAGTGACCAACCCTTCGCCGTGCACGTGGTGGAAGACCTGAAGCACAACCGCAACCTGTTCGTCCGGGACCTGTCCAGCCTGCAGTACGACGAGCGCAGCGGCCACCTGCTGGCGCTCTCCGACGAATCGCGGCTGGTGCTGGAGCTCAGCGCCGAAGGCGAGCCGATCAGCTCGCTATCGCTGCTGCGCGGGATGCAGGGGCTGCGCCGCAGCGTGCCGCAGGCCGAGGGCATCGCGCTGGACGATACCGGCACGCTGTACCTGGTCAGCGAGCCCAACCTGTTCTACGTGTTCAAGAAGCGTGAGGCGGAAGCGCCGTAAGCGCCTCCGCCAAGTGGATTCAGAACTGCCATTGCACGCCGAGCGAGTAGGACGCCTGGCTGCCTTCGCTGTGGGCGAAGCGCGAGTTGGCCTCGGCGAACACGCCCAACTGCTCGGTGACCGCCAGCAGGGCGCCAACCTGAGCGCGGCCGAAGTCCTTGTCCACGTCGCCCAGATCGGCGACGCGGGTGCGGCCATCGCCCAGGGCGGTCAGCGCGATGTCGTCCAGGCGCCCGTCGGCCAGCTCCTTCACCCAGCGCACGCCGGCGTAGGGCTGCACGGCCATGCGGTTGCCCAACGGCAGCTCGCCGCGCAGGCCCCAGCCGAGGCTGGCTTCCACCGAGTCGTAGTCCTGCTTCTCGTAGCCCAGCGCGGTACGCAGGTCGTCGTCCTCATTGAAGTCGTCGATGCGGTAGTGCACGTAGTCCAGGCCGCCGATAGGGCCGGTCTTGATGCCGGCGATATCGAAGTCATAGCCGCCGTCGACGCGGGCGCCCCAGAACCAGGCGTTGGTGTCGCCGGAGAGCGTCTGGTCCAGTAGCACCGGGCCGTTCTTCGCTTTCAGGTAGACCGAGCGCTTGCTGTCGAAGTCGCTGTAGCCGGCGCTCAGCTCGCCCGCCAGCCAGGTCGGGCCGCCGTCGTTGAACAGGCCGTAGAGGCCGAGTTGCCAGGTTTCTGCTTCCAGGCGGGCGCTGTGGTCCATGTTGTCGCGGCTGCGCTGGAAGCTCAGGCTGCCGCCGACGGTCAGCGCCTCGTTGGCCCGGTAGTCGCCCAGCAGGTGCGCGCCGGCACGGTGCGAACGAGGGTCGCCGGGCATGTCGAAGCCGTTTTCCGGCGTGGTTTCTCCTTCGATGCCGATCTCGCCGTCGAAGCTGCCCACTTCGCGGGCGCCGCCCAACAGCCCCATCCAGCGGCGGTCGTGCAGGCGGGCCAGGGCCTGGTGCTGGCGCTGCAACTGGTCTTCCATCTGCCGTGCCATTGCGCCGCCGGAAGCGGTAGAGGCGAGCAGGTCGGCATTGGTCAGCTCCAGCACCAGGCGGGTGAGCAGACGCGAGAAGTCACGCAGGCGCTGGTCGATGCGCTCCTGGCCGAAGGCGCCGGTGAGCACCTGCTCGTTGTCCAGCGTGGGGTTGTGCCACGTGGCGCCGCCCGGAATGGCGGGGTTGTCGGTCTGCTGGTAGCCGTCCAGATCGCCCAGCTCCCAGTTGGTCGCCTCGACGAACAGCACCGGTACGTTCAGCCCTTCGAAGCTCTCGCCGTCGCTGCAGCAGCCGGTGCCGGCGGGGTATTCCTCGTTCAGCCCGGGGTTGGTGAACAGCGGGATGTTCAATTCCTCGGCAATGCGCAGGACCTGCTCGCGATAGGCGGCCAGGGCCGGGTTGTCCACGCTGTTGTAGCCAGCGTGGGCGTACATCTTGTCGCCGGTGATCAGGCTGTCGAGGTTGATCATCCCCAGCAGGTTGGCCCGTTGCTCGTCGCTGAGCGAGGCAACGTAGGCGCGGGAGCCGCGCAGCCCCTCTTCTTCGGCGCCGAAGCCGACCACTTCCAGGCCGTTTTCCAGCGGGATGCCACCCAGGTTGCGGGCGATCTCGGTCAGCACGGCGGCTCCGGAGCCATTATCGTCCAGCCCTTGCAGCGTCGGGCGGCCGTAGTAGGTGTCGTAGTGCGCGCCCAGTACCACGAACTGGCCGCTGGTGCCCGGCGCGCTGGCGATGACATTCTGCGAGCTGCGGTTGCCGGCCCAGGTGAAATCCTGAAGGCTCGTCTGGTAGCCATAGCCCAGGCGCGACTGCATCAGCCCGGTGGCCCCGGCGAAACTGGCCGTGCCGCGGTAGCGGCCAGGATAGTCGTTGATGAGGCTGTCGAGGGTGTCCCCGGCATAGTCCCCATATTCATAGGCGTCGATATCGGCCGACAGCGCGGCACATCCCAGGCTTACGGCAACGGCTAATGGTTTGAACACGGCACTTTCCTTTGTGTCGGTTGGGTCGCGCATCGAAGAACACGTGCGCCGAGGAAAGCAGGATATGGACCGTTTCGTCGAAGATGCCTGGTATTTGACGCCTGAATGACTGGCAATGTCGCGCGGCTGTAACAATGGCGATACACAGGCGACGGGCAGGCCGACTTTGCTCGCCATGTGTCACCGCGCTTTCACCGAAACGGGGCGTTTCAGCTCTCGTCGCTGACCGCCGCCTCCGGCGCATAGCGCTTCACCGCCGCGACGCCAGCTTCGGCGTTGGCCTGGCTGGCGTACATCTGGCTCTGGCCGACGACTTGGCCGTTGGTAGCCTTGAGGACGAAGTAGTGCTTGCCGTTGGAAGCCACCTTCACCTCGAAGGCGCCTTCGCGCTGGGAGTTCCTGCGTACCGACTCGATGCCTTCCTGTACCGAGGCCTTGGCCTTGTACAGCTCGCTGGTCAGGACGATCTCGCCGTTGCTGGCGTGCAGGTTGAAGTGGAACTGGCCATCGCTGGCCTTCTTGAGGTGGTACTTGCCGGCCATGCCGCATCTCCGCTGGGGTTTGAGGTAATCCCAGCGTAGACCGCCATGCCGACAAGGGCGGCGCCATCCAGCGGACGGCGCCGAGCGGCGTCAGGCCTTGAAGGTCTTCACACCTTCGGCGGTGCCCAGCAGCAGCACGTCGGCCGGGCGCGCCGCGAACAGGCCGTTGGTGACCACGCCGACGATGTTGTTGATCTGCTCCTCCAGCCTTGTCGGGCTGTCGATCCGCAGGTTGTGCACGTCGAGGATGATGTTGCCGTTGTCGGTCAGCACGCCCTCGCGGTACACCGGGTCGCCGCCCAGCTTCACCAGTTGGCGGGCCACGTGGCTGCGCGCCATCGGAATGACCTCGACCGGCAGCGGAAAGCCGCCGAGCATCGGCACCAGCTTGCTGGCGTCGGCGATGCAGATGAACTGCTTGGCTACCGCGGCGACGATCTTCTCGCGGGTCAGCGCGGCACCGCCGCCCTTGATCAGTTCCAGGCGTTCGTTGGTTTCGTCGGCGCCATCCACGTAGAACTCCAGTTCGTTGACTGTGTTCAGGTCGTAGACCGGGATGCCGTGGCCCTTCAGGCGCTGCGCGGTGGCTTCGGAGCTGGCCACGGCGCCGTCGAACTCCATCTTGTGCCTGGCCAGCAGGTCAATGAAGAAGTTGGCTGTGGAGCCGGTGCCAACGCCCACGATGCTCTTGCTGTCGAGGTGCGGAAGAATGTGGTCGACGGCGGCCTGGGCCACTGCCTGCTTGAGCTGATCCTGGTTCATGGGGACTGTCTTCTGGCTGGTCGACGCGCGGGCGCCGGGGGAAAGTCGAGGTGCCGAATTATAGCGGCGGTGGACGCGGCGGTGTTGCGCTGGCGGACAACTGTTACGGTCTTCTCCGTACGGATTGTTCGGTGGCCCGTGCGACGCCGGCTGGAGTAGACTCGCAAATCCTCGAAAAAGCCGCCGATGTAGCCCTTCCGATGCTCGAACAATACGTCAAGAAGATCCTCACCTCGCGTGTCTACGACGTTGCCGTGGAAACGCCCCTGCAGCCCGCCCGCCAGCTCTCCGAGCGCCTGGGCAACCAGATTCTCCTCAAGCGCGAGGATCTGCAGCCGGTGTACTCCTTCAAGATTCGCGGCGCCTACAACAAGCTGGCGCAGCTGACCCCGGAAGAACTCGCGCGCGGCGTCGTCACCGCTTCGGCCGGCAACCACGCCCAGGGTGTGGCGCTGGCGGCCCGTGAGCTGGGGATCAAGGCAACCATCGTGATGCCGCGCACCACGCCGGAGCTGAAGGTCCAGGGCGTGCGCGCCCGCGGCGGCAAGGCGGTGCTGCATGGCGATGCCTTCCCCGAGGCGCTGGCGCACTCGCTCAAGCTGGTGGAAGAGAAAGGCTACGTCTACATCCATCCCTACGACGATCCGGAAGTGATCGCCGGCCAGGGCACCGTGGCGATGGAGATTCTCCGTCAGCATCCAGGCCGCCTGGACGCGATCTTCGTTCCGGTCGGCGGGGGTGGCCTGATCGCCGGCATTGCCGCCTACGTCAAGTACCTGCGTCCGGAAATCAGGGTCATCGGCGTCGAGCCGGATGATTCCAATTGCCTGCAGGCCGCGATGGCCGCCGGCGAGCGCGTGGTGCTGGGCCAGGTCGGGCTATTCGCCGACGGTGTCGCCGTGGCGCAGATCGGCCAGAACAACTTCGAGCTGTGCAAGGATTACGTCGACGAGGTCATCACCGTCAGCACCGACGAAATCTGCGCGGCGATCAAGGATATCTACGACGATACCCGCTCCATCACCGAGCCGGCCGGCGCGCTGGCGGTGGCGGGCATCAAGAAGTACGTGGAGCGCGAGAGCGCCAGCGGGCAGACTCTGGTGGCGATCGACTCCGGCGCCAACATCAACTTCGATCGCCTGCGCCACGTGGCCGAGCGCGCCGAACTGGGCGAGAAGCGCGAGGCGATCATCGCGGTGACCATCCCTGAGCGTCCGGGCAGCTTCAAGGCATTCTGCGAGGCCATCGGAAAGCGCCAGATCACCGAATTCAACTATCGCTACAACACCGACCAGGAAGCGCACATCTTCGTCGGCGTGCAGACCCACCCGGACAACGACCCGCGCGAGGTGCTGGTAGAACAACTGCGTAGCCAGGGCTTCCCGGTGCTCGACCTGACCGACAACGAGCTGGCCAAGCTGCACATCCGCCACATGGTCGGCGGTCATTCGCCGCGAGTCAGCGGCGAGCAGGTGTTCCGCTTCGAGTTCCCGGAGCGTCCGGGCGCGCTGTTCAACTTCCTCAACCGCCTGGGCGGGCGCTGGAACATCACCATGTTCCACTACCGCAACCACGGCGCGGCCGACGGTCGCGTGGTCGCTGGCCTGCAGGTGCCGGAGGAGGAGAAGCACCTGGTGGCCGAGGCGCTGGAAGAAATCGGCTATCCCTATTGGGACGAGAGCGATAACCCCGCCTATCGCCTGTTCCTCGGCTGACTCCGGGGAGCGGAGTGTTCGCGCTGGGTGCTAGTCTTCGTTGAACGCAGGATTTGTTCACAGGAACGCATGATCATGGAAAGCTACCAGACCCTCCGAATCCTCCACGGTATCGCGGCGGTGCTGCCGTTGCTCGCGATCATCGGCCTGGCCTGGTACGGCTGGCGCAGTTGGCGCGGCGGCGATGCCGGCAAGATCGCCACCGCGCTGCAGCGCATCGGCCTGGCTGGCTGGGTGCTGGTTGCCGGCAGCATCGCCAGCCTGCCGGTCACCGGCTGGCAGATGGTCCATAGCGCGGGCTGGCCGCTGGGGCAGACCTGGCTGCTGGCCAGTGCCTGCCTGCTGATCGTCGCCACGATTTTCTGGCTGCTGTTCACCACGAGGCTGTGGCGCGTCCGCGAGCTGGCGCTGGTGGCGCAGGCGAGCGGCGAACCTATCGCTGTCCACGTGGCGCGTGAGTGGAAGTTCGGCCTGGCGTTCTTCGTGCTGGCGCTGGCCTGCGTGATCGCTATTCTCGCGCTGATGGTGGCCAAGCCGGTCTGAAACATTCGCCGTGAGTTTCTACCTGCTGCTCAAGACCCTGCACATTCTCTCTTCCACGTTGCTGTTCGGCACCGGGCTGGGCTCTGCCTACTACAGTTGGCGCGCCTGGCGGAGCGGCAATCTGGAGGCGATCCGCATCACCTTCCGCCACCTCGTCACCGCCGACTGGCTGTT
This sequence comes from Pseudomonas triclosanedens, assembly GCF_026686735.1. Classification (NCBI taxonomy): domain Bacteria; kingdom Pseudomonadati; phylum Pseudomonadota; class Gammaproteobacteria; order Pseudomonadales; family Pseudomonadaceae; genus Pseudomonas; species Pseudomonas triclosanedens. The sequence continues at coordinate 5,858,514 of NZ_CP113432.1, read as the reverse complement.
CATCGCCACCACGGCGGTTTTCCAGCCGCTGAGCGGCATCGCGATGGCGCGCATGGCCGGTTGGCCGCTGGACTCTGGCTGGCTGCTGTGGAGCCTGGCGCTGTACGTGTTCGCGGGGGCCTGCTGGTTGCCAGTGGTGTGGCTGCAGATTCGCGTGCGGGACATGGCCTACGCCGCCCATCGGGAAGGTACGGCGTTGCCGCCGCGGGCCTTCCTCTATATGCGCTGCTGGTTCGCCCTTGGCTGGCCGGCGTTCATCGCCTTCCTGGCGATCTTCCACCTGATGGTCAACAAGGGCCTCTGAAGGTTCAGTTGCGCAGGCTGATAACCGGCCAGCCGCGCTCGATGGCGGTGGCGCGCAGGGTGTCGTCGGGGTCGACGGCGACCGGGTTGGCGACGAGCTCCAGCAGCGGCAGGTCGTTGCGCGAGTCGCTGTAGAAATACGCATCGTCCAGGCCCAGGCCGGTCTCTTCGAGCCAGCGCTTGAGGCGGGTCACCTTGCCGCCCTGGAAGCACGGTACGTCGCAGGTCTGGCCGGTGTACAGGCCATCGCGCATTTCGCATTCGGTGGCGATCAGCGTTTCCACGCCCAGGCGCTCGGCGATGGGGCCGGTGACGAAGCGGTTGGTGGCGGTGATGATCACCAGCTTGTCGCCGGCGGCGCGGTGCTCGGCGAGCAATGCTTCGCCCTTGGCCAGGACGATCGGTTCGATGACTTCGTCCATGAACTGGCGGTGCCAGGTCGCGAGCTGCTCCAGGCTGGTACGGCCGAGAATTGCCTGGGTGAACGCCTGATAGGCGAACACGTCGAGCGTGCCGGCGAGATAGTCGGCATAGAAGGCATCGTTGCGCGCCTGGTACTCGCCGGCGTCGACCAGCCCGCGCTGACATAGCCATTCGCCCCAGCTGTGGTCGCTGTCGCCGGCCAGGAGGGTGTTGTCGAGATCGAAGAGAGCCAGTCGCACGATGAAATCCGTCAGTTGCCAATGCTGAAAAGTCGCCTAGAGTAACGGCTTTTGCCCGCCCTGCACATGACGCCGCGCCTCGCGTTGCCGCTGTCACAAGCTTTGTGGAACAATGCGGGCACACGCGATTTCGAGGATGTACCGCCGTGATCGATCCCGATGGTTTTCGCCCCAATGTCGGCATCATCCTTTCCAACGATGCCGGACAGGTTCTGTGGGCACGGCGTATCAACCAGGAAGCCTGGCAATTTCCCCAGGGCGGGATAAACGCCCGCGAAACCCCTGAGGAAGCGCTGTACCGTGAACTGAACGAAGAGGTCGGCCTGGAAGAGCAGGACGTACGCATCCTGGCCTGTACCCGTGGCTGGTTACGCTATCGTCTGCCGCAACGCCTGGTGCGGACCAACAGCCAGCCGCTGTGCATCGGGCAGAAACAGAAGTGGTTCCTTCTGCGCCTGACCGGCGAGGAAAGCCGGGTTCGCATGGATGTGACCGGCAAGCCGGAGTTCGACGGCTGGCGCTGGGTAAGTTACTGGTACCCGCTCGGCCAGGTAGTGACCTTCAAGCGCGAGGTCTATCGTCGGGCCCTGAAGGAATTGGCACCGCGCCTGCTGGCGCGCGACTAGCACGAAAGTTCAAGGAGTTAGACCCCGAGCCATGCTCAACACGCTGCGTAAGATCGTCCAGGAAGTGAACTCCGCCAAGGACCTCAAGGCGGCGCTGGGCATCATCGTGCAGCGCGTGAAGGAGGCGATGGGCACCCAGGTGTGCTCGGTCTACCTGCTGGATGCCGAAAACAATCGTTTCGTGCTGATGGCCACCGAGGGCTTGAACAAGCGCTCCATCGGCAAGGTCAGCATGGCGCCGAACGAGGGTCTGGTCGGCCTGGTCGGCACCCGCGAGGAGCCACTCAACCTCGAGAACGCTTCCGAGCACCCGCGTTACCGCTACTTCGCCGAAACCGGCGAGGAGCGCTATGCCTCGTTCCTGGGCGCACCGATCATCCACCATCGTCGGGTGATGGGCGTTCTGGTCGTCCAGCAGAAGGAAAAGCGCCAGTTCGACGAAGGCGAGGAGGCCTTCCTCGTCACCATGAGCGCCCAACTCGCCGGCGTTATCGCCCACGCGGAAGCGACTGGCTCGATCCGCGGCCTGGGCAAGCTTGGCAAAGGCATCACCGAAGCCAAGTTCGTCGGCGTTCCAGGCGCTCCCGGCGTTGCCGTGGGCAAGGCCGTGGTAGTCCTGCCGCCGGCCGATCTCGAAGTGGTTCCGGACAAGCCCATCGACGATGTCGAGGCGGAAGTGGAGCGCTTCAAGCAGGCGCTGGAATCGGTCCGCGAGGACATGCGCAATCTCTCCAGCAAGCTTGCCACCCAGTTGCGCAAGGAGGAGCGCGCGCTGTTCGACGTCTACCTGATGATGCTCGACGACGCCTCCATCGGCCAGGAGGTCAAGCGCATCATCCGTGAAGGCCAGTGGGCACAGGGTGCCTTGCGGCAGGTGGTGATGGAGCACGTCCAGCGCTTCGAGCTGATGGACGACGCCTACCTGCGTGAGCGAGCCTCCGACGTGAAAGACATCGGCCGCCGCATCCTCGCCTACCTCCAGGAAGAACGTAAGCAGTCGCTGACCTACCCGGACCAGACCATCATCGTCAGCGAGGAGTTGTCGCCGGCCATGCTCGGCGAAGTTCCCGAGGGCAAGCTGGTCGGACTGGTTTCAGTGCTTGGCTCGGGTAACTCCCACGTAGCGATCCTCGCCCGTGCGATGGGCATTCCCACCGTCATGGGCGCGGTCGATCTGCCGTATTCCAAGGTCGACGGCATCGACCTGATCGTCGATGGCTACCACGGCGAAATCTACACCAACCCGTCGCCGCAACTGGTCAAGCAGTACGGCGAAGTGGTCGCCGAAGAGAGGGAACTGAGCAAGGGGCTGGCCGCGCTGCGCGAGCTGCCTTGCGAGACGCTGGACGGCCATCGCATGCCGCTGTGGGTCAATACCGGTCTGCTGGCGGACGTGGCCCGCGCCCAGGAGCGCGGCGCCGAAGGGGTCGGCCTGTACCGCACCGAAGTGCCGTTCATGATCAACGACCGCTTTCCCAGCGAGAAGGAGCAGCTCGCCATCTACCGCGAGCAGCTATCGGCCTTCCACCCGCTGCCGGTGACCATGCGTACCCTGGACATCGGCGGCGACAAGGCGCTGTCCTACTTCCCGATCAAGGAAGACAATCCTTTCCTCGGCTGGCGCGGCATCCGCGTCACCCTCGACCACCCGGAAATCTTCCTGGTGCAGACCCGCGCCATGCTCAAGGCCAGTGAGGGCCTGGACAACCTGCGCATCCTGCTGCCGATGATTTCCGGTACCCACGAGCTGGAGGAAGCGCTGCACCTGATCCACCGCGCCTGGGGCGAAGTGCGCGACGAGGGCGTGGATATCCCCATGCCGCCAATCGGCATGATGGTGGAGATCCCCGCAGCCGTGTACCAGACTCGCGAGCTGGCGCGCCAGGTGGATTTCCTCTCGGTCGGCTCCAACGACCTGACCCAGTACCTGCTGGCCGTGGACCGCAACAATCCGCGCGTCGCCGACCTCTACGACTACCTGCACCCCGCCGTGCTGCAGGCGCTGAAGAAAGTGGTCGACGATTCCCACGCCGAAGGCAAGCCGGTGAGCATCTGCGGCGAGATGGCTGGCGATCCGGCTGCCGCAGTGCTGCTGATGGCGATGGGTTTCGACTCGCTGTCGATGAACGCTACCAACCTGCCCAAGGTGAAGTGGCTGTTGCGCCAGATGACCCTGTCCAAGGCACGCGAGCTGCTCGGACAACTGATGACCTTCGATAATCCGCAGGTCATCCACAGCTCGCTGCATCTGGCCTTGCGCAATCTCGGCCTTGGCCGAGTGATCAACCCGGCGGCGACCATCCAGGCCTGATGCCGGTTTCCAAGCCCTTCCGGAGCCGTGCATGACCGGAAGGCTCGAAGGCCGGCAAGCCGGCCAAGGCGAAGCTTATGGAAGAGCTCGACGTCAACCAATGCACGGATACCCTCGATAACCAGGACAGCGCACGGACCTTGCGCTATGCGCTGGATATCGTCAGCGACGGTATCTGGGACTGGCGCATCCGCAGCAACCACGTCAGTCGCAGCCCTGGCTGGTACACCATGCTCGGCTACGACCCGAACAGCCTGCCGGAGAACGTCGCCACCTGGCATGAGGTGATCCACCCGGACGACTTCCCGCGTGTGATGGAGGGTTTCAACGCCTATGTCGAAGGCCGCAGCGACCGTTATGCGGAGGAGTACCGCTGCCGTTGCCGCGACGGCAGTTACCTGTGGATAAGCGATCATGGCCGCTTCGTCGAATTCGATGGGGAGGGCCGCGCGACGCGGATGATCGGCGCACATCGCAACATCCATGAGCGCAAGCTGGCGGAGCTGGCGTTGCAGCAGAAGAACCTCGAACTGCTCGAACTCAACCAGCGCCTCGAAGCGCTGGTTGAGGCGCGTACCGAGGCGCTGCGGCGAGCCAACGAGGCGCTCGTGGAGCAGGCCGCCGTAGCGCTGCGCCTGTCTGAAATCGACCCGTTGACCCAGATCGCCAACCGCCGCCGCTTCGAGCAGCAGCTACACGCGGAGTGGCAGCGCCTCCAGCGTCACGGTCATGTCTGTTCGCTGATGATGTTCGATCTCGACCACTTCAAGCGTATCAACGACAGCCTCGGGCATCCGGCTGGCGATCGGGTACTGGTGGCTGTGGCGGAAGTGGTGCGGCGGCGTCTTCGCGAAGAGGATTGCTTCGCTCGCTGGGGCGGCGAGGAGTTCATCGTGCTGTTGCCGGAAACTGGCAGCGACGAAGCCCGCGAGCTGGCCGAGCGCCTGCGCCTGAGTCTGCGGCGCGCCGACGTTTCCCTGCCGGTGCAACTCACTGCCAGCTTCGCCGTGACCGAGATGCACGCTGGAGAAGACCTGATGGCGCTGTTGCGCAGGCTGGACGACGCACTCTATCGCGCCAAGCGGCAGCGCGACTGCATCGTCACCTGCTAGACGGTCAGCCGCACATCACCCAGGCGCGCCCCGCCGGGGCCGAAGCTGCGTTCGAGCAACTCGCGGCGGCCATCAGCGTGGACGATCAGCGCCGTGCTGGCGCGGGTGCCGTAGTTCGGGCTGGAGATGAACACGCTCGACAGCAGGCGCTCGGTGGCGAGGCCCACGCCGGTTTCGGGCAGCTCGGCATCGCTTGCCTGGCGCGGGTCCGCGAGCAGCGCGAGGAGATCGTCGGCCACAGGCATGGCCAGCCGGGTATCGAGCCCCGAGCGTGCGCTCAGCAGCTTCGGCCACGGCGTATCCAGCGCGGCATTGGACAAACCGTGCAGGCCGGGCGCGACCGCCACCGGCGGGCCGACGCGGGGATTGAAGTAGCAGAGTGTCTCGCGGTCGCCGACCAGCAGGTTGAAACCGCTGTACTCGCCAGCGCGGCGCGCCACCTGCTGGAGATACTCCAGCGGCGCCAGGCGGCCCTGCAGGAACGCCGCGACCAGCTCGCCCCGCGAGCGCGGTCCGAGTGGCTGGCCGGGGTCGCGTACATTGGTCAGCGCGGCGAAACGGCCGTCCGGGCCGATGCCCATCCAGCTTCCGCCTGCTTCCAGGTCGCGGCCGGCGTAGACGCCGGGGCTGTCTTCCCAGCCGCCCAGCGGCCGTGTCGGTCGGGCATAGAACTCGTCACGGTTGGCCGCGACGACGAGTGGCATGGCGTGGTCGGGGCGCCAGGCGAAGACGATCAGGCACATGGGCGGCATCGAAATGGTGGTGGTCAGGGCAGGTTAGGAAACTACGGATTCCAGCTCAATACCCTGCGCGAAGATGAGTGGCCAGCAGGCATCGCCAGCTATCCCGATGCCCTGAGTCGTAACTCCCGCGACGGAGCGTCTGCCGCCGCCCGCGCATTTTGGGTACCATGCCGGTTTTTCCCATCGAGGCCGACTCATGGAGTTCGTGCTCTATCTGGTGCTGGGCGGCTGTGCCGGCGTACTGGCCGGGCTGTTCGGCGTCGGCGGCGGGCTGATCATCGTTCCGGCCCTGGTGTTCAGTTTCACGGCCCACGGCTTTTCGCCGGAGGTTCTGACCCAGATGGCGGTCGGCACTTCGTTGGCGACCATCGTGTTCACCTCGATCAACTCGATCCTCGAACACCATCGCCGGGGTGCGGTGCGCTGGCAGGTGTTTCTCTGGATGACCGTCGGCATCCTGCTTGGCAGTGTCCTGGGTGCCGTCACCGCCTCGAAGATCCAGGGGCCGGTGCTGCAGAAGATCATCGGTGTGTTCGCCATCCTGGTTTCCATCCAGATGGCCCTTGGGCTGCAGCCCAAGGGTGGCGGCGACCTGCCTGGGCGCGTCGGGCTCGGCGTGGCTGGCGGCGTCGTCGGCTGGGCATCGGCGATCTTCGGTATCGGTGGCGGCTCGCTGACCGTACCGTTCCTGTCCTGGCGTGGCATGCCCATGCAACAGGCGGTTGCGACTTCATCGGCCTGCGGACTGCCGATTGCCGTCGCCGGTGCGATATCGTTCATCGCCGTCGGTTGGCATAACGCCCAACTGCCGGAGATGAGCATCGGTTTCGTCTACTTGCCGGCGCTGGTGGGCATTGCCCTGACCAGCATGTTCTTTGCGCGGATTGGCGCGCGGCTGGCGCACCGTCTGCCGGCCAAGGTTCTCAAGCGCCTGTTCGCCCTGCTGCTGTTCAGCGTGGGTCTCAGTTTCCTGATCTGAATTTCAGAGGGTCTGTTGAGGTTCTTTCGCGACCGCGATGGAGCCAAAATTTGCGCAGAGCACGGCGCGAGGAGAGCGGTTTGGTTGTTTCAAATGAACGGCGAGTAACGCGGCGCTGCGCAAAAAGCGGCCCGTCCCTTCGGGTTGCGCGGCAACGCGATGCACGAAAAAAACTCAACAGACCCTAGGAGAAGCGGATGCTGCCTTATCCACAGATCGACCCGGTTGCCTTGTCGCTCGGGCCGCTGAAAATCCACTGGTACGGTCTCATGTACCTGATCGGTATCGGAGGAGCCTGGCTGCTGGCATCGCGTCAGCTCAAGCAGTTCGACCCGACCTGGGCCAAGGAGAAGCTCTCCGACCTGGTTTTCTGGGTTGCGTGCGGTGTGGTTCTGGGCGGTCGCCTGGGCTACGTTCTCTTCTATAACCTGGATGAGTACATCGCCAATCCGACGCTGATCTTCGAGGTTTGGAAGGGCGGAATGTCGTTCCACGGCGGGCTGATCGGCGTGATGCTGGCTACCTGGTGGTTCGGCAAGCGCAACAACAAGAGCTTCTTCCAGCTGATGGACCTGATCGCGCCGCTGGTGCCGATCGGCCTGGGCGCCGGGCGTATCGGCAACTTCATCAACGGCGAGCTGTGGGGCAAGGTGACCGACGTGCCCTGGGCGATGGTCTTCCCCACTGGCGGCCCGGAGCCGCGCCACCCGTCGCAGTTGTACCAGTTCGCCCTGGAAGGTGTCGCGCTGTTCGTCATTCTCTGGCTGTTCACCCGCAAACCGCGCCCGACCGCCTCGGTGTCCGGCCTGTTCGTGCTGTGCTACGGCATCTTCCGCTTCATCGTCGAGTTCGTCCGCGTGCCGGACGCCCAGTTGGGCTATCTCGCCTGGGGCTGGCTGACGATGGGACAGGTGCTGTGCGTACCGATGATCCTCGGCGGCATCGCATTGATGGTCTGGGCCTATCGCCGCGCCCCGGCGCAACCGGCTGCGAACTGAGGTTCGCCAGAATGAAAAGGCCCGCCGATTGGCGGGCTTTTCTATTGCAGCTTGGTATGGCGCTTTCAATGGCGCTGCTGGGTGTCGTGGCGCTTCCCGGCGCTATAGCGGCTCCACCAGCAGCAGGACGCCGTCCTGGCCGATCACGCGTACCTGCGTGCCGGCGGGCAGGTCGGGGCCGCCGACCAACCAGACGCTGTCGCCCACGCGAATCTTGCCGCGCCCGCCGACGATCGCCTCGTGCAGGGCGAACTGGCGTCCGAGCAGTTCGCTGCCGCGCCGGTTCAGGCCCGGCGTATCGCTGGGACGGCGGGCCGAGCGCTGGCGGTTCCACCAGTACAGCGCGGTGAGTATCGACAGCACGCCGAACATCAGGAACTGCCAGATCCAGTCCAGCCCCGGGATGAGGAAGGCGATGACGCCGGTGAAGGCGGCGGCGATGCCTATCCAAAGCAGGTAGCCGCCGGCACCGAAGACTTCCAGAATCAGCAGGATGATGCCCAGCCCCAGCCAATCCCAGAAACCCAGGTGTTGCAGGAAGCCCATCATCAACTACGGCCCTTGGTGTCGCCGATGGCGGCCCCACCGAAGGTGGCCTTGACGATCTCGCCGATGCCGCCGACCGCACCGATCACCTGGCTGGCTTCCAGCGGCATCAGCACGATCTTGCTGTTGTTGGAACTGGCCAGTTGTCCCAGAGCGTCGACGTACTTCTGCGCGACGAAGTAGTTCACTGCCTGCACATTACCGCCGGCGATGGCTTCGGATACCACACGGGTAGCCTTGGCTTCCGCCTCGGCCTGGCGTTCGCGTGCTTCGGATTCGAGGAAGGCGGACTGGCGCAGGCCCTCGGCCTCGAGGATCTGGGCCTGCTTCTTGCCCTCGGCGGTGAGGATCTCCGCCGCGCGGCGGCCTTCGGCTTCGAGGATCTGCGCGCGCTTGAGACGCTCGGCCTTCATCTGGCTGGCCATCGCTTCCACCAGGTCGGCCGGCGGGCTGATGTCCTTGATCTCGATACGGGTAACCTTGAGGCCCCAGGGCGCCGTGGCTTCGTCGACGGTGCGCAGCAGGCGCTCGTTGATCGCATCGCGCTGGCTGAGCATGTGGTCCAGTTCCATCGAGCCGAGCACGGTACGGATGTTGGTCATCACCAGGTTGCGCACGGCGTTTTCCAGGCCGCTGACCTCATAGGCCGCGCGCGCCGCGTCGACCACCTGGAAGAAGCACACCGCATCGATCTGCACGATGGCGTTATCGGCGCTGATTGCCTCCTGCGGCGGCACGTCCAGCACGCGCTCCATCATGTTGATCTTCTGGCCGATGCGGTCTACCACCGGAACGATGATGCTCAGGCCCGGCTTCAGGGTGTTGGTGTAGCGGCCGAAGCGCTCCACCGTCCACTCGAAGCCCTGCGGAACCACCTTGAAGCCCATCAGAACGATGACGATGGCCAGTATGACGAACAGCAGGACGACACTGCCGATTTCCATGTGAAGCACTCCTTGGTCGAAAACTTCCTTGATTCTGGCCGTGCCCGCAGGAGCGGCTCAACTGTTGCGGCCAGCCCGGTCTACGGTGTTACTTCTGCTCGCTCTGTGGCGTGACGCGCAGTACTTCCTCGATCGTGGTCAGTCCGGCGGCAACCTTCTGCGCACCGGACAGGCGCAGGCTGCGCATGCCTTCCTTGAAGGCCTGGCGGCGCAGCGGGATCAGATCGGTGTCCGCGCTGATCTGCTCCTTCACCGTCTCGCTCAGCAGCATGATCTCGTAGACCCCCGCGCGCCCGCGGTAGCCGGTGTCGCGGCATTCCAGGCAGCCGACGGCGCGATGGGCGTGGGTCGGCAGAGGTGCGTTCCAGGGGCGGGTGAGTTCCTGCCAGTCCGCCTCGTTGAGCTCCATCGGCTCCTTGCAGTGCGGGCAGAGCGTACGCACCAGGCGCTGGGCCATGACGCCGAGAACGGTGGCGCGGATCAGGTAGTAGGGCACGCCCAACTCCAGCAGGCGGGTGATCGCCGTCGGGGAGTCGTTGGTGTGCAGCGTGGAAAGCACCAGGTGACCGGTCAGCGCCGCCTGGATCGCCATCTCGGCGGTTTCCAGGTCGCGGATCTCGCCGACCATGATGATGTCCGGGTCCTGGCGCAGCAGGGCGCGCACGCCGCTGGCGAAGCTCAGCTCGATGTTGTGCTGGACCTGCATCTGGTTGAACGAGGGCTCGATCATCTCGATCGGGTCCTCGATGGTGCAGACGTTCACCTCGTCGGTGGCCAACTGCTTGAGCGTGGTGTAGAGCGTGGTGGTCTTGCCCGAGCCGGTGGGGCCGGTTACCAGGATGATGCCGTTGGGCTGGCTGGTCATGCTTTCCCAGCGCCGCAGGTCTTCGGGCGAGAAGCCGAGCTGGTCGAAGGTCTTGAGCAGCACTTCCGGGTCGAAGATACGCATCACCATCTTCTCGCCGAAGGCGGTGGGCAGCGTCGACAGGCGCAGCTCCACCTCGGCGCCGTCCGGGGTCTTGGTCTTCACCCGGCCGTCCTGGGGCTTGCGCTTCTCGGCGACGTTCATCCGGCCGAGGGACTTCAGGCGGCTCACTACCGCCATCGTGACCTGTGGCGGGAACTGGTAGACGTTGTGCAGCACGCCGTCGATGCGGAAGCGCACGGTGCCCTGCTCGCGGCGCGGCTCGATATGGATATCGCTGGCGCGCTGCTGGAAGGCGTACTGGAACAGCCAGTCGACGATGGTGACGATGTGCGCGTCGTTGGCATCCGGTTCCTGGTCGGCGGCGCCCAGGTTGAGCAGTTGCTCGAAGTTGCCCACGCCGGAGCTCTTCTGGTCGTGGTTGGTTGCGCCGCTGACCGACTTGGCCAGGCGGTAGAACTCCACGGTGAAGCGCTGGATGTCGGTCGGGCTAGCGACCACGCGCTTGATCGGGCGCTTGAGGACGTGGGTGAGATTGCTCTCCCAGGAGTGCACGAAGGGCTGCGCGCTGGCGATGGTCACGAGGTCTGGCGACACTTCCACCGCGAGGATGTGGTGGCGCTGGGCGAAGGCATAGGACATCAGCGGCGTGACCGCAGCGACGTCGATCTTCAGCGGGTCGATGCGCAGGTAGGGTTGTCCGGAGTATTCCGCCAGCCAGTGCACCAGGCTGTCGAGATCGAGCTTGCGGCCGGGACGCTGGCGGTCCTCGATCTGCTGCGCGGCGAGGAACTCCAGCGGGTGCTGCTGGTTCCTCACCGCGCTGCGGCGGATGGCCACGCACTGCTCGGCGTCATCCTGGGCGACGCGGCCCTGGCTCACCAGTTCGCGCAGAATTTCGCCCAGGTCGAGCATGCGGTCCTGGGCGGATGGGGAAAAGGCGGACATACGGACTCCCTTCGAGTAAGGCGGGCCGTGCGTGACCCGCCGTAATGCCCGGTCAGCTTATTTCAAAAGGGCCTTCCACGGCTTGAGGGTGAGCACAGTATGGGCCTGGGCTGCCAGGGCATCCAGGCGGCCCTCGCTGTCCGGCGCGGCCAGCAGCTCTTCCAGCTTGGCCAGCTCGCCGTACAGGCGATCGACTTCCGGCAGCTCCAGCACACCGCGCGCCGGGCGCAGCCAGACCAGCATGCGCTGCACGCGCGGCAACTGGTCGGCGAGTACTTCCGGTAGTTGCTGGGCGCGCGACAGCGGCATGGCCTGCGCCTCCTCGGCGAGCAGGCGAACCAGCCACTTGCCCAGCGGCGCGGCGCCCTGGCGATTGCCGCGCTCGTTGCGGCCTTCGGTCCAGCCCTTGGCCAGCAGCCAGCGCGAGGCCGACAGGGAGAATTGCCCCCAGCGCGTATTCGCCAGCTCCGCGCGGAAGGCTTCCGGCGCCTGCTGGCGCACGGCTTCGTCATTGCTGCCCTGTTCCAGGCGCGGGCGCCAGTCGGCGATCAGCGCGTCGAGCGCATCGCGCAGTTCACGGGTGGTGGCACGCGGCACCGCCTGGCCGAGGCTGCCGAGCAGCGCTCGCAGGTCGACCAGTTGGCGCAGCCAGTCTTCCAGCAGGCGCCAGTGGCCGTTGAAGCGGTACTGCTCGGCCAGGCGCTGGCTATTGCCCAGCAGCGACCAGGAGATCGCCGCGAAGGCGCCGTCGAGCGGCGTTTCCGCCAGCAGCTTCTGCGCATCGGCCTGGATGCTGTAGCTCGATGGATCGAACAGCCGGTAGCCACGCTCGGCCTTGCTGATGTCGCAGGGCATGAGCGGCAGGTCGGCCGCCAGTTCCAGCGCCAGCTCCAGCAGCGCGGCGGGTTCGCCCTGGCGCAGCTCCAGCTCCAGCTCGCAGATTTCTTCTTCCTGCTTGCCGGCGATGACCTTGCCCAGGTCCAGCGCGGCCTCGATGACCACCTTGGCCTTGCCGCGGCCCCAGGCGATCTCGGCGCGCTGGCGGGTGAAGTCGGTGCTGAAGATCGGCGCCAGTTGCTTCTTGTCCAGGTCGGCCAGGGCGGCCGGCCAGCACTGGTCGTCGAGTTTCTTCAGGTCCAGCTTGTTCTTCTCCAGGTACCAGTCCCATTCGTTGCGCTCGGAAAGCCCGGCGACGCTCTGGCCGCGGGTCTTCAGGGTCTGGATGTACTGCTCGCCGTCGCGGCGCATGCGCAGGGCCACGCGGGCGCGGGCCAGCTCGCGGGTGGGCGTGTCGAAGTACTGGTTGAACAGTTCGCGCGGTTCCCAGCCGGACTTGTTGCGCTTCTTCAGCGCCGGGTGATCGCGCAGGGCCTCGAGGGTTTCGCGGCTGGCGCGCAGTTTGATTTCGGTCTCTTTCTGCATGGCGATGTCCGTTTCCAGGACGCGCGCGTCCTGAGATGAAGATGTTTCAGATCAAAAGTGACGCCGGCAGCGGTTTCTATACTTGCCGACGTGTCTCCACGGGAGGTCCACGATGCCGACCAACCCCTTTGTCAGTCTGTTCGGTCGTTCGCCGATCGGCCCCATGCAGCAGCACATCGCCAAGGTCCATGAATGCGTGGTGTGCCTGATACCGCTGTTTCAGGCGGTGCTCGCCGAGGATTGGCCGGGTGTCGAGGTCATCCAGCGGCAGATGGTGGCGCTCGAACGTGAAGCCGACCGCTTGAAGAAGGCGGTGCGCATGCACCTGCCCCGGGGCCTGTTCCTGCCAGTGCCGCGCTCTGATCTGCTTGAACTGCTGAGTGTACAGGACAAAGTCGCCAACCGCGCCAAGGACATCGCCGGCCTGATGCTGGGGCGGCAGATGCGTATTCCGCGGACATTGCAGCCGCTGATGCTCGAATACGTGGAACGCGCGGTGGAAGCCAGCGCCCAGGCGATGCGGGCGGTTGGAGAGCTCAACGAATTGCTCGAAACCGGGTTTGGCGGCCATGAGGCGATGCTGGTGGAGCGCATGGTCGAGGAGCTGGAGCGAATCGAGGATGACACCGACCGGCTGCAGATCGAGGTGCGTCGTTGCCTGTTCCAGCAGGAGCACGCGCTGCCTCCGGTGGATGTGATGTTTCTTTACCAGATCATCGAATGGGTCGGCCAGGTGGCTGACCGTGCGCAACGGGTCGGCAACCGGCTGGAGCAGTTGCTGGCGCGCTGAGGCGAGCACCTTCCCGTCACCTTTTCGAGAGACCTGACTTATGGCGTTGATCGCCGACTATGGCCTGGTTTTCCTGGCGCTGGCCTGCCTGTTCGGTTTCTTCATGGCCTGGGGCGTGGGCGCGAACGATGTCGCCAACGCAATGGGTACCTCCGTCGGCTCGCGGGCGTTGACCATTCGCCAGGCGATCTGCGTTGCGATGGTCTTCGAGTTCTGTGGCGCCTACTTTGCCGGCGGGCAGGTCACCGAGACGATCAAGAGCGGCATCGTCGATCTGCAGATGATGACGCCAGAGGTTCTGGTGCCGGGGATGCTCGCTTCGCTGCTGGCGGCGGGAGTCTGGCTGATGGTGGCGACGCTGCGCGGCTGGCCGGTCTCCACCACGCATTCCATCGTTGGCGCGATCATCGGTTTCGCCTCGGTCGGCGTGTCGGTACATGCAGTGCAGTGGTCGGCCATCGGCCCCATAGTCGCCAGTTGGGTGGTGACCCCGGTGCTTTCCGGGGTGGTCGCGCTGCTGCTGTTCCAGAGCGTGCAGTGGCTGATCCTGCGGACCGACGACCCATTCCACAACGCCCGCCGCTACGTCCCGCTGTACATGTTCCTCACCGGCTTCATGGTTTCGCTGATGACTATCGGCAAGGGCCTCAAGCACCTGGGCCTGGATCTGGGCGCTGCGCAGAGCGTTGCGCTGGCGCTGCTGGTGGGGGCGGCGGTGATGCTGCTGGGGATCGTGCTGCTGCGGCGGATCAGCCCCCCCAACGGTGATGCCGCCAGGCGTGCCAGCGGCGTGGAGCGGGTGTTTGCGGTACTGATGGTGTTTACCGCCTGCTCAATGGCTTTCGCCCACGGCGCCAACGATGTGGCCAACGCGGTAGGACCGCTGGCGGCCATCGTCAGTGTGGTGAAGGCCGGTGGAGACCTGCAGCTCATGGCCCGTTCGCCAGTGCCCGGCTGGGTGCTGCTGTTGGGGGCGGTGGGTATCGTCGTGGGGCTAGCGACCTATGGCTACAAGGTGATTGCCACCATCGGCCGGGAAATCACCGAACTCACCCCCAGCCGCGGCTTCGCCGCCGAACTGGCGACTGCCACCACCGTGGTTGGCGCGTCTGCCATCGGCCTGCCGGTATCCACCACCCACACCCTGGTGGGTGCGGTGCTGGGCATCGGCATCGCCCGCGGCATCGGCGCGCTCAACCTGCGTGTGATCGGCTCGATCTTCGTCTCCTGGGTCATCACCCTGCCTGCCGGAGCGCTGTTGTCGATCGTCTTCTACCTGATCCTGCGGGCACTGTTCGGCTGACCTGCGGTTTTCAGTCACAGCCCAATCGGCCATGATGGTCCCGGACCGTCCAGGAGAAGCCGATGCCATTGCCATCGCTGAAACAACGCTTTGCCGAGCTGATCGCCATTCCCTCTGTGAGTTGTACCCAGGCGGCGCTGGATCAGTCCAACCGCCCCGTGGTGGAGCTGCTGGGCAGTTGGCTGGGCGAGCTGGGCTTCGCCTGCGAGCTGCAGGAAGTCACGCCGGGCAAGTTCAACCTGATCGCCGTGCTCGGCAGCGGCCCCGGTGGCCTGGTGCTGGCCGGGCATACCGATACCGTGCCCTACGACGACGCCCTGTGGAAAAGCGATCCGTTGCGCCTGGACGAGCGTGATGGCCGCTGGTTCGGCCTGGGTAGTTGCGACATGAAGGGCTTCTTCGCCCTGGCCATCGAGGCGCTGTTGCCGTTGATCGGCCAGCCGCTCAAGCAGCCGTTGATCCTGCTCGCCACCTGCGACGAGGAAAGCTCCATGTCCGGCGCCCGCGCGCTGGCGGGGTCCGGGCGGTCGCTGGGGCGCGCGGCGGTGATCGGCGAGCCGACCAATCTCAAGCCGATCCGCCTGCACAAGGGCGTGATGATGGAGCGCATCGACATCCTCGGGCAGAGTGGCCACTCCTCCGATCCCGGTCTTGGGCGCAGCGCGCTGGAGGCGATGCACGCCGCTATCGGCGAGTTGCTGGCGCTGCGTGGCGAATGGCAGCGCGAGTTCGCCAATCCACAGTTCAGCGTGCCGCAACCGACGCTCAACCTCGGCTGTATCCACGGCGGCGACAACCCCAACCGCATTTGCGGGCAGTGTGCGCTGGAGTTCGACCTTCGGCCATTGCCGGGAATGCGCCCGGAAATGCTGCGCCAGGCGATCCGCGAGCGCCTGCGGCCGGTCGCCGAGCGCCATTGTGTACAACTCGAATACCGGCCGCTGTTCCCCGCCGTTCCGCCGTTCGAGGAAGCTGCCGACAGTGAGCTGGTGCGTATCGCCGAAAGTCTGAGCGGGCATCGCGCGGAAGCGGTAGCCTTTGGCACCGAAGCACCGTATCTTCAGCAGCTCGGCTGCCAGACCCTGGTGCTCGGCCCTGGCGACATCGCTTGCGCCCACCAGCCGGACGAACATCTCGAGCTCGCCCGCATCGAGCCGACCGTGGAATTGCTGCGCGGACTGATCCGCCACTACTGCCTGTAGAGAACCCGATTGCCTGTAGAGCGCCCGTAACCGGGCACGCGTACCACTGAAGAGGAGAAAACTGTCGATGTTCCTGCGACGACGATAACCGCGCCGCCCGAGGCCGTCCTTCGGCCGCAACTCGACAGATTTCCGCCCATTCGCACGACAGGCTGTTCAAGCAATGCACGACTACGTCAACTGGCTACGCCACGCCTCGCCCTACATCAACTCGCACCGTGACTGCACCTTCGTGGTGATGTTGCCCGGCGAGGGGGTCGAGGATTCCAATTTCGGCAACATCGTTCACGACCTGGTGCTGCTGCACAGCCTTGGCGTGCGCCTGGTGCTGGTGCACGGCTCGCGTCCGCAGATCGAGGCGCGCCTGGCCCAGCACGGGCTGGCGCCGCGTTTCCACCGCGGCCTACGGGTGACCGATGCACCGACTCTCGGCTGTGTGATCGACGCGGTGGGCAACCTGCGCATCGCCATCGAGGCGCGCCTGTCGATGGATATGGCCGCATCGCCCATGCAGGGCTCGCGCATGCGCGTGACCTCCGGCAACTTCGTCACCGCGCGGCCAATCGGTGTTGTCGAAGGCATCGACTACCACCACACCGGCGAAGTGCGTCGGATCGACCGCAAGGGCATCAACCGCCAGCTCGACGAGCGCAGCATCGTGCTGCTCTCGCCGCTGGGCTACTCGCCGACCGGCGAGATTTTCAACCTCGCCTGCGAAGACGTCGCCATGCGCGCTGCCATCGACCTTGGCGCCGACAAACTGATTCTCTACGGAGCCGAGCGTGGCCTGATGGACGGCGAAGGCCGTCTGGTGCGCGAGCTGCGTCCGCAGCAGGTGCCGATGCACCTGGAGCGGCTTGGTTCCAGTTACCAGGGCGAGTTGCTCGACGCCGCGGCGCAGGCCTGCCGGGCCGGCGTTCGGCGCAGCCATATCGTCAGCTTCACCGAGGATGGCGCGTTGTTATCCGAGCTGTTCACCCGCACCGGCAACGGCACGCTTGTGGCGCAGGAGCAGTTCGAGCAACTGCGCGAAGCGGGCATCGAAGATGTCGGTGGCCTGTTGGAACTGATCCGGCCGCTTGAAGAGCAGGGCATCCTGGTGCGCCGCTCGCGGGAGGTGCTGGAGCGCGAGATCGAGCAGTTCAGCATCGTCGAGCGCGAGGGGTTGATCATCGCCTGCGCGGCGCTCTATCCCATTGCCGACTCCGATGCCGGTGAACTGGCGTGCCTCGCAGTGAACCCGGAATACCGCCACGGCGGGCGCGGCGACGAACTGCTGGAGCGCATCGAGCAACGCGCACGCAATCTCGGTCTCAAGACGCTCTACGTTCTCACCACCCGTACCGCCCACTGGTTCCGCGAGCGTGGCTTCCAGCCCAGCAGTGTGGACCGGCTGCCAGCGGCGCGCGCCTCGCTGTACAACTACCAGCGTAATTCTCAGGTGTTCGAGAAGGTGCTGTAGGGCTCCTGCCCGCCTTCTGCCAAGGCGCGCGTGGCCGGCGTCGTCAACTCGCTTCGCAGCGCTCGCCGGGGCGTTCTCATGGCCTCGCCGAGTGCCCAGTCATTGGGATTGCGGCATCGTCGGTTCTCCTGCGGGAGGGAAATCCAGCGAACCCTTTGGCTGTGGCCGCAGGGTTCGCCGCAGGAGGGAAGTCTTCCCTGACGATGTGGGCGGAGCAGACTTCTATTTGAACGCTGTCAGGGCTTCCACGTCCGGCTACACGCTGATCAGGCCCAGGATGCTTGCCTGGTAAGCCGCGACGAAGGTGTCGAAGTCACCTTCGGGATGGTGTTCCAGCTCATCCTGTTCGGCCAGGGACTGGCTGGCCATCTGTTCGAAGCGGGCCTGCTCCTCGGCAGTCAGCGGTTGCGAGCGCAGCGTCGCGGCGTGCTGGCGGCTGTAGCGCAGGGAGAAGGCTTCGAAACTCTCGCCGCGTTCGCGCATCTCTGCCAGTACCCGCGCGGACGGCGTCAGGTCGGGGTCAGCCACCTTGGCGCGCTGCTGCTGCAGGCTCTCGGCATGCAGGTTGCCGCCACGGGCGCGGTCGAGCAGCTCGACGATCGGGACGATGGCATCGAGCAGGCTGCAGGCCCAGTCTTTGAGCTCCACCTGTTTGCCGCCGCGCTCCAGCATCAGGCCGGGGCGCCGGCCTTCCTTGACGGTCTTGAGGAAATTGCTGGTGGCCGCGCCGCACTCGCAGCCGCCCAGCGGCGGACTGTCGGAGAGTGCGCAGAAGAGCAGGAAGGCGTCGAGGAAGCGCGCCTCCGGGAGGTCGATGCCCAGCGGCAGGAAGGGGTTGATGTCCAGGCAACGTGCCTCGACGTACTGCACACCACGGGCCATCAGCGCCTGGATCGGACGCTCGCCGGTGTAGGTGACGCGTTTCGGGCGGATGCTCGAGTAGTACTCGTTTTCGATCTGCAGGATGTTGGTGTTGAGCTGTACCCACTCGCCGTCGACCTTGGTGCCGACTTTCTCGTACGGCGCATAGGGCGTGCTGACCGCGCGGCGCAGGCTGTCGATGTAGCTGTCGAGGTCGTTGTAGCAGGGCGTCAGGCCTGCCTGGGCGTTGTTCTGGTAGCCCAGGTCGCTCATCCGCAGGCTGGTGGCGTAGGGCAGGTAGAGGGTGTGCTCGTCGAAGGCTTCCAGGCCGTGCGGGCGGCCGCGCAGGAAGCCTGCGTCCAGCGCCGGGGAGGCGCCGAACAGGTACATCAGCAGCCAGCTATGGCGGCGGAAGTTGCGGATCATCGCGATGTAGCGGTGGGACTGAAAGTCCCGCGCACTCTTCTCGCTGCCTTCTTCCCGGCGCAGCAGTTCCCACAGCCCCTCGGGGAGGGAGAAGTTGTAGTGGATGCCGGCGATGCACTGCATGGTCTTGCCGTAACGCAGGGCCAGACCCTTGCGATAGACGTACTTCAGTCGGCCGATGTGCGAACTGCCGTAGCGGGCAATCGGGATGTCTTCCTCATCCGGCAGTTCACAAGGCATCGACGGGCTCCACAGGTACTCGCCGTCGAGTTTCTGGTAGGCGAAGCGGTGGATTTCACCCAGGGCTTCCAGGGTTTGTTCGACGCTGCTGGCGGTAGGGGTGATGAATTCCAGCAAGGACTCGGAGTAGTCGGTGGTGATCTGCGGGTTGGTCAGGGCCGAGCCGAGCGCGCGCGGATGCGGGGTCATGGCCAGCTTGCCGCGTTCGTCGACGCGCAGGCATTCGCGCTCGATACCGTGCAGGCACTGGGTGAGCAGGGACAGGTTGGCAGCATCGCCGAGCAGAGCCAGGCGGCGGGAGAGTTGGTCGCTCAAGTTGGAAGTCCTTCACACGGCAGTCGCCCCACTATGGGGGTGGACTGGGCGGTCTACAAGGGGAGAACACCATTGGCGTGGTCGCCTGGCTTGCGTCGAACCTGCATATGATCTGCTGCGCGTGGGCAGGGCTACGTTGGAAACAGGCTCTTGAACGCTGCGCCGGCGCCCGTGTTTTGTGGGCTCCGGCTACAGCATAGGTCAGATGTCGTACGGCGATTTATAGCTGTGCGAAGGTGCCTTGCCCCTTCGCGACCAGCTTGTCGCCCTGGAAAATATCGGCCTCGACCACCAGCGAGCGCCGCCCGGCGTGCAGGACCCTGGCTACGCAGCGCACATCGCCTTCGGCGACCGCGCGGATGTAGTTGATCTTGCACTCCAGGGTCACGCTTTGCCGGTCGAAGCCGTGGGCGCCGGAGCAGGCCAGCCCCATCGTCACGTCCATCAGCGAGAACAGCGCACCGCCGTGCATCACGTTGCCGCGATTGCGCAGGTGCTCGGCCATCTTCAGGCTCACTTCGGCGACACCGTCGCCGATGCTCACGGGCTCCAGGCCGACCAATTCGCTGAACGCGCTGATCAGCGTGTCCCGGCTGGGCATCTCGCTCACGGGGGCTCCTTACTTCTTCTTCAGTTGCTTGGCATTGGCGAACAGGGCGGCCATCGCGTTGTTCGACGGGGCCTTTTCCTGCTGGCGCGGTGCGCCGCGTTCGCCGCGCGGGGCACCGTTGCCGGGGCGGCCGCCACCACGCGGGCCTTCGACTTTCTCGCCGGGGGTGTCGCTCATGCGCATGGACAGGCCGACGCGGTTACGCGGGATGTCCACTTCCATGACCTTGACCTTGACGATGTCGCCGGCCTTGACCACTTCGTACGGGTCCTTCACGAACTTCTCGGACAACGCGGAGATATGCACCAGGCCGTCCTGGTGAACGCCGATGTCGACGAAAGCGCCGAAGTTGGTCACGTTGGTCACCACGCCTTCGAGCACCATGCCGGGTTTGAGGTCCTTGAGGCTCTCCACGCCGTCCTGGAACTCGGCGGTCTTGAACTCCGGACGCGGATCGCGGCCGGGCTTGTCGAGCTCCTTCAGGATGTCGGTGACGGTGGGCAGGCCGAACTGCTCGTCGGTGAATTTCTTCGGGTCAAGGCGCTTGAGGAAACCCGAGTCGCCGATCAGAGAGCGCACGTCACGGCCGGTATCGGCGGCGATCCGCTGCACCAGCGGGTAGGTTTCCGGATGCACCGCGGAGGCATCCAGCGGGTTGTCGCCGTTCATCACGCGGAGGAAGCCGGCGGCCTGTTCGAAGGTCTTCTCGCCCAGGCGGCTGACTTTCTTCAGCTCGTCACGGGTCCTGAACGCGCCGTTGGCGTCACGGTGCGAGACGATGTTCTGCGCCAGCGTGCTGTTCAGGCCGGAGATGCGTGCCAGCAGGGCGGCGGATGCGGTGTTCACATCCACACCCACGGCGTTCACGCAGTCTTCCACCACTGCATCCAGGCTGCGCGCGAGCTGCAGTTGGGAAACGTCGTGCTGGTACTGGCCGACGCCGATGGATTTCGGGTCGATCTTCACCAGCTCGGCCAGCGGGTCCTGCAGGCGGCGGGCGATGGATACGGCGCCGCGCAGCGAGACGTCGAGGTCGGGGAATTCGCGGGCGGCCAGTTCCGAGGCGGAGTACACCGAAGCGCCGGCCTCGCTGACCATGATCTTGGTGCACTTGAGCGCCGGGTATTTCCTGATCAGCTCGGCGGCCAGCTTGTCGGTTTCTCGGCTGGCGGTGCCGTTGCCGATGGCGATCAGCTCCACCTGGTGCTTGGCGCACAGCGCGGCGAGCACGGCGATGGTCTGGTCCCACTGGTTCTTTGGCGCGTGCGGGTACACGGTGGCGGTCTCCAGCAGCTTGCCGGTGGCATCGACTACCGCGACCTTCACGCCGGTGCGCAGGCCCGGGTCCAGGCCCAGGGTGGCGCGCGGGCCGGCAGGGGCCGCCAGCAGGAGATCGTGCAGGTTGCGGGCGAAGACGTTGATCGCCTCGGCGTCCGCGCCTTCGCGCAGTTCGCCCAGCAGGTCGGTTTCCAGGTGGGTGTAGAGCTTGACCTTCCAGGTCCAGCGCACCACTTCGGAGAGCCACTTGTCAGCGGCGCGGCCCTGGTTGGAAATGCCGAAGCGCTCGCCGATCATGATCTCGCACGGATGCGCGGTGCCCGGCAGTTCCTCGCCGACCTTCAGGGCGACGCTCAGCACGCCTTCATTGCGGCCACGGAAGATCGCCAGGGCGCGGTGCGACGGAGCGTTCTTGAGCGGCTCGTCGTGCTCGAAGTAATCGCTGAACTTGGCGCCTTCGGTTTCCTTGCCCGGCACCGCGCGAGCGGTGAGGGTGGCGTTGTCCTTGAGGAATACGCGCAGCCGGTCGAGCAGGGTGGCGTCCTCGGCGAAGCGCTCCATGAGAATGTACTTGGCGCCTTCGAGCACGGCCTTGGTGTCGGCGAAGCCTTTCTCGGCGTCGACGAAGCGCGCCGCTTCGGTTTCCGGGGTCAGGTTCGGGTCGTTGAACAGTGCGTCGGCCAACTCTCCCAGACCGGCTTCCAGGGCAATCTGGCCCTTGGTGCGGCGCTTCTGCTTATACGGCAGGTAAAGGTCTTCGAGGCGGGTCTTGGTGTCGGCGAGGTTGATTTCGCGGGTGAGCTCGGGGGTCAGCTTGCCCTGCTCCTCGATGCTGGCGAGGATCGCGGCGCGGCGTTCGTCCAGTTCGCGCAGGTAGCGCAGGCGCTCTTCGAGCATGCGCAACTGGGTATCGTCCAGGCTGCCGGTGACTTCCTTGCGGTAGCGGGCGATGAAGGGAACGGTGGAGCCTTCATCGAGCAATGCGACGGCAGCGGCGACTTGCTGCGGTTGAACGCGGCCGGAGGGCAGTGCGGAAAGCTCTTCGGCGATACGGGTATTGATGCTGTCCATGAATCCACCTGACAAGACAATCGAAAACGGGGCGCATGATCTGCTGCGCGTCGGCATAACTGCGTTGAGGCCAACTGAGAAATGCTCATTGACTGCAGTCAACTCCGCTTTCTCAGTCGTCCTCGCCTTGTTCTGCTCTAGCTCGCAAGATCATGAACAGGCACATAAAAGAGCATCTGGACCGGGCTTCCCGGTCATTCGACAGGCTCTGTGACAACGCCCCGCCGCAAAAGCGCCGCATTATACCCACGACAATTTCACCGGGTGGGCGGCTGGTCGGGGAAAAATCTGCTAACAATGGACAGTCCGTGAGCCACGGTCGCTGGGCGATAATGCCCGTCGAATCAGATTCTGGGAGTTTCCATGACGAACGCTGCCACCCTGCCGGAAGGCGAAAAGATCCTTGTGGTCGATGATGACGCGCGCCTGCGCCGACTGCTGGAGCGCTTCCTCGATGAGCAGGGTTACCGTGTCCGCGCCGTCGAAAATACCGAGCAGATGGACCGTCTGCTGGCACGCGAGTTGTTCCAGCTGGTCGTGCTGGACCTCATGATGCCCGGCGAGGATGGTCTCTCCGCGTGCAAGCGCCTGCGTGAATCGAACAATCAGATCCCGATCATCATGCTCACCGCCAAGGGCGACGAAACCAGCCGCATCTCGGGCCTGGAGCAGGGCGCCGACGACTACCTGGCCAAGCCGTTCAACCCGCGCGAGCTGCTGGCGCGGATCAAGGCTGTGCTGCGCCGCCAGGCGCCTCTGGTGCCGGGCGCGCCGGCGGGCGAGGACGAAGTGGTCACCTTCGGCGACTACGAACTGCACCTGGCGACCCGGGAACTCAAGAAAGGCGACGAGCTGCACATGCTCACCACCGGTGAGTTCGCCGTGCTCAAGGCGCTGGTGCAGCATGCCCGCGAGCCGCTCACCCGCGATAAACTGATGAACCTGGCCCGTGGCCGCGAGTGGGACGCGTTGGAGCGCTCCATCGACGTACAGATTTCCCGCCTGCGCCGGCTGATCGAGCCCGATCCGTCCAAGCCGCGCTACATCCAGACCGTGTGGGGCGTGGGCTACGTATTCGTGCCGGACGGCGCTGCGCGCAAGTGAGGTCAGGGCGGAATCGCCCAGAACCTTTTCGCCGCCGTTTGCCGTGACAGATCACTGTCCGCGCGGCGGCTTCGCGTTCTGGGCCGGCTCTGCGCATCCTCCGATTCCGCACTGGATACACCGTTGTGAAAACACCCCTCTGGTTCCCGCAAAGCTTCTTCGCCCGCACCTTGTGGCTGGTGCTCATCGTCGTGCTGTTCTCCAAGGCGCTGACGCTGGTTTACCTGCTCATGAACGAGGATATGCTGGTCGACCGCCAATACAGCCACGGCGCGGCGCTGACCGTGCGCGCCTACTGGGCGGCGGACGAGAAATCGCGGGAAGCCATCGCCCAGTCCGCCGGGTTGAAGTGGGCGCCCCACGAAGAGGGGCAACCGGAGGAGCAGCACTGGCCGTATACGGAAATCTTCCAGCGGCAGATGCGCATGGAACTGGGTATCGACACCGAGACGCGCCTGCGGATCCACCATCCGTCGATGCTCTGGGTGCGCGCGCCGACCCTGGGCGAGGGCTGGATCGGCGTACCGCTCTACCCGCACCCGTTGCGTGGCCAGCAGATCTGGAGCGTCCTGGGCTGGTTCCTCGGCATCGGCCTGTTGTCCACTGCGGCGGCGTGGATCTTCGTGCGGCTGCTCAGCCAGCCGCTCAAACGCCTGGTCTTTGCCTCCCGCGAGTTCGGCAAGGGACGCAGCGTGCGCCTTCCGCTGGGGCCGGAAACGCCCAGCGAGATGGCCGAGGTATACCGCGCCTTCAACCAGATGGCCGATGACGTGGAGCAGGCCGGGCGCGAACGCGAGCTGATGCTGGCCGGGGTCTCTCACGACCTGCGCACGCCGCTCACCCGCCTGCGCCTGTCACTGGAGCTGATGCCGGAAAGCGACCGCGAGATGGTCGAGGACATGGTCCGCGACATCGAAGACATGGATGCCATTCTCGACCAGTTCCTCGCCTTCATTCGCGACGGCCGTGACGAGCCGGTGGAAGAGGGCGACCTGTACAGCCTGGTGTGCGAGGTGGCAGACGCCTTCAATCAGAAGGAAGAGCGCGTCCGCCTGTGCCTGGAACCGCTGCCGGAATTCCGCTTCCGCCGCGTGTCGATCAAGCGCCTGCTCGGCAACCTGATCGAGAACGGCCTGAACCACGGCGGCGGCAAGGTCGAAGTAGCGGCGCATGTCGCCGGTGGCGGCGGCGCGCCCTATGTGGTGCTCAGCGTGCTGGACCGCGGCGCGGGCGTCGACCCGCAGGAACTGGAGAACATCTTCAACCCCTTCTTCCGTGGAGACAAGGCGCGCGGCGGCAAAGGCACCGGTCTCGGGCTGGCCATCGTCAAGCGCATCGCCGAACAGCACGGCGGCAGTATCGAGCTGCGCAACCGCGAAGGCGGCGGTGTCGAAGCCCGCGTCTGCCTGCCGCTCGGCCTGCTACTGCCGCGCGACGCTCACTGATCCCAACGCAGGGTCTTGCCTTCCAGCACTGCCTGGCGGCCATAGGGCCAGGCACGGTTCTGCGCGCCATGCCCGCTGGGGAGTCCGTGGTAGAGCGGGACTCCGAGCGGCGCGACGTACTCTGCGAAAATTTCTTCCAGGCTATGTGCAACGCCTTTGCGCGGACAGTCGGTGAAGCCGCCCAGGCATACCGCGCCCAGGCGCGCGCCTGCGAGGCTGTGCAGTAACTGCCAGAGGCTGCGCTCGATGCGGTAGTAAGGCTCGCCGACGTCTTCGAGAATCAGGATCGCGCCGTCGGGCACGTACAGCGCGCCTTGCGTGCCCGCCATGCAGGCCAGTGCGGTGAGGTTGCCGCCGATCAGCGGGCCTTCGGCGGTCCGCTTCGGCCCGGCCAGGTGCTGTACCGCCAGCTTGCCGGGCCCGCCTTCGAGCACATGGCTGACCGAGGCCAGCGATGCCAGGCGCTCGCGCTGTTCGCTGGGTGCGCTCAGCGGTTGCAGCCCCAGGCCGGTGGCGACAGGGCCGTGTATCGCCGGCAGGCCGTGACGGTGGAAGGCGCTGAGCAGGACCGAGATGTCCGAGAAGCCGATCAGCGGGCGCGGCGATGCGGCCTTCAGGCGCTGCCAGTCCAGTTGCGGCACCAGTTGTCCACAGCCGTAGCCGCCGCGCAGGCACCAGACGGCGCTGACATCGTCCAGCTCGAAGGCCGCATGGAAGTCCTCCAGCCGTTGCTCCGGCGTGCCGGCCAGATAGCGATAGCGGGCATCTGCATGGGCGCCGAGGTGATAGTCCACGCCCAGCACTTCCAGTTGGCGCAGCGTGGCTTCCAGTACCTCTTCGGCAATGGCTGAGGCAGGCGCGACCAGCGCGATGCGGCCTTCGATGGGCGACCATTTGAGTTCGGCGTTGGATCGGGAAGACGGCATGAGATGAGTCCGGTTACTGCGGGGTGACATGTAGGAGCGAGCTTGCTCGTGGATGGTTCAGCGTGGCAATGAAAGCGGAAGGAGAAACACCCGTAGGGCGAATAAAGCGGGACGCTTTATCCGCCGTCAGGCGGGAGGCGCATATCCTGAGACAACATCCTGTCGTGACTACATGCTTCTCTGTGCCCCTTACCAGCCCATCCGTGGCCTGGCGTTCGCCGGCGCGACGCATGCGTCGCGAAAGCCCCGACTTACCCCTTGCCTTTGGTCCGCGCCAGATGCGGCCCACCGTTCTTCTCCAGGTACTCGATGATAACGCCGGCGATGTCCTTGCCGGTGGTGGACTCGATGCCCTCCAGCCCCGGCGAGGAGTTCACTTCCATCACCAGCGGCCCGTGGTTGGAGCGCAGGATATCCACGCCGGCAACGTTCAGGCCCATGACCTTGGCGGCGCGGATGGCGGTCATGCGTTCTTCCGGGGTGATCTTGATCAGGCTGGCGCTGCCGCCGCGGTGCAGATTGGAGCGGAACTCGCCTGGCGCGGCCTGGCGCTTCATCGAGGCGATCACTTTGTCACCCACCACGAAGCAGCGGATGTCGGCACCGCCGGCTTCCTTGATGTATTCCTGCACCATGATGTTGTGCTTGAGCCCCATGAAGGCTTCGAGAACCGACTCGGCGGCTTTCTCTGTCTCGCAGAGCACCACGCCGATGCCCTGGGTGCCTTCCAGCAGCTTGATCACCAGCGGCGCGCCGCCGACCATCTCGATCAGGTCCGGCACATCGTCTGGGGAGTGGGCGAAGCCGGTCACCGGCAGGCCGATACCCTTGCGCGAAAGTAGTTGCAGCGAGCGCAGCTTGTCGCGGGAGCGGGCGATGGCGACCGACTCGTTGAGCGGGAACACACCCATCATCTCGAACTGACGCAGCACGGCGCAGCCATAGAACGTCACCGAGGCGCCGATACGCGGGATCACCGCGTCGAAGCCTTCCAGCGGCTGGCCCCGGTAGTGGATCTGCGGTTTGTGGCTGGCGATGTTCATGTAGGCGCGGAGGGTGTCTATCACCACCATCTCGTGGCCGCGTTGCTGTCCGGCCTCCACCAGCCGACGGGTGGAATACAGACGCGGATTGCGCGACAGCACGGCAATTTTCATTGATCACCTGAAAGGGTGGCGGGAACCATGATGAGAGGTTTTTCCTGGACGTAGGCGAGACCGGGGTTGACTACCAGTTGACCCTGCACGAGAGCCTTGGAGCCCAGCAACACGCGGTAGCGCATGGTCTTGCGGCAGGCCAGGGTGAACTCCACCGGCCAGGCGCGATCGCCGAGGGCCAGCAGCGTGCGGATCACATAGCGGGTCTGGGCCTGGCCGTTGGAGCTTTTGATGGTCTTCATCGTCACTACCGGCGCTTCGCAGCGGTGACGGCGCTGCACCTGGGTGCCCAGGTGAGCGACGAAACGCACCCAGCTCTGGCCGTTGCGGCGGAACGGCACGATGTCGCTGGCGTGCAGGCTGGAGGTGCTGGCGCCGGTATCGATCTTCGCGCGCAGGCCAACCATGCCCAGTTCGGGCAGGGCTATCCACTCGCGCAAACCAATTACCGATAGTTGGTCGAATGTCTTCAAGGCAGGCGTCCCCGGCGTTTGCCGGCATTCTAGTCAGGGCGCTTGTGCCCCGCCAGCGGGGCGCGCGGTACACTCTCAGGCCCGCGTGACGAGGTGATGACGTGAGCGAAAAAGACGACGACAGGGTTCGCCTGGACAAGTGGCTGTGGGCGGCGCGCTTCTACAAGACGCGCTCGCTGGCCAAGGACGCCATCGATGGCGTCAAGGTGCATTGCCGGGGCGAGCGCTGCAAGCCGGGCAAGGAGCCGAAGGTTGGCGAGGAATATGTGATCCGCACCGGCTTCGACGAGCGCACGGTGGTGGTCAAGGCGCTGTCGATGGTGCGCCGCGGTGCCGCCGAAGCCCAGTTGCTGTACGAGGAAACCGCCCAGAGCATCAAGCGCAGGGACGAAGCTGCTGCCATGCGCAAGGCTGGGGCGCTGGGCGTACAGACCGACGGCCGACCGACCAAGAAGCAGCGCCGCCAGTTGTTCAGCTTCCGCGACCAGGGTTGAGCGCGGCAGGCTCCCTATAAAGGAAGGCACAGGGGCCGGACCAGCCGGCCCGGGGAGCGAATCAGGTCGCGATGACGCTCAGGCGGTTGAGCAGCGGGATCTTCGCCAGCAGATCGAACAGCGGCTGGGTCCAGCGCACCAGCGCGGCGCTGCCCTTGGCGGCGAACGGAGTGAAGCAGCTCCAGGCCAGGGCCACCAGAGCCATCTGGACGCCACCGATGTAGTCGTCCTGGCCCCAGTGCGCACCGGCCACCAGGCGCGGCAGCATGAACAGCAGGGCCAGGCCCCAGATCACAATCCACTGTACGGCAGTGCGGGCGAACAGGGTCAGGAACAGCGCCCAGATCAGCAGCACCGAAGCGTGGTCGCCGGGGAAGCTGCGGGCGGATTCGTCCTTGATCTCGAAGGCGGTGTCTTCCCAGCTTGGGAAGTAGTGGCCCAGGTGTACCGCGTCGTCGACCAGGCTGGAGATGCTCGCATGCTGCCAGCCCAGCTTGTGGGCGAGCTTGGCGTACAGGATGCGCACGATCACCAGCACCACCGCCGCGCAGAGGAAACCGAAGGTGGCGGCGCGCGCCTGGCTGGCCTTGAAGATCCAGTCGCCGCGAATGAGCAGCAGCAGGAGGATCACACCGACCAGCAGGTCGAACGGCCGGGTGCTGGCCACCGCCCAGGTCAGGCGCCAGATTTCGTTGGTCGCCAGGGGCTGGTTGAGCAGGCTGAACAGGCTGTAGTCGAACAGGTTCATCGCCGCGCGTGTCGGCTCCCAGAGCCACAGCAGGAGCAGCGCGAGCGCCATCAGGTGGCAGGCTATGAATGGCTTCCAGGACCAGGTGGCTTGGAACGGAGTGGCTTTATCCATAAAATCGATACCCCCTTCTGACAACGGCTTCAGGGCGCCGAGTTCGACAAAGGGCGCTTTATAGGCCTTTGTCATCGGCTTGTCATTTCCTTCTGTATCAGCGTCGTGTCCAGCATGTCCCAAATCGATCAAAGTCAGCGTTTCCTGTTCGACAACACCGATGTTCGCGGTGAACTGGTGGAGCTGGACCGCAGCTACGCCGAAGTGCTGGCCAAGCACCCCTACCCGCAGCCGGTCGCGCAGTTGCTGGGTGAGATGCTAGCCGCCGCCGCGCTGTTGTGCGGCACCCTCAAGTTCGATGGTCTGCTGGTGCTGCAGGCGCGTTCCAACGGTGCCGTGCCGCTGCTGATGGTGGAATGCTCCAGCGACCGCGAAGTACGTGGCCTGGCCCGCTATGACGCAGAGGCCATCGGCGATGCCGCCGGCCTGCCCGAGCTGATGCCCCACGGCGTGCTCACCCTCACCGTCGACCCGAAGAACGGCAAGCGCTACCAGGGCATCGTGCCGCTGGAAGGCTTGACCCTGGCCGAGTGCCTGTCGACCTACTTCGCGACGTCCGAACAGCTCCCCACGCGCTTCTGGCTCAATGCCGACAGCCGTAGAGCCCGTGGCCTGCTGCTGCAGCAACTGCCAGCCGATCGCCAGCGCGACGCCGAGTCCCGCGAGGCAAGCTGGCAGCACGTCACCACCCTGGCCGACACCCTCACCGCCGAGGAGCTGCTGGGGCTGGGCAACGCCACCGTGCTGCACCGCCTTTACCACGAGGACGACGTGCGCCTGTTCGATCCGCAGCCGCTGGTGTTCCGCTGCAGTTGCTCGCGGGAACGCTCGGCCAATGCCCTGGTCAGTCTTGGGCTGGAGGACGCCGAGCGTCTGCTGGCCGAGGAGGACGGCGAGATCGTCATCGACTGCCAGTTCTGCAACCAGCGCTATCGATTCGACGGTTCGGACGTCGCCCAGTTGTTCTCCGGCGGCGGCAGCCAGACACCGTCAGCAACCCGTCATTGAGCGAGCCTATCTGTCCGATAGCCGAACCAATGACGCTCTCGCCGGATCAGAGGCTGCACGAGAACAGTTCTTTTCTGGCATAATCCCGCGACTTTTTTCCGCGGTAGTGGGAATTAGAAGTCACTACGCAATGTTTGGAGGACTCGGCTTCGGCCGACGGGGACCCACATGACGCAAGCCAACAAAGCCGTTTACACCGATATCAGCGTTGCCCAACTGGTCGAAGAAGCCATTCGCCGCGGCGAAGGCGAACTCGCCGACAACGGCTCGCTGGTGGTGAAGACCGGCCACCGCACCGGCCGCTCGC
Organism: Pseudomonas triclosanedens; assembly: GCF_026686735.1. Taxonomy (NCBI): domain Bacteria; kingdom Pseudomonadati; phylum Pseudomonadota; class Gammaproteobacteria; order Pseudomonadales; family Pseudomonadaceae; genus Pseudomonas; species Pseudomonas triclosanedens. Next base: position 5,828,661 of record NZ_CP113432.1, on the reverse strand, counting down.
CTGCCGACCGCTTCATCGTCGAAGAGCCGGGCAGCAAGGATTCCATCGCTTGGGGCGCCATCAACCGTCCGTTCCCGGCCGACAAGTTCGATGCCCTGTGGGACCGTGTCCAGGCCTTCAACGACGCCCAGGACCACTTCGTTTCCCACGTCCATGTAGGTTCGGCCTACGACCACTACCTGCCCGTCAAAATGGTCACCGCCACCGCCTGGCAGAACCTGTTCGGCCGCGCGCTGTTCATCGAGCCGGAACAGTACAACCCGGCTGGCCGCGAAGAGTGGCAGGTCCTCAACGTCGCCAACTTCGAGTGCGTGCCCGAGCGTGACGGCACCAACTCCGATGGCTGCGTGATCCTCAACTTCGCTCAGAAGAAGGTCCTGATCGCCGGCATGCGCTACGCCGGTGAAATGAAAAAGGCCATGTTCGGCGTGCAGAACTACCTGCTGCCGGAAAAAGACGTACTGCCGATGCACTGCGCCGCCAACATCGGCGAAGCCGGCGACGTCACCCTGTTCTTCGGTCTGTCGGGCACCGGCAAGACCACCCTGTCGGCTGACGAAAGCCGTTACCTGATCGGCGACGACGAGCACGGTTGGGGCGAAGGCGTTGTCTTCAATATCGAAGGCGGCTGCTACGCCAAGTGCATCGACCTGTCCGAGAAGAACGAACCGGTCATCTGGAAGGCCATCAAGTTCGGCGCCGTGCTGGAAAACGTCGTCCTCGACGAGAACCGCACCCCGGACTACGCCGACGACAGCCTGACCCAGAACTCCCGCGCGGCTTACCCGCTGGAGAACGTCGAGAAGCGTTCCGAGAAGAACCTCGGCGGCGAGCCGAACGCCGTGATCTTCCTGACCTGCGACCTGACCGGCGTTCTGCCGCCGGTGTCGATCCTGAACAACGAGCAGGCTGCCTACCACTTCCTGTCCGGCTACACCGCGCTGGTCGGTTCCACTGAAATGGGTTCGGGCGGCGGCATCAAGTCGACCTTCTCCACCTGCTTCGGCGCACCGTTCTTCCCGCGTCCGGCCGGTGTCTACGCCGAGCTGCTGATCAAGCGCATCAAGGCGTTCGGCTCCAAGGTATACCTGGTCAACACCGGCTGGACCGGTGGTGGCTACGGCGTCGGCAAGCGCTTCAACATCCCGACCACTCGTGGCGTGATCGCTGCCATCCAGAGCGGCGCTCTGGTCGGTGCCGAGACCGAGCACCTGGACATCATCAACCTGGACGTGCCGAAGGTCGTTCCGGGCGTCGAGACCAATCTGCTCAACCCGCGCAATACCTGGGAAGACAAGGCTGCCTACGACGAAGCTGCCAAGGGTTTGGCCAGCAAGTTCATCGAGAACTTCAAGAAGTTCGACGTGAGCGACGCCATCAAGAACGCCGGCCCGCAGCTCTAAGCGCGCCCGTTCTTCGAACGAGCCGCCTTCGGGCGGCTTTTTCATTGGTGTTTCGCGGCGGCTGCTCGCCAAGGCATCCTTCGCAGAGGATGGGCATCGAAATCCCCTCGACCGGTTCGTTCCCGCAGGCATAGCAAGGGCCTGAGCGAGGCAATGGAGTACCCCATGCACGACACCCTCGAACGCGTCTTCGGCTTCCGTCAGTTCCGCCCCGGACAGGAGGCGGCGGTCAGCGCCGTGCTGGCCGGGCGCTCGGCGGCGGCGATATTTCCTACCGGCTCCGGCAAGTCATTGTGCTACCAGTTGCCGGCGCTGATGCTGCCGCACCTGACCCTGGTGGTGTCGCCGCTGCTGGCGCTGATGCAGGACCAACTGGCGTTTCTTGCCCGCCACGGCATTGCCGCCGCCAGCATCGACTCGGCGCAGAGCCGCGAGCAGGTGGCGCAGACCGTTGCGCGGGCGCGCAGTGGCGAGCTGAAGGTGCTGATGATCTCGGTCGAGCGCCTGAAGAACGAGCGCTTCCGCAACTTCATTGGCGAGGTGCCGATTTCGCTGCTGGTGGTCGATGAGGCCCACTGCATTTCCGAGTGGGGCCATAACTTCCGCCCCGACTACCTGAAGCTGCCGGACTACCAGAAGCAGTTCCGCATACCCCAGGTGCTGCTGCTGACCGCCACCGCCACTGCCGCGGTGATCGCGGACATGCGCAGCAAGTTCGGGATCGCCGAGGCCGACGTGGTGACCACCGGCTTCTACCGTGCCAACCTCGACCTGCAGGTGGAGCCGGTCGCCAGCTCCGCCAAGCGTGCGCGTCTGGTGGAGTGGCTGCGCGCGCGAGCCGGGCAGCCGAGCATCGTGTATGTGACCCAGCAGAAGACCGCCGAGGAAGTAGCCGCGCACCTGAGCGCCTCCGGGCTCGCGGCCTGCGCTTACCATGCAGGCATGGAGCACCCGGAGCGCGAGGCGATCCAGCAGCGCTTCATGGGCGGCGAGCTGAACTGCATCGTTGCCACCATCGCCTTCGGCATGGGCATCGACAAGAGCGATATCCGCAACGTCGTGCACTTCGATCTGCCCAAGTCGGTGGAAAATTACAGCCAGGAAATCGGCCGTGCCGGGCGTGACGGCCAGCCGTCTGAGTGCCTGGTGCTGGCCAACCGCGACAGCCTCAGCGTGCTGGAAAACTTCGTCTACGGCGATACGCCCGAACGCGAGGGCATCCGCACCGTACTGGAGGAGATCGCCGCCGCTCCCGGCGGCCAATGGGAGTTGATGCTGACCGCGCTGTCGGATCACTCGAACATCCGCCAGCTACCGCTCAAGACACTCCTGGTGCAGTTGGAGCTACGCGGCATAATTGCGCCTCGTTTCGCCTATTTCGCCGAATATCGCTTCAAGAACCTGATCGAACCACAGGCGCTGGCCGAGCGCTTCGAGGGCGAGCGCAGGCAGTTCGTCGAAGCTATCCTCAGCACCTCGGCGCGTGCGCGCACCTGGTCGACCCTGGATTTCGACGCGCTCTACCAGCGTCATGGCACCGAGCGCGCGCGAGTGGTGAAGGCCCTGGACTACTTCCAGGAGCGCGGCTGGATCGAACTGGAAAGCAAGCAGATGACCGAGGTGTACTCGGTGCTGGATGGCGGTTTCGCTCCGCAGGCGCTCAGCACCGAGCTGCACGACTACTTCAAATGCCATGAAGCCAGCGAAATAGCGCGCATCGAGGCCATGTTGTCGCTCTTTTCCAGCGAGGAATGTCTTAGCTGGCGGCTGGCCCGCTACTTTGGCGATCTTCACGCACCGCGGCACTGCGGGCATTGTTCGGTGTGCGCCGGGCGCGTGGCTCGCCTGCCGGAACCGCCCAGCCTGCCGCCGCTGGACGGACGGACGCTGCAAGGCCGCTGTGCTGCCTTCCTCGACAAGTACCTCGGTGCACGGGGAGTGCCACCCAGCCCGGACTGCATCACCCGCTTCCTCTGCGGTATCAGCGTGCCGGCCTTGACCCGCCTGCGCGCGCGTTCGCTACCCGGCCACGCGGCGCTGGAGGGCTACCCCTACGCCCAGGTGCGCGCCTGGGTCGTGGCGCAACTGGGGTAACACTGGCCGGCGCTGCGCACGACTAAAGGTCGGCGGCCGGTTTCTCGCGGGCCTTGTAGGGTGAGGGCAGGAAATTCCTCCTAGACTCACTCAGGCGTTGCCGCCTTCCGGCCGAGGAGCCTATCGCATGTCCGTCGAGCACCTGGATGTACTGATCATCGGCGCCGGCCTGTCCGGCATCGGCGCCGCCTGCCACCTGCAAAAGCAGTGTCCCGGCAAGTCCTACGCCATCCTCGAAGGGCGCGAATCCCTGGGCGGCACCTGGGACCTGTTCCGCTATCCCGGCATCCGCTCCGATTCGGACATGTTCACCCTGGGCTACAACTTCAAGCCCTGGACCGACCCCAAGGCGATCGCCGACGGCCCGTCGATCCTCAGCTATATCCGCGATACGGCCCGCGAGCATCGTGTAGAGGAGTGCATCCGTTTCCGCCACCGCGTGCTCAAGGCCGACTGGAACAGCGACAGCGCGCGCTGGAACCTCACCGTGCAGCGCGGCGACGAGGAAGAACCGGTGCGCATGAGCGCGCAGTTCCTCTTCATGTGCACCGGCTACTACCGCTACGACGCCGGCTACACCCCGGAATTCGCTGGCCGCGAGAGCTTCGGCGGACAGATCATCCACCCGCAGTTGTGGCCGGAAGGTTTCGACTATGGCGGCAAGCGCATCGTGGTGATCGGCAGCGGCGCCACTGCCGTGACCCTGGTGCCGTCGCTCACCGACAAGGCCGCCCACGTCACCATGCTGCAGCGCTCGCCTTCCTACGTGATCACGCTGCCGCAGAAGGATCCGATCTCCAACTTCCTGCGGCGGTTCCTGCCTGAGACATGGGTTTACCGCCAGGCGCGGGCACGCAACGTGACCATGCAGATGATCTTCTTCATGGCCTCCAAGGCGTTCCCCGGCGCAGTACGCAAGCTCATGCTCAAGCTGGCCAGCCTGCAACTGGGCAAGAACTTCGACATGCGCCACTTCAGCCCGCGCTACAAGCCGTGGGACGAGCGCGTTTGCTGCGTGCCCGACGGCGACCTGTTCAAGGCGCTGCGCCAGGGCAAGGCGTCGGTGGTTACCGATCACATCGAGCGCTTCTGCGAGAAGGGCATCCTGCTCAAGTCCGGGCAAGTGCTGGAAGCGGACGTCATCGTCACCGCCACCGGGCTGGACCTGGTGATGTTCGGCGGCGCGGAACTGGCCGTCGACGGCAAGCCGTTCGATGTGACCCAGAGCATGGGTTATCGCGGCATCATGCTGCGCGACCTGCCCAACCTGGCCGCCATCGTCGGCTACACCAACGCCAGTTGGACGCTCAAGGCGGATCTCTCCAGCGAGTACTTCTGCCGCCTGATCAACCACCTCGATGCCATCGGCATGCGCCAGTGCACCCCGCGGCAGACCCACGGGCAGGTGAAGGAGGAACCCTTCCTCAACCTCAACTCCGGCTACATCCAGCGCGCTGCCGACAAGATGCCCAAGCAGGGCGACCGCGCGCCGTGGAAGCTCTACCAGAACTATGCCCTGGACCTGGCCTTGCTGCGTTACGGCAAGGTCGAGGACGGCTACCTGACCTTCACCTCGCCCAAGCAGCACCAGGCCACGGCGGTCCCGGTGCAGGCGCTGGAAAGCTGATCACCCAGCGGGAGCCTTGTACGACGGGCTCCCGCTGCGTCCAATCGAAGCGCTGGATAGACATTATCGATATGCCGCCCTGCACCGGGCCGTCCACTCCGCTTACCATGCGCGTCATTCCCGCCCATGCAAGCCAGAGGATTTTCCATGCACATCGATGACGCTATCCGCACCCGTCGTTCCATCCGTGGTTTCGATACCACCTACGTGATGAGCCGCGAAGAGAAGGACGAGCTGCTGCAACTGGCGCTGCTCGCCCCTACCGCCTTCAACCTGCAGCACGTGCGTCTGGTGGAAGTCAGCGACCCGCAACTGCGCGCGCACATCCGCGAAGTGGGCTGGGACCAGGCGCAAATGACCGAAGCCTCGATGCTGGTGGTGGTTTGTGCCCGCATCGATAGCTGGGAGGCCAACGCCAGCCGCGTCTGGGAAGGTGCTCCGGCCGAGGTGCAGGGCTTCATGGTCGGCGCCATCGACGGCTACTACCGCGACAAGCCGCAGACCCAGCGCGACGAAACCATGCGCAGCTGCGGCCTGGTGGCCCAGACCCTGATGCTCGCCGCCCGTGGCCGTGGCCTGGACAGCGTGCCGATGGACGGCTTCGACTTCGACGCCGTGGGCAAGCTGATCAACCTGCCGGACAACCACGTCATCGGCCTGATGGTCGCCGTGGGCAAACAGGCCGTCGAAGCCAAGCCGCGCATCGGTCGCCTGCCGCTGGACGAGACGATCATTCGCGATCGCTTCTGATCCAGACGAAAACGCGCCTTCGGGCGCGTTTTTTTGTTTTTGCTCTTCGTAGGATGGGTATCGCTGCGCTCCACCCATCTACGTCGTGCTTCCTGCTACTTCGGCGCGGAGTCCACTATCCGCTCCACCAACCATTGCAATGCCGTATCCCGCTCGCGTTGGGCGAGGTAGACCAGCTCCAGGTGGAACTGTCCCACATCGAACGGCAGCTCCAGCACCTGCAAAGGCAGCAACTCGGCGAAGTAGTTGGCCAGACGGGTTGGCAGGACTGTCAGCAAGTCCGTGCGGGCCACCAGGTGCGCGGCTTGCAGATAGTTCGGCGTGATGTAGGCGATCTGTCGCTTCAGCCCCTGGCTGGCCAGCCACTGGTCGACCATGCCCTTGGTCTGCCCGCCCGACACCCAGAGGTGCCGCTGAGCGAGGAAGGTCGTCAGGTCGATGGCAGCGTCTACCTGAGGATGCCCGCGCCGGGCAAGCAGGCGCAGTGTCTCGCTGGCCCACGCGCGCCGCTGGAAGCGTGCCGGCAGGTCCTCGAAGCGCCCCAGCACCAGGTCGAGGCTGCCCTTGTCCAGCGCTTCGGCCGGCAGCGTCGGTGTCAGGTGCTGGATGGCCACGCCGATGGCTGGCGCTTCGGCCTCCAGATTCTGGAGCAGGTGTGGCATGCACAACGCCTCGACATAGTCGGTCAGCGCCAGGGTGAAGCGCTGACGGCTGCGTGCCGGGTCGAAAGCATCACCGCCGGCCAGGCTCTGGCCGATGCGCTGCAAGGCATCACGGATCGGCGCTTCCAGTTCCAGAGCCCGTGGCGTCGGCTGCATGGCGCGGCCCACGCGCACCAGCAGCGGGTCGTCGAGCAACTCCCGCAGGCGGTTCAGCGCGTTGCTCACCGCAGGCTGGCTCAGCGCCAGGCGCTCCGCCGCGCGGGAAACGTTGCGCTCGCGCAGCAGAGCGTCGAGCACCCGCAGCAGGTTGAGATCGAAGTTGTTCATATTCATCGGGTGAATGCCACTTATCACAACTCAAAATTTCAAAAATAGTACCGCCTTCCCTAAGGTGATGGGTCTTCAAACGAGCGTTTCAGGCTGACAAGAGGAACAACATGAGCCAGAACATCCGCATCGCCAGCGCCGCCGTCATCGGCGCCGGCACCATGGGCCGGGGCATCGCCATGTGCCTGGCCAACGCCGGCGTGCAGGTCCTGTGGCTGGACAACAATCCGCAGATGCTGACCCAGGCCCTGGGCGTGGTGGCCGACACTTACGCACATAACGTACGCCAGGGCCGTATCGACGAAGCCGAGGCGGCCCGACGCCGCGCGCGCATCTCCCAGGCGGCCAACTATGCGGCGATCCGCGAGGTCGACCTGGTGATCGAAGCGGTGTACGAGAACCTCGAACTCAAGCAGTCGATCTTCCGTGAGCTGGATGCGGCGCTGAAACCCTCGGCCATCCTGGCGTCCAACACCTCCTATCTCGATATCGACGCCATCGCCAGCGTGACCGGGCGTCCGTCCCAGGTCCTGGGCCTGCACTTCTTCAGCCCGGCGCACATCATGAAGCTGCTGGAGATCGTGCGCGGCGCCAAGACCGCGCCCGCCGTGCTCGACGCGGCGCTGGAACTGGGCGAGCGCATGGGCAAGGTCAGCGTGGTGGCCGGCAACTGCCACGGCTTCATCGGCAACCGCATGCTGGAGAAGTACGTCCAGGAATCGCGCCGGCTGATCCTCGAAGGCTCGCTGCCGCACCAGGTGGATGCGGCAATCCAGGGCTTCGGCTTCGCCATGGGGCCGTTCCGCATGTTCGATGTGGTCGGCATCGACCTCGAATGGCGCGCCCGCGAACTGGCCGGCAAGGGCCAGGACGCGCCGACCGTGCAGGTGGACAATCGCCTGTGCGAGATGGGCCGCTTCGGCCAGAAGACCGGCAACGGCTTCTACCACTACGAGCCGGGCAGCCGTCAGGCCGAGCACGACCCGGAAGTCGACGCCCTGGTGCTGCGCGAGTCCGAGCGCCTGGGCTATGCCCGCCGCGACATCGGCGACGCGGAAATCGTCGAGCGCTGCCTGCTGGCGCTGGTCAACGAAGGCGCGAAGATCCTCGATGAAGGCATTGCCTCCACGAGTGCCGACATCGACACCGTCTACCTCAACGGCTACGGCTTCCCCAAGGACAAGTCCGGCCCCATGGCCTGGGCCGACGCCCAGGGCCTGCAGAGCGTGCTGGCGCGCCTGCGCGACCTGTCCGGTGAGCACGGCGCGCACTGGCAACCGGCCGCGCTGATCGAGCGCCTGGCCGCCGCCGGTGGCCGCTTCGCCGACGTAAAACAGGAGCATTGAGATGAGCTACCAGGCACCCCTGCGCGACATGCGCTTCGTCCTCCACGAACTGTTCGACGTCAGCGCCCACTGCGAGCAACTGGGCAACGGCCTCGACCGCGAACTGATCGACGGCGTGCTGGAAGAAGGCGCGCGCTACACCGGCGAAGTGGTCGCACCGCTCAATCGCAACAGCGACGAGCAGGGCGCGACCTTGCAGGATGGCGAAGTCACCACCCCGGACGGCTTCCGCGAGGCCTACCGGCAGTATTGCGACAACGGCTGGGCAAGCATGACCGGGCCGACCGAGTTTGGTGGCCAGGGCTTCCCGCAGATGGTCGCGGCCTGCTTCCACGAGATGCTGATGGCCGCCTCGCTGTCCTTCCGTGTCTATTCCGGCCTCACCGAGGGTGCGGTGCTGGCGCTGTACAAGCACGGCGCGCCGGAGCTGCAGCGCGACTACCTGGCGAAGATGGTCAGCGGCGTATGGGCCGGCACCATGTGCCTTACCGAACCCCAGGCCGGCACCGACCTCGCCCTCCTGCGCACCCGCGCCGAACCCCAGGCCGACGGCAGCTACAGCGTCAGCGGCAGCAAGATATTCATCAGCGGCGGCGAGCAGGACTTGTCCGAGAACATCGTCCACCTGGTGCTGGCGCGCCTGCCGGACGCCCCGGCGGGAGTGAAGGGCATCAGCCTGTTCCTCGTACCGAAGTTCATCGCCAACCCCGACGGCACGCTGGGCGCGCGCAACGCCCTGAGCTGCGGCGCCATCGAGCACAAGATGGGCATCAAGGGCGCGTCCACCTGCGTGATGAACTTCGACGGCGCCACCGGCTGGCTGATCGGCCAGGCCAACCAGGGCCTGGCGTGCATGTTCACCATGATGAACGACGCGCGCTTCCAGGTCGGCCTGCAAGGGCTGGGCATCGCCGAGCGCTCCTTCCAGGGCGCGCTGGCCTATGCCCGCGAGCGCCTGCAATCGCGCGCGCTGAGCGGCCCGGCCGAGCCGTCGAAAGCTGCCGACCCGATCATCGTCCACCCGGATGTGCGGCGCATGCTGCTGACCCAGAAGACCCTCACCGAAGGCAGCCGCATGCTGGCCGCCCTGTGTGCACGGGAGCTGGACCTGGAGCACGGCCATAGCGATGCCGACGCGCGCAAGGCCGCGGGCAAGCGCGCGGCCCTGCTGATCCCGTTCGTGAAATCCTTCCTCACCGACATGGGCCAGGAAGTCGCCAGCCTCGGTGTGCAGGTCTATGGCGGGCACGGCTTCATTCGCGAGTGGGGCATGGAGCAACTGATGCGCGACAGCCGCATCACCCAGATCTACGAAGGCACCAACGGCATCCAGGCCCTCGACCTGGTGCGCCGCAAACTGCTGGGCGACGGCGGTGCCGAGCTGAACGCGCTGATCGGCGAGCTAGCCGCGGTATGCGAGGTCGCCGGCGCCCGCCCCGAACTGGCGGCGCTGTCGGAAACCGTGCGCCAGCGCCTGCTGGAATGGCGCAGCCTCACCGCCGAAGTGATCGCTGCCTGCCAGCGCGACGTACAGGAAATCGGCGCCACCTCCGTGGACTTCCTGCAGTACTCGTCCTACGTGCTGCTCGCCGGGCTCTGGGTGCGCGCGGCTGGCGTGGCGCAGGCGAAGCTGGCAGCGGGCGAGGGCGACGCGGACTTCTACCGCGCCAAGCTGGCCAGTGCGGACTTCTATGTCCGCCGCATCCTGCCGCGCGCCAGCATGCACCGCGAGGCCCTGCTGGGGGGTGCCTCCTGCCTGATGGCACTGGACGCGGAGCACTTCGCGTTCTGATGCCGCCGCAATGAAAAACGCCGCTCCGGGCAGCCGGGGCGGCGTTTTTCGTTGTGCTGGGCGTTATGCCTGCGAGGTGCGGATCAGAAAGTCCGTGGTACCGGAGATCGCGGCACGTCGCTGGCACACATCGAGTTCGCTCAGCAGGCGTTCCAGCGTCGCGCCGGCATCGCCGCTCAGCTCCTTCAAAGCGTCCAGCTCATCGAATGCCTGGAGGATTGCTCGCAGTTCCGCGCTGATACTGCCCTGAAGTGCCTGCTGGAACACCGGCCGGCCCAGGCTCCAGACTCCTGCTTCCAGCCCGATGGCCCCCGTCTGCATCGCCATGAGCACGCCCCTGGCGAGCGAGGCCACGTAGAACTCCACGTTGCCCTGGGGGATTTCCAGCGTGATTCCCGGCATCCGTTCGCCCCGTTGCGCAGTGTGCGGGCGGGCTCAGGCCCGCTCCCACACCTCGAACGCATAGGCCGGGGTGTCGCCTTCCGCGTCGTGCTCGATGCTCGATGCCAGGTGCCACTGGCTCTCGTTCACCTCGGGGAAGTGCGCATCGCCCGCGGGGCTCAGGCCCACGCGGGTCAGGTAGAGGCGCTCGGCGCGCTCCAGCGCCTCGCTGTAGAGCTGCGCGCCGCCGATCAGCATCAGCTCCTCGGCTTCCTCTTCCTGTGCCCATTCAGCGGCACGTTGCAGCGCGGCGTCGAGGCTGGTGAAGACTTCCGCGCCTTCCAGCACGAGGCCCTCCTGGCGGGTGACCACGATGTTCAGCCGGCCCGGCAGCGGGCGGCCCAGCGAATCCCAAGTCTTGCGGCCCATGATCACCGGTTTGCCCAGAGTCATCGCCTTGAAGTGCTTGAGGTCCTGCGGCAGGTGCCAGGGCAGGCGGTTGTCGACACCGATCACGCGGTTGTCGGCAAGGGCGGCGATCATCGCCAGGGGCAGGGCTTGGGCCATCTCGACTCCAGTGGTGAACATCAGCGGGAACTCCCGTTGCCAGAGGATACCAGCCGAACTCCGCCTGCGGGACCGGCCGGCGGAACGCGCATGAAGAAGGTGCCGTCCTCGTTGACCTGGGTGATACCGCTGGCCAGCACCTTGCGATAGTCCTTGAGGTTGAATGCCAGCGGCTGGTCGGGCTGTTCGGCCTTGAGCAGCACCTGGGAATAGGTGATGAGGATTTCGAAGATCTTCAGGTCGCCCGATTGCAGCCAGATGTACGACGGCCCTGCCTGGAGTGGCGGTGCGAAGGCCAGCGCCTGGGCGCCGGGCTTGCGCGCGAACTTCAGGTGCAGGCCCTTGGCGTCGAGCCAACTGGACTCCACCTGGCCGTCGATGCCCACCAGCGGGAACACCTTGTGGTAGTTCAGGTGCATCACATTGTCTTCCAGCTTCGCACCGGGGCGCTCCAGGCTCACCAGCGAATCCAGGCGCAGGCCGACCAGGCTCATGGCGCCGTAGCTGGGCACGCCGAGGACCTTCACGCTGTCGGGCCGGTAGTCGAGGTTGTCGCCGTCGAGCTTCACCGTGCCGGAGAGGCGCAGCGGCAGCCACGGCCCGATGCCCAGCGGTTGCACCTCGCCGGACACCAGCAGGCGGTCGCCGTCCACGCTCAGGCTGAAGTCGCGCAGCATGCTTTCGGGGTAGGCGAGGATGTGCTGGTTGAACAGGTTGGAAAGTTGCTCCGGGCTGAGGATCACCTCACCTTCGGAGACCTCGATGCGCATGTCCTGCGGGCGGTCGAAGTCCACCGGTTCGCCAGCCTTGAGCGGCACCAGCCAGCCCTTCAGCTCCGGGCTGTGGAAGCCGATGCCGTCCTGGAAATACATGTCCACGTTGTGCAGCAACAGGCCGACGCCATCCTGCCCGGAGTCGCGCAGGCTGCCGGGGCGGGTGGCCTTGTAGTCGGCGGCGGGCGGCGTCTGCTGGTACCAGCCCTGGCGCAGCACGCCAAGCTCTCGCTGCTGGCGGTCGATGGCGCTGTCGGCGTGTACCTGCGTGGCTGCGGCCAGGCCGAGCAGCGCGGCGATGATGGCTCTCATAGGGCTTTCTCCTGCGGCGCCGGGGCCTTCACGGGCGATACGGCGATATGCACCATGCCGTCCTCGCGCAGGCGGATTTCGCCGTACTGCAATTGCCTGCGGTAGTCGTAGAGATTGAACAGCAGCGGAGCGTCCGGGCTCAGGCTGGTGAACAGGGCGTAGGCTTTGACCAGGATGGTGCGGGCCATCTTGATGTCGCCGCCTTCGACGAACATATAACTCTTCGGCGCGTTCAACTGCGGCCACTTCAGGGCGGCCAGGTCGCTGCCCAGCAGCAGGTCCATCCCTCCGTCGGCGAGTTTCAGGCTACTGACGGCGAAGTCCAGGCGCGGCGGCGGGAACAGGCCGTCCAGGTCGACCAGGATGCGGTTGCCGACCAACTGCATGTGCGCGGTGTGCAGTTGCAGTACCTCGGACATCTCGATGGAAGCGGCGGTCAGCGACGGCGTGACATCCACGCCATCGACGAAGATCCGCTTAGGCACCAGCGCGACTTTCAGCGGCCCGGCCTGCTCGATGTCCGTGACCATCCGCAGCGGCCGCCAGCGCCCCTTGCGCAGCAGCTCGCCGTTCACCTCCTGAGCATCGGCGCGGGTGCTCAGCGCCAGGTTGCGCACCGGTGCGCCGGCGTTGCGCAGCTCCTCGTTGAGCAGGGTGGCCAGGGTCGCGTCGGCGACGAAGATATCGCCGGACTCGATGCGCGCGACCATCGAAGTGGGATCGTCGAGCAGCAGCGGTGTGCCTTGCGGACCGTTGGGGCTCATCTGGATCAGCATCTTGCGGATGAAGAAACCGATGTCGTCATGCAGGCGGAAGTCGGTCTGGCTTATCCACAGCTTCGACGTGTTGCTGGCGGACTGCCGCGCGCTGACGCTGGCGTCGAGTTGGCGTGGCGGTACCGCCTGCATCAGTGGCGTATCGGGGCCCCAGTCGGAGGGGCGTACCGGCGGCGTTTCGACGGCCGCTGCGCTGGCGGCGGCGAGCAGCAGGGGCAGGGCACTGAGCAGAGAGCGCAGCATGGCGGGCCTCATTCTTGTTTTTGTAGGCGTTGTTGTCCGGTGAGTCTGAGCCCGCCCGGTCCCGGCGTGAGCCCTTCCTTGGTTTGGTTGACGCCGGAGGGTGTTACCGGCGGCCTCGGGCGGACGGCGGCGCGCTCAGCGGTTATGCTTCCGGGTCAGTACCGAGTGTCGGAGACCCTGTGAGCGAGACCCCCGCTTCCGCCCTTGAATCCCTGTGGCTGTGCGAAGCCGTGCGCTTGCGCGAGGAGCAGGCCGGCCCGCTGGAAGACAGCGAAGCCAACCGCCGCGCCATCGTCGCTGGCGGCGATCTTGCGCAGCGCCTGCAACGGCGTGCCCTGTTGCTGGCCGAACGCGATGGCCAGCGCAGCGCCCTGCATACCTGGACCCAGGGGGCGCGGCTGGCGCTGTTCGTGTTGCTGGCGCTGGCGTTGTTCACCGGCGGCGGCCTGGCCCTGGCGGCTCTGGGCGACGGCCTGCGGCCGGTGAATGTGTTCTGGGCGCTGGCCAGCCTGCTCGGCCTGCACCTCATCACCCTGGTTGGCTGGGGCCTGGCCTTCTTCGCCGGCGGCGAAGCGGCGGGCGCGCTCGGGCGCCTGTGGCTGTGGCTGAGCGGCAAGCTCGCCCGCGACGCCCATGCAGCACAGCTCGCCCCTGCGCTGCTGGTCCTGCTCGACCGCCGGAAACTCACTCGCTGGGCGCTGGGCCTGCTGGTCCACGGCCTGTGGTTGGCGGCACTGAGCAGCGCGCTGGGCGTGATGCTCGCGCTGCTGGCGACGCGGCGCTACGGCTTCGTCTGGGAAACCACCATCCTCGGCGGCGACACCTTCATCGCCCTCACTCACGGCCTTGGGGCATTGCCGGCGCTGCTCGGCTTTCCGCAGCCGGATGCCGAACTGGTACGCGCCAGTGGCGACGCCCTGGTCGCCAACGAAGCCGCGCGCCATGCCTGGGCGGGCTGGCTGGTGGGTATCCTGCTGGTCTACGGCGTGCTGCTGCGCGGCGCGCTCTGGCTGCTCTGCCTGTGGCACTGGAAGCGCGGCCGCGCAAGCCTGGCGCTGGACGTATCGCTGCCCGGCTACGCGCTGCTGCGTGAGCGCCTGATGCCGGCCAGCGAGCGCTTGGGCGTCAGCGATGCCGCGCCGGACGAGCTGATTGAGCCGCAGGCACAGGCCCCGGCGTCCACCGCTGACGGCGCTCTGCTGGTTTCCATCGAACTGCTCGACCGGCCCGACTGGCCGCCGAAGCTGCCGGCTGGCGTGGCCAATGCGGGCGACCTGGACGATGGCGCACAGCGTCGCCGCCTGCTGGAGCAACTCACCCGCTACCCGCCGGCGCGCCTGGCGATTGCCTGCGACCCACGCCGCTCGCCGGATCGCGGCACCCTGGCGCTGATCGCCGAGCTGTCCCGCTGCGCCGCCGCCACGCGCGTCTGGCTGCTGCAGGCGCCGCCGGGCGAAGCGCTGGACGCCGACCGCCTGGGCGACTGGCACGCCGCCATCGAACGCCTGCAACTGCCGCACACCTCGGCATCGCCGCTGGGCTGGCTGGAGACCGGGCATGACTGATGCACTGAAACTGGCCGTTGTCGGCCACACCAACGTCGGCAAGACCTCCCTGTTGCGCACGCTGACCCGCGATGTCGGCTTCGGCGAGGTCTCCCATCGTCCCAGCACCACGCGCCACGTGGAGGGCGCGCGGCTGTCGGTGGATGGCGAGCCGCTGCTGGAACTCTACGACACCCCCGGCCTGGAAGATGCCATCGCCCTGCGCGACTTCCTCGACGGCCTGGAACGCCCGGGTGAGCGCCTGGACGGCCCGGAAAAGCTGCGCCGCTTCCTCGATGGCAGCGAAGCCCGTGGCCGCTTCGAGCAGGAAGCCAAGGTACTGCGCCAGTTGCTGGCCTCTGACGCCGGCCTCTACGTGATCGACGCCCGCGAGCCGGTGCTCGCCAAGTACCGCGACGAACTGGCGGTGCTCGCCGCCTGCGCCCGGCCGCTGCTGCCGGTGCTCAACTTCGTCGCCAGCCCGCAGCACCGCGAAGAACAATGGCGCGAGGCGCTGTCACGCCTTGGCCTGCATGCCCTGGTGCGCTTCGACAGCGTGGCGCCGCCGCTGGATGGTGAGCGGCGCCTGTACGAAAGCCTCGCGCTGCTGCTGGAGCGCGCGCGGCCGCAACTGGACCGCCTGGTGGCTGATCATGAAGCCCAGGCCGTTGCCCGCCGTGAAGCCGGTGCGCGGTTGATCGCCGAGCTGCTGGTGGATGTCGCCGCCTGCCGCCAGTTGGTGCCGGCCGGCGATGCCGCCGTGCGCGCCGCCACCGAAGCGTTACGCGACCAGGTGCGCAAGCGCGAAGACGCCTGCGTGAAGGCGCTGCTCAGTCTCTACGCCTTCCGCAAGGACGACGCCCGCGCCGCCGACCTGCCATTGCTGGACGGGCGCTGGGGTGACGACCTGTTCAACCCGGAAACCTTGCGTCAGCTCGGCATCCGCCTGGGTGGCGGCGTTGCGGCTGGCGCGGCGGCGGGGGCGGGGATCGACCTGTTGGTGGGCGGCCTCACACTCGGCGCGGCGACTGCGCTCGGCGCGCTCGCTGGCGGCGCCTGGCAGACCGTCGGCCACTACGGCCAGCGCCTGCTCGGCAAGCTCAAGGGCAGCCGCGAGCTGTCGGTGGACGACAGCGTGCTGCGCCTGCTGGCACTGCGGCAGCGGCAATTGCTGGCGGCCCTGCAGACGCGCGGGCATGCGGCGGTGGAAGCGATCCAGGTGCAGTCGCCTGAAGACAAGCAGTGGCGCGAGGGCAAGCTGCCCGAGGCATTGCGCAAGGCGCGTGCGCATCCGGAGTGGTCGGCTCTCAATGGCCGCCGGCGCGGCGAGAAGAGCGAGCGGCAGGAGGCGGTGGCGCAGTTGGCCACGCATCTGCTCGAGCCGTAAGCGCCGCGCGAATGCTATAGGTCCGTAGGGCGCATAACCTGGAACAGGTTATCCGCCGGCAAACGTGCGGCGGATAACGCTGGCGCGTTATGCGCCCTACGACTGCCCCCTCTCTGTCTGGGAGGGGGCGGGCAAGCACAAGCGACGATGCTCCCTGTAGGAGCGAGCTTGCTCGCGAACGCGCTCAGACGAGCGTGACCATCTCCACCGCGGCAATACCCTCGCTCACGGTCAGAATCGCCAACGCAATCGGCAGCTTGAACCGCCGCGGCCCGGCGCTGCCGGGATTCAGGTACAGCACCCCGTTGCGCCGCTCGTTCAGTGGTTTGTGCGAATGCCCGGCAAGTACCAGGTCAATGCGTTCGGCTACCGGGTCGATGGCCAATTGCTTGAGGTCATGAATCAGGTACAGGCGCAGCCCGCCCAGCTCCAGCAGCAACGTTTCCGGCAACTCGCTGGCCCAGTCCTCGGTGTCGTTGTTGCCGCGCACCACATCCAGCGGCGCCAGCTCGCGGAGCCGGTCGAGGAGGGATGCGGGGCCGATGTCGCCCAGGTGCAGGATGCGCTCGCAGCCGCGCAGCGCATCCAGCGCTTCCGGGCGCAGCAGGCCGTGGGTGTCGGCGATCACGCCGAGGCGCAGTGAAGTGTTCATGCGCGGAGCATAAACGACGACGCCACCCGGAGGTGGCGTCTTGGCGGGATCACTCGTTGTGCGAGGCCTTGGCGGCTTCGGACTCGGGCAGGAACCAGTTCAGCAGCAGGGCACAGATGCCGCCCGTAGCGACGCCCGACTCCAGCACATTGCGGATGGCATGCGGCATGTGCGCAAGGAACTCAGGCACCTGCGAGATGCCCAGGCCCAGCGCCAGGCTGACGGCGATGATCAGCAGCGCACGGCGGTCCAGGTGGGTGCCAGCGAGGATGTTGATGCCCGATGCGGCGACCGCGCCGAACATCACCATCACCGCGCCGCCGAGCACCGGCTCCGGCACGGCCTGGATCACCCCGGCCACGCTGGGGAACAGGCCGAGCACGATCAGCATCGCGGCGATCCACAGGCCAACGTGACGGCTGGCCACGCCAGTGAGTTGGATCACGCCATTGTTCTGCGCGAAGACCGAACTGGGGAAGGTGTTGAACAGGCCGGCCAGCAGCGAATTGGCGCCGTTCACCAGCACGCCGCCCTTGATCCGCTGCATCCACAGCGGGCCTTCCACCGGCTGGCGGGAAATCTTGCTGGTGGCGGTGACGTCGCCGATGGCTTCCAGCGAGGTGACCAGGTAGATCACCAGCATCGGGATGAACAGGCTCCAGGAGAAGCCCAGGCCGAAGTGCAGCGGGACCGGCACCTGGAACATCGGCGCTTCGTGCATGCCGGTGAAGTCCAGGCGGCCCAGGTAACCGGCCAGCGCGTAGCCCACGGCCAGCGCGATGACGATCGCGCCGCTGCGCATCCATACCACCGGGATGCGGTTGAGGATGACGATGATCGCCAGAACAAGGCCGGACAGCAGCAGGTTTTCACCGTTGGCGAAGGTGCCGTTGCCCATCGCGGTGAAGCCTCCGCCCATGCTGATCAGGCCGACCTTGATCAGCGTCAGGCCGATCATCAGCACCACGATGCCGGTGACCAGCGGCGTGATCAGGCGCTTCACGAACGGCAGGATGCGCGATACGCCCATCTCCACGAAGGAACCGGCCATCACCACGCCGAAGATCGCCGCCATCACTGCTTCCACCGGCGTGCCGTTCTTCACCATCAGCGCGCCGCCCGCGATCAGCGGGCCTACGAAGTTGAAGCTTGTGCCCTGGACGATCAGCAGGCCCGCGCCGAACGGCCCGAAGCGCTTGCACTGGACGAAGGTGGCAATGCCGGAGATGACCAGCGACATCGACACGATCAGGTTGGTGTCGCGCGGCGAAACGCCCAGCGCCTGGCAGATCAGCAGGCCGGGGGTGACGATCGGCACGATGATCGCCAGCAGGTGTTGCAGCGCAGCCAGCAAGGCAATGGGCAGGGACGGGCGGTCTTCCAGGCCGTAGACCAGGTCGGGCTGATCCTTGGCGGTGGACGGTTCGTTGAGGGAGCTCATGGGCGGCGGTCCGGGAAAAAAGAGCGCGATTTTACTGGCCAGACGCCACGCGGGACAGTGCCGCGACGCAAGGGATGACGAGTGGGTGACGGTAATTGTCAGCGACTGATAGGAAGTTATATATGAGGTGACAGCTTGAGTCAGAGTTTTTTGGAGTTGTCTATGAAAATAAAGTGCATCGGAATTTTCCACGTCTTGGGAGGAATAATCCGACTTAAATGAGTTTTCTGCGAGTCATTAAATGAAGTTATCCGGTGTTCTTTGTGAATGTTCTGGTGAATGTCGGAAAGACAACTTAATGACTAGCAGGTGAATCGATATGAAAAGTATGCAGAAGGGTTTTACCCTTATCGAACTGATGATCGTAATTGCGATTATCGGTATTCTGGCCTCGATTGCCTTCCCGGCATATCAGGATTACACGGCTCGCTCCCAGGCTGTCGAGGCATTGCAGGCGACGGCGGGAATCCAGGGTGATGTAGCTGTCGACACCGCAAATGCAGGATCCTTGACGGCGACGACAGATACCATTGCTGCAGCCCAAGACCTTGAGGGGAAGTATTTCAAGGCTAAGAGCGCCAGTGTTACGAGTGGCGGGATTATAAGTGTGAAGTTTGATTCTGGCGCCCTGAATGGTCAAACAATGACTTTGACTCCAACGCTGAATGCTGCAAAAAACCAGATTGCTAGCTGGAAGTGCACCGGCTTGTCTAAGAATAATACCCTTCCATCCGGGTGTCGTTGATAGTTGCTTCGATGTTTAAAGTAAACCCCTTGCTTGTAAAGTTAGGGGTTTTTACTTTGGTGGACTGTTGACTAAAATTTATCTCACTAAAAAGCCCGGCGTCTGCCGGGCTTTTTATTAGCTCAATGAGCTCACCCTTCCAGCAATGCCTTATCCCGCACCGCACCCTTATCCGCACTGGTTGCCAGCAGCGCATAAGCCTTCAGTGCAGTACTTACCTTGCGCGCACGCGGTTGGGCCGGTTTCCAGCCTTTCTTGTCCTGCTCGACGCGGCGGGCGGCGAGTTCGTCGTCGCTCACCAGCAGGTTGATGCTGCGGTTGGGGATGTCGATCAGCACCTTGTCGCCGTCCTGTACCAGGCCGATGGCGCCGCCAGCGGCGGCTTCCGGGGAGGCGTGGCCGATGGAAAGGCCGGAGGTGCCGCCGGAGAAGCGGCCGTCGGTGAGCAGGGCGCACTGCTTGCCCAGGCCCTTGGACTTCAGGTAGCTGGTCGGGTACAGCATTTCCTGCATGCCCGGGCCGCCTTTCGGGCCTTCGTAGCGGATGATCACGATATCGCCCGGTTTGACTTCGTCGGCGAGGATGCCTTTCACGGCGGCGTCCTGGCTTTCGAAGATCTTCGCGGTGCCTTCGAATACGTGGATGGATTCATCCACGCCGGCGGTTTTCACCACGCAGCCGTCCAGGGCGATGTTGCCGTACAGCACGGCCAGGCCGCCTTCCTGGGAGTAGGCGTGCTCGACGCTGCGGATGCAGCCTTCGGCGCGGTCATCGTCCAGGCTGTCCCAGCGGGTGCTCTGGCTGAACGCCACTTGCGTGGGGATGCCGGCGGGGCCGGCCTTGAAGAAGGTGTGGACCTTCTCGTCCTGGGTCTGGGTGATATCCCATTCGGCAATGGCGTCGGCCATGCTCGGGCTGTGCACGGTGCCCACGTCGGTGTGCAGCAGGCCGCCACGGGCCAGTTCGCCGAGGATGGAGAAGATGCCGCCGGCGCGGTGCACGTCTTCCATGTGGTACTTCTGGATGTTCGGCGCCACCTTGCACAGTTGCGGAACCTTGCGCGACAGACGATCGATGTCGCGCAGGTCGAACGGCACTTCCGCCTCCTGGGCGGCGGCCAGCAGGTGCAGGATGGTGTTGGTCGAACCGCCCATCGCGATATCGAGGGTCATGGCGTTCTCGAACGCCTTGAAGTTGGCGATGTTGCGCGGGAGTACGGAGTCGTCGCCTTCGCCGTAGTAGCGCTGGCACAGTTCGACGGCCAGGCGGCCAGCGCGCAGGAACAGTTGTTCGCGGTCGGAGTGGGTGGCCAGGGTCGAACCGTTGCCCGGCAGGGACAGGCCGAGAGCTTCGGTCAGGCAGTTCATGGAGTTGGCGGTGAACATGCCGGAGCACGAACCGCAGGTGGGGCAGGCGCTGCGCTCGTACTCGGCGACTTTCTCGTCGGAGCAGGAGTCGTCGGCGGCAACCACCATCGCGTCGACCAGGTCCAGGCCGTGGCTGGCCAGCTTGGTCTTGCCGGCTTCCATCGGGCCGCCGGAGACGAATACCACCGGGATGTTCAGGCGCAGGGCGGCCATCAGCATGCCGGGGGTGATCTTGTCGCAGTTGGAGATGCAGACGATGGCGTCGGCGCAGTGGGCGTTGACCATGTACTCCACGGAGTCGGCGATGATCTCGCGGCTCGGCAGGGAGTAGAGCATGCCGTCGTGGCCCATCGCGATGCCGTCGTCCACGGCGATGGTGTTGAATTCCTTGGCCACGCCGCCGTGCTTTTCGATCTCGCGGGCGACCAGTTGGCCCAGGTCCTTCAGGTGCACGTGGCCGGGCACGAACTGGGTGAAGGAGTTGGCGATGGCGATGATCGGTTTCTTGAAGTCTTCGTCCTTCATCCCGGTGGCGCGCCACAGGGCGCGGGCGCCGGCCATGTTGCGGCCGTGGGTGGAGGTTTTCGAGCGGTAATCGGGCATGACACGTTCCTGCGGCTATCAGGTCTCGGGGGAGTCGCTGCGGGTCTTGGTTGCGGCGGCGTTCAGCGGGTGGCGCTGGCCGGCGAGACCCTGGCGGACTCTGAATTCGTATCGTGAGCGCGGTACGCACCGGATGCAAACAGCAGATAGCCTTGCATGGGCGTTGCGGCGCGGGGCGTGGCGGGGTCACCGCCTGCCTGGCCGGGGCTCACAGGCCCGCCGGGGGATAAATGGCAGGAATGCCCGGATTCTACGCCGTGCCTGCTGGCGAGGGGAAGGCTGGCGGTCGGGGGCGTATAGACTGTGCTGAAGCCGGTAGCCCTCAGGGTTGCCATTTCTTCCTGCCCACTGGAGGGTTCGCATGAGGATTTCCCGGATCGCCCTGCTCGCCGCGCTTTTCGCCGGCGCCGTGCAAGCCTCGTCGGACGGGGCCTGGCAGGCTCAGGACAAGCTGCAGCGCGAGAGTTGCCTGGCCCTGAGCCATCTGCAGAACAAGAAGATACTGGGCGCGCCGGTGCTGTTCGATGACAGCGTCGGCTACACGGCGCTGATGATCGGTGGCCGGTATTCGCAGAAGGGCGCGCAGGCGCACATGAAGGGGAAGGAGGGGCGCGAGCTGTGCCTGTTCCAGCGCAGCACGGGCAAGGCGACGATCAGCGAAGCGGATTCGCTGCTGCCGCCGAAGTGAAGCCATGCTGCGCTTTGCGGCGATGGATTGAAAAAAGGGGCGCTCCCGTCGGGAGGCGCCCCGTTTTTCGTGCCGCTCAGCCTTAGCCGTTGGGCAGCAGGCGAACGGTGAGGCTCTTGATGTAGCGGGTTTCGTGGATCGCCGGGTGTACCGGGTGATCCGGGCCCTGGCCGCCGCGCTCCAGAAGCTGAATGTTGCGGTCGAGGTGGCGGGCGCTGCCGAGCAGGATGTTCTGCAGGTCGTCCTCGGGCAGGTGCATCGAGCAGGAGGCGCTGACCAGGACGCCGTCCTTGGACAGCAGGCGCATGGCCTGTTCATTGAGGCGGCGGTAGGCGGCTTCGCCGTTCTTGAGGTCCTTCTTGCGTTTGATGAAGGCGGGCGGGTCGGCGACGATCACGTCGAAGCGCTCATCGGCTGCCTTCAGCTCGCGCAGTGCGTCGAATACGTCGCCTTCCACGCAGGCGACTTTCTCGGCCAGGCCGTTGAGGGTGGCGTTGCGTTCCACGCCATCGAGGGCGAAGCCGGAGGCGTCCACGCACATCACTTCACTGGCGCCGAAGGCTGCGGCCTGGATACCCCAGCCACCGATGTAGCTGAACAGGTCGAGTACGCGCTTGCCCTTTACGTAGGGGGCCAGGCGTGCGCGGTTCATGCGGTGGTCGTAGAACCAGCCGGTCTTCTGGCCGGCCAGTACCGGAGCTTCGAACTTCACACCGTTCTCTTCCAGGGCGACCCATTCCGGAACGTCGCCGTAGGCGTTCGCCACGTAGCGCTCCAGACCTTCCGCGTCACGGGCGCTGGAATCGTTCTTCCACAGCACGGCGCTGGGCTTGAGCACTTGCAGCAGCGCGGCGAGTACGTCGTCGCGGTGCTTTTCCATCGTGGCCGAGGCCAGTTGCACCACCAGCACGTCGCCGAAACGGTCCACCACCAGGCCCGGCAGCAGGTCGGAGTCGCCATAGACCAGGCGGTAGAAGGGTTTGTCGAAGAGGCGGTCGCGCAGGCTGAGTGCTACGTTCAGGCGGTGAACAAGCAGGGATTTGTCGAGAATGTGCTTGGTTTCGCGGGAAATCAGGCGTGCGCAGATGAGGTTGTTCGGGCTCACTGCGACGATGCCCAGCGGCTTGCCGTTGGCCATTTCGAGGATGGCCTGCTCGCCGGCGCCGAAGCCGTTCAGCGGGGTCGCGGCGACGTCCACCTCGTTACTGTAGACCCACAGGTGGCCAGCGCGCAGGCGGCGCTCGGCGTTGGCTTTCAGACGCAGGCTGGGCAGGGTCATGGGGGTAGCTCCGGCAAAAGAGCGCGATTATAACGCAGCGGCGCGCGCCGCCGGAGCGGGGCGCGCGCTTTTGGTCGACTGGGGCGTCAGGCGGCGAGTGTTTCGATCAGTTGCTTGTTGAAGGCCGGGATGTCATCGGGCTTGCGGCTGCTGATGAGATGCCCGTCCTTGACTACCTGGCGGTCGACCCAGTGCCCGCCGGCGTTGCTGATGTCGTCCTTGAGCGAGTTCCAACTGGTCAGCGTCCGGCCTTTCACCAGCCCGGCGGAAACCAGCAGCCAGGCGCCGTGACAGATCACTGCGATGGGTTTGCCGGCGTGGTCGGCGCGTTTCACCAGTTCCTGGGCCTTGGGCAGGCTGCGAATCTGGTCGGCGTTGATCACGCCGCCGGGTAGCAGCAGTGCATCGTAGTCGTCGATGCGCGCGGCTTCGAAGGTGCTGTCGACGCTGAATGTGTCGGCGGGTTGGTCGTGGTTCCAGCCGCGTACTTCATCGATGTTGTCGGAAAGGATGTGAATCTCGGCGCCTGCCTTCTCCAGGGCCTGGCGCGGCCCGGTCAGTTCGATCTGCTCGAAGCCATCGGTGACCAGGATGGCGACGGTCTTGCCTTTGAGTGTCTGGCTCATGGCGAATCTCCCGTTTCGTCCTCTGGGGTGTAAAGGTTCCGACCCTTTGGCCGATGAAAGTTCAGTCTAAAACGCCGGTTCCAGAATGCCGCACTCTGGGTAAACTGTGCGCCCCGTCAACTTTCGACACGTCCACCATGTCCCAGGAACTCTCTCCCGAACAGATCCGCCAGGCCCTGCAGGGCATCAGTGTGCCGCCGCAGCCGCAGATCATGGTCGATCTGCAGATGGAGCAGTTCATGCCCAACCCGGACCTGAAGGCGATCGCCAAGCTGATCAGCCAGGACCCGGGGCTGTCGGGCGCTTTGCTCAAGCTGGTGAATTCGCCGTTCTTCGGGCTGGCCAACCGGATCACCTCGATCCAGCGCGCGGTGAACCTGCTCGGCAGCCGCTCGGTGATCAACCTGATCAACGCGCAGTCGATCAAGGGCGAGATGACCGATGACACCATCGTCACGCTCAACCGCTTCTGGGACACGGCGCAGGACGTGGCGATGAGTTGCCTGACGCTGGCCAAGCGCATCGGCTACGAGTCGGTGGATGAGGCGTATGCGCTGGGCTTGTTCCACAACTGTGGCATTCCGTTGATGCTCAAGCGCTTCCCTCACTACATGGCGGTGCTGGAGGAAGCCTATGCCAGCGCCAGCGACGAGCGCCGCGTGGTGGATACCGAGAACCGTGTGCTCAATACCAACCACGCGGTGGTGGGCTATTTCACCGCTCGCTCCTGGCGCCTGCCGGAGTATGTCTGCGAGGCGATCGCCAACCATCACAATGCGCTGTCGATCTTCAGCGACGACAGTTCGCGCGATACGCAACTGAAGAACCTGCTGGCGATCCTCAAGATGGCCGAGCACATCTGTGGCTCGCACCGGGTGCTGGGCAACCAGCCGGAAGACCATGAATGGGAGAGCATTCGTGCGCGGGTGCTGGACTACGTGGGGCTGTCGGAGTACGACTTCGAGAACCTCAAGAGCAGCATTCTCGAACTGGGCGTGGGGCAGGGTACGTACTGACCTGCGTGCGCCTGCGGGATCGATATCGCCATCGCGCGTTCGACTGCCTGCCTGCTCCTGCAACCGGGGGCGCTCAGGCCAGCGCCAGACAGAGAAAAGCCGGGCATCTCGCCCGGCTTTTTTCGTTCGAGGGTCCGGCTCAGTCGAGCATGTCGCTGAAACGGGCGTCCTTCTTGTAGGCGATGGCCTGGCTGAAGCCCGGCACCTGCACGCCTTTGTCGCTGATCTCGATGGCCTGCTCGTCGATCATGTCGTTGCCGAAGTTGTAGATGATGTCGAAGCGGCCCTGGGTTGCCTGCTCGTCATATTGGCGGGCGGCGGCGCGGGTAGCTTCGCGGCGGGTCAGGTAGGCGTCGAACGCCGCATCGCCGTGGCGCTTGCGCAGCATCTTCTCGGTCACGGACGGGGACAGCAGCACGCCGGTGGCGTTGTTGCCGCCGAAGCCCTTGGAGTTGATGAAGCAGACTTCCAGGTCGTCGCGGCGAACGTCGCGGTTGGACAGGCTGATGTGGTCCTTGAAGACGTCATCGGCGAAGGTGTCGACGGTCTTGATGCCCGGTACCACGCCATAGCGGAAGGTGCCAAGGGCGGAGATCAACTGGTCGGCGCTGGCGGTGGCCAGGGAGTGGCCGACGAAGGACTTGACCGCGGCGATCGGCCAGCCGCTGATGCCGAAGGCGGTGGCGACGCGGTCGAGGATTTCCGATTCGGTGACGCGGTTGGCGGGGGTGCTGGAGCCGTGGGCGTGCACGAAGCTGTGCTTGCGCACGCTGTCCGGGCCGACGATCTGGGCAGCGGCGGCGACGGCCTTGGCCATCGTCAGGTAGTTGCCCGGGCCGGGGGCGGAGATGGACTTCTTGAAGCCGTCGGCGTTGATGAACACGTCCGTCACCGAGCCGTGGATGTCGGCGCCCAGTTCCAGGGCAAGGGCGTCGTCCATCAGCACTACGTACTGCGCGGATTCGGCCAGGGTGAAGCCGCAGTTCTCGCCGAAGGGGCGGCTGGCGCGGCGGAAGTCGACGTCGTCGCGGCCTTCGATGTGGCGCAGCCCCTCTTCGGTGGCCAGCGCGCCCATTGCGGCGTAGCCCTCGATGATTTCGGAGGTGATCGGCGCTTCGGCGTTGCCGACGATCGCCACGCGGGCCTGGCCGGTGGTGATGACGTCGATGCCTTTCTGCAGGTTATAGAGGAAGGTGGCGCAGGCGCCGGTGACGCTGCCGGTCATGCCGACGCTGCCCAGTACGTAGGCGTTGATGAAGTCGGTGGGCATGCTGTTGAAGCCCAGCGGCAGTTGCTTGGCCGATACGCGGTGGCCACGCAGGCGCGATTGCAGCAGGCCGCCGAAACCGTTCTCGTCGAGCTGGCTCATGATGCTGCTGGAGAACACGGCGATTTCGTCGGGCTGTACGTGATCGCAGATGGTCTGCCAGTCGATGCCGGTGGAGCGCACCGCGTCGGTGGCGGCGACCACGGACATCTGCAGGCCTCGCGGATGGAAGCGCGAGTTGTAGAGTTCGCCCGGCTCGAAGCCGGTGGGCAGTTGCCCGGCGGATTTCACCGGCAGCGCGCGGTAGCTGTCGACTTTGAATTCGCAACTGTCGTGCAGGGTGACGCGGACTTCGCCGCCTTCGAGCTCTTCCACCGACCAGTTGGCCGGCAGCGGTTCGGGCAGTTGCTTGCGCTGGGTGGTGAAGGTTACCGGGCTGCCGGCGGCGCCCAGGGTGATGCTCTTGTGGCAGTGCGCGGCATCGACGTCGAGGTATTGCAGTTCGATGCGGCGGATCAGGGTGGACTGGCGAATCTGCTCGGCGAAGCGCTGCTCGATGTCGCCGAGCGTCAGCGGCTGGCCGTCGCTGTCCTGGTACTGTCCGGCTTCGTGCTTCACCAGCTTCATCATTACCGCGAGGCCGGCGAGGGTTTCCTGGCGGGCTGCCGGCTCCATCGATTCGAGGACTGTGCGGCGGAACCCATGGTGGAACGAGCTGCGACCCGCAGCGTTATATCCACCAAAACCAACGATGACCGGTAGTCGAGACATCTCTCGGAAACTCCTTCAGCAAGTCCATCTTGTGCGTGCGGGCGGTTCAAGCCCATGCGGGGGCGGCCCGCCGGCACAAAGCCAGGCGGTGGCTTACGTGATTCGAATGCTTTAGCTGACGAGGATGATGACTGCCGAGTCACGCTTGCGCCAGGAATTGGCGGAAGAAGGCGACGAATTTCAGTTGGATAGGGCGAAAACCTGAGAGAGAAACCGGGAGCCTTGAGCGGCTCCCGGGGTATTGCGGGCATGAATCAACGGTATTCGATACCGGCTTTCTTGGTGCTGACGCGGGTGCCGGACTTGCCCTGGGTAATCGCCACGATGTTTTCCAGCGAGCCGATGACGGCATCTTTGCCGGTGTTACGGGCGAATTCGATGGCTGCCATGACCTTCGGTCCCATCGAGCCTGCGGCGAAACCGAGGCGCTCCAGTTCGTCCGGGTGCGCCTGGGCGATGGCTTTCTGGGTCGGCTTGCCCCAGTCGATGTAGGCGGCGTCCACGTCGGTGGCGATGATCAGGATGTCGGCAGACAGTTCCTGGGCCAGCAGCGAGGAGCAGAGGTCCTTGTCGATCACCGCTTCGACGCCGGAGAGTTTCTTGCCCGACTCGTCATACATGGTCGGGATGCCGCCGCCGCCTGCGCAGATGACGATGGTGCCCTTCTCCAGCAGCCACTTGACCGGGCGGATCTCGAAGATGCGCTTCGGACGCGGGCTGGCCACGACGCGGCGGAACTTGTCGCCGTCGGGCGCAATGCTCCAGCCTTTTTCCTTGGCGAGGCTTTCGGCCTCTTCCTTGGAATAGACCGGGCCGATGGGCTTGGTCGGGTTCTGGAAGGCCGGGTCCTTCGAATCGACTTCGACCTGGGTGAGGATGGTGGCGAACGGCACTTCGAACGGCAGCAGGTTGCCCATTTCCTGTTCGATCATGTAGCCGATCATGCCCTCGGTTTCAGCGCCGAGAACGTCGAGCGGGTAGGGTGCGACCTTTTCATAGGCGGCGCCCTGCAGGGCCAGCAGGCCGACCTGCGGGCCGTTGCCGTGAGCGATCACCAGTTCGTTGCCGGGGGCGACCTTGGCGATCTGCTCGGCAGCGATCCGTACGTTGGTGCGCTGGTTGTCGGCAGTCATGGGCTCGCCACGACGCAGCAGGGCATTGCCGCCCAATGCGACGACGATACGCATATTCAATTCCTCCGAAAGAGTGGAAACGCGCCCGGACCGACGAACGAGTCGTGGTCCGGGCGCGGCGCGGCATTACATGTCGGCGAGGGTCGAAACGAGGATGGCCTTGATGGTGTGCATGCGGTTTTCCGCTTGCTCGAAGGCGATGTTGTACGGGGACTCGAAGACGTCCTCGGTGACCTCGATGCCGTTCTTCAGGTTCGGATACTGTTCGGCGATCTGCTTGCCTACCTTGGTTTCGCTGTTGTGGAACGCCGGCAGGCAGTGCATGAACTTCACGCGCGGGTTGCCAGCGGCCTTGATCATGGCCATGTTGACCTGATAGGGCAGCAGTTCCTTGATGCGCTCGCCCCAGGCTTCCACCGGCTCACCCATCGATACCCAGACGTCGGTGTGGATGAAGTCCACGCCCTTCACGGCTTCTTTCGGGTCTTCGGTGATGGTGATGCGGGCACCGCTCTCTTCAGCGAACTTCTTGCAGGCGGCGACGTGTTCGTCGGTCGGCCACAGTTCCTTCGGCGCGGCGATACGTACATCCATACCCAGCTTGGCGCCGATCAGCAGCAGGGAGTTACCCATGTTGTTGCGGGCGTCGCCCAGGTAGGCGTAGGCGATGTCGTGCAGCGGCTTGTCGCTGTGCTCACGCATGGTCAGCACGTCTGCCAGCATCTGGGTCGGGTGGTACTCGTCGGTCAGGCCGTTGAACACCGGAACGCCGGCGTACTTGGCCAGTTCCTCGACGATTTCCTGCTTGAAGCCACGGTATTCGATGGCGTCGTACATGCGGCCGAGCACTCGGGCGGTGTCCTTCATGCTCTCCTTGTGGCCGATCTGCGAGGAGTTCGGGTCGATGTAGGTAACGTTCGCGCCTTGGTCATAGGCGGCGACTTCGAAGGCGCAACGGGTACGGGTCGAGGTCTTTTCGAAGATCAGAGCGATGTTGTTGCCTTTCAGATGTTGCTGCTCGGTGCCGGTGTACTTGGCGCGCTTGAGGTCGCGGGACAGGTCGAGCAGATAGCGCAACTCGCGGGTGCTGTGGTGCATCAGGCTGAGCAGGTTGCGGTTGTGCATGTTGAAAGCCATGTTCTTTCTCCTTGTGGGATGGAAATCTCGGCCTCGTCAGTACAGCTCGTGGCTGGCGGGGCGAGCGGCCCGGCTTCGGGCCGCCTCGTGAGTTGGGTTGCGCTCTGTTGGGGTTGGTTGCGTTCTTTAGACCTGGAGCATCAGTAGTCGATCGGGTCGCGGATGATCGGGCAGGTCATGCAGTGGCCGCCGCCACGGCCCCGGCCCAGCTCACCGGCGCTGATGGTGATGACTTCCACGCCGGCCTTGCGCAGCAGGGTGTTGGTGTAGGTGTTGCGGTCGTAACCGACCACCACGCCCGGCTCCAGGCAGACCACGTTGTTGCCGTCGTCCCACTGCTCACGCTCGGCGGCGAAGCTGTTGCCGCCGGTTTCCACGACGCGCAGTTTCTTCAGGTTCAGGGATTCGGCGACGACGCTGATGAAGTCTTTGTCTTCGCGATGGACGCTGATGCCGTAGGGGCTCTTCCCGTCCGGGCGCAGGGAGAACGGAACGATCTCTTTGACCACTTCCGGGAAGACGGTCACCAGGTCGCGGTCGCAGAAGCTGAACACGGTGTCCAGGTGCATCGCGGCGCGGGACTTGGGCAGGCCGGCAACCACGACTCGCTCGGCAGCGCCTTTGGCGAACAGGTTCTGGGCGACCTGGCCGATGGCCTGGCGGGAAGTACGCTCACCCATGCCGATCAGGACGACACCGTTGCCGATGGGCATGACGTCGCCACCTTCCAGGGTTGACATGCCGTGGTCCTTGTCCGGATCGCCGTACCAGATTTCGAATTCGGCGTTGGTGAATTCCGGGTGGAACTTGTAGATCGCGGTGGTCAGCAGGGTTTCCTGACGTCGCGCCGGCCAGTACATCGGGTTCAGAGTCACGCCGCCGTAGATCCAGCAGGTGGTGTCACGGGTGAACTGGGTGTTGGGCAGCGGCGGCAGCAGGAAGCTGGAGTGGCCCAGGTAGTCGCGATACATCTTCAGCGCCTTGGAGCCTTCGCTTTCCGGGATATCGTCAGCGGTTACGCCGCCGATCAGGAACTCGGCCAGCTTGCGCGGCTCCAGGCTTTCCAGCCAGCCACGCAGCTCTTCGGTCAGGCCCAGGCCAACGCTGTCGGCGGTGATCTTGCGATCGAGGATCCACTTCAGGGCCTCGGGGTTCTGGACGGTCTCGGTCAGCAGGTTGTGCATTTCCAGAACGTCGATGCCACGCTCGCGCATCTTGGTGACGAAATCGAAATGGTCACGCTTGGCCTGGTTCACCCAGATCACGTCGTCGAACAGCAACTCGTCGCAGTTGCTCGGGGTCAGGCGTTGGTGGGCGAGTCCGGGCGAGCAGACCATCACTTTGCGCAATTTGCCAGCTTCAGAATGGACGCCAAGTTTGGTTTTTTCCGTGCTCATGAGATGTCTCCAGGAGTTACAGAGAGAGGAAGCCGTCGTAGAGGCCGTAGGCTGCGATCAGGAACCCGATTGCAACGGCCGCGAAAATCAGCTTCTCGACATTGGTGAAGATGGGTTGGCCCACTTCACGTTTCGCGATGGCGAAGAGGATTACCCCCGGCGCATACAGCAGCGCCGACAGCAGCAGGTATTTCAGACCACCCGCGTAGATCAGCCAGATGGCGTAGATGACGGAGATGCCGGCGATGATCAGGTCTTTGCTGCGGTCGCCCGGATCCTTCTCGTAGGTCTCGCCCTTGACTGCCAGCAGCAGGCCGTAGGCGGCGGACCAGAAGTAGGGGACCAGGATCATCGAGGTCGCCAGCAGCAGCATCTTGGTGTACGGGTCCATCCCGTCGGAGCTGCCCGAGGTGAAGAAGGTGATCACCAGGAAGACCTGTACGCAGATGTTGGTCAGCCACAGTGCGTTGGCCGGCACCTGGTTGGCGTTCTCCCTGCGGAGGAACTCCGGCATGGTGTGGTCCTTGGCCGCTGCGAACATGATCTCGGCGCACAGCAGTACCCAGGAGAGCAGGGCACCCAGCAGGGAGATCAGCAGACCGACGCTGATCAGTACCGCACCCCAGTGACCGACGATGTGCTCCAGTACCAGGGCCATCGACGGGTTCTGCAGCTTGGCCAGTTCCGGTTGAGTCATCACGCCCATCGACAGAACGTTCACCAGTACCAGCAACAGCAGGACGGTGATGAAACCGATGACGGTGGCCTTGCCGACGTCAGAACGTTTTTCCGCACGGGAGGAGAAGATGCTCGCGCCTTCGATGCCGATGAACACCCAGACGGTGACCAGCATCATGTTGCGCACCTGGTTCATCACGCTGCCCAGTTCCGGGTTGCTCTTGCCCCAGATGTCGGCGGTGAAGATGTCCAGTTTGAAGGCGAACAGGCAGATCAGGATGAACAGGAACAGCGGCACGACCTTGGCGACGGTGGTGATGGTGTTGATGAACGCCGCCTCCTTGATCCCGCGCAGTACCAGGAAGTGCAATGCCCAGAGCAATACCGACGCCCCGATGATCGCGGCCAGCGTGTCGCCCTTGCCGAAGATCGGGAAGAAGTAGCCCAGGGTGCTGAAGAGAAGCAGGAAGTAGCCTACGTTGCCGAGCCAGGCGCTGATCCAGTAACCCCAGGCCGAGGAGAAGCCCATGTAGTCGCCGAAACCTGCCTTGGCGTATGCGTACACACCGCCGTCAAGCTCGGGTTTGCGGTTGGCCAGGGTCTGGAAGACGAATGCCAGCGTCAGCATACCGACCGCGGTGATGGCCCAGCCGATGAGAATGGCGCCGACGTCTGCACTGGCGGCCATGTTTTGTGGCAGGGAGAAGATACCCCCGCCGATCATGGATCCAACGACCAGTGCTGTCAGCGCGCCGAGTCGTAGTTTTTGGCTGCTTTCTTGCGACATTTAAGAATCTCCCTATAGGAAGTTGGAGAGTGTAGCTATTAGGCGCTGGCTGTCAGGGTCGCTACCTGATTCAGGTCAATAGCTTGCTATCCAATGTTTTGAGCGGTACTCCAACCACCGCTCGCCCCGCTGAAAAGATAGAAGGAGTTTTCCAATAACGCCCGATTTAGAGAGGATTTAGTGAAAGTTTGATCGCGGTGGCGTGACGGCTTCGTGGCACGCGCTCCGTTGCGCCGCTGGATTGGCCGGAAAGCGGCAGTTTTCCTTCCGCAGCAAGTGTCGGTGGCGGGACGTGGCCGGCAGGTGCGGAGCGTGCTCCGGCGCACGGCCGGAGGCGATCAGGAAGAGGGATTGGCCGGGGCAGGATCGCTGCGCCCGGCGATGCGCCGAAGGCGCCAGATGGCATTGAGGCCGAAGGACTCCAGCGGGTTCGTGGCCCGCTGGGCGTACCACGAACTGGCGTGGTACGAAGGTGCGCAAGGCGCGCCGGTCAGACAGGAGCAAGCGGCGTGCCAGCCTGCGTCAGGCTGCCGCACCCGCATTCGGGCAGTGTTTCCTCTCACGAACCTTTCAATGCTTCGGCGGATTCTTGCTCATCCATCGCTATCGTCGGCGGGATTCCCGCCACCGGAGAACAGCAGGCCATGCTTGCGCAGCTTGTCGTGCAATGTCTTGCGCGGCACGCCGAGCGCTTCGGAGAGACTGCGCAGCGAGCCGTGGGGGCGCGCCATCTCGGCGGCGATCAGCGAGCGCTCGAAGGCTTCGACCTGTTCGTTCAGCCCGCCTCCCGTGGCCGTCGGCATTGCCAGCGAGCGGCTCTCGTCCAGGCCAAGGTCCAGCCCCAGCGCGTAGCGTTCGGCCGCGTTCTGCAGTTCGCGCACGTTGCCGGGCCAGCCGTGGGCCAGCAACTGCGCGCGCTGCGCGGAATCCAGCGGGCGCGGTGTCAGACCGTGGCGCTGGGCGCCGCGTTCGGCGAAGTGCTGGAACAGCAGGAGAATGTCGTCGCCGCGTTCGCGCAGCGGTGGAATTCGCAAACTGGCGACGTTGAGGCGGTAATAGAGGTCGGCGCGGAAGCGGCCTTCGTCGGAGGCCAGGCGCAGGTCTTCCTTGGTCGCCGCGATGATGCGGATGTCCAGCGCGATGAGCTGGTTGGACCCCAGGCGTTCCACCGTGCGCTCCTGCAACAGGCGCAGCAGCTTCACCTGGATATCCAGGCTCATGCTCTCGATCTCGTCGAGGAACAGTGTGCCGCCGTTGGCGTACTCGAACTTGCCGATGCGCCGCTTCTGCGCTCCGGTGAAGGCGCCCTGTTCATGGCCGAACAGCTCGCTCTCCACCACCGACTCGGCAAGCGCGCCGGCGTTGATGGCGACGAAGGGGCCATTGCGGCGGCTGGAAAGGTCGTGCAATGCGCGGGCGACCACTTCCTTGCCCGAACCGGTCTCGCCCAGTACCAGAACGTCGGCCTGGATGGCGGCCAGCGATGCCACCTGCTGCTGCAGGCGCTGCATGGGCGCGGACTGGCCGAGCAGGCGGCCGCGCAGCTCCTTCTGTTCGGACAGTGCCAGGCGCAGGCTGCGGTTTTCCAGCACCAGCCGGCGCACGTCGAGAGCGCGGCGCACGCTGTCGAGCAGGGCGTCGCTGGGAAAGGGTTTTTCCAGGAAGTCATAGGCGCCCGAGCGCATGGCCTTGACCGCCAGCGGCACGTCGCCGTGGCCGGTGACCAGGATCACCGGCAGCCCGGAGTCCACGCCGTGCACTTGCTCGAGCAGTTGCAGGCCGTCGATGCCGGGCATGCGGATATCGCTGACGATGACGCCGGGCCAGTCCAGTGCCTGCTGCGTGTCGAGCTGGCGGGCGTCGGCCAGGGCGACGACCTTGAAGCCGGCCAGGTCGAGGGTCTGGCATAGCGCCTGGCGCAGGTGTGGATCGTCATCGATCAGGAGCACCTGGGTGGTGGGGTCGAACGGCGCTGCCGAACTCATGCGCGGGTTTCCTCCTGCGGCGTCGAAGTCACGCCGGGAAGGCCCGGCAACAGGTGCAATTGTACGAGAGCGCCGCCTTCGGGGTGGTTACCCAGTTCGAGGTGCCCGCCCAGCGCGCGCAGCAGCGTGTCGCAGATCGCCAGCCCCAGTCCCAGCCCCTTGGCGCTGGTCTTGGTGGTGAAGAAGGGTTCGCGGGCATGGGCCAGCGCTTCGTCGGAGAAGCCGGGGCCGTTGTCGCGCAGGGAGAGGATCACGCGCTCCGGGGTCTGGCTGGCGATGAGCCAGATGCGCCGGGGCGGCGCCTTTTCGCTGAGGGCGTCGAGGGCATTGGCCAGCAGGTTGGCGAGGATCTGCCGCAGGCGCGTTTCGCCGGCCTGGACCCAGATGTCGGCATCGGGCAGGTCGCGCAGCAGTTCGACCTGCATGGCCTGGCGCCGCGAAGCCACCAGGGCGAGGGAGTCGTTGAGCGCCGGTTGCAGCGCGACGTTCTCCGGTGCCCGCCGCGCGCCGCGCGCGTAAGCCTTGAGGTGGCCGATGATCGAGGCCATGCGGCCGGTGAGCTCGCTGATCTGCACCAGGTTGCCGCGGGCATCGTCGAGACGTTCGTGATCGAGCAGCACCCGGGCATTGTCGGCATAGCTGCGGATCGCCGCGAGCGGCTGGTTGAGTTCGTGGCTGATGCTGGCGGACATGGTGCCCAGGGCGGTCAGCTTGCCGGCCTGCACGACTTCGTCCTGGGCGTGCATCAGTTCGCGCTGGGCCTGTTCGCGGTTGCTGACTTCCTGCTGCAGGCGGGCATTCGCGTCTTCGAGTTCGCGGGTTCGTTCCAGTACCCGGATTTCCAGTTCGTGCTTGGCTTGCGCCTCCAGGGCGATGCGTTCCAGGTAGTGGCGGCGGCTGATGGTCAGCAGCGAGAGCAGCAGGAGCATCGCCACCAGCGTGGCAGCGCCGATGATCACGACGCTGCGCACGGGGTTGTCCACCTGAACGCGCGGGGTATAGATGCTGACGGTCCAGCCAGTCTCGGGCAGTTCGCGGCTCTGGCTGAGCCAGCGGCGCTGGTCGATCTTCAGCGGCTTGGGCTGCAGGATCGGGTAGGGGATGTTCTCTGCGATCTCGCGCTGCTTGGCCGGCGACAGTTCGCGGCTGCTGTGGAAGCGCCAGGCGTTGTTGGAGGAGAGGATGACAACGCCGTTGCCGTCCATCACCAGCAACTGGTCGGGGGTGTTGCCCCACAATTGTTCCATGTGCTCCAGGTCGACCTTCACTACCAGTACGCCGAGCAGCCGCGTGCCGTCGCGCACTTCACTGGCGAAGAAGTAGCCTCGCCGCTTGGAGGTGGTGCCCAGGCCGAAGAAGCGCGCGGGCCGGCCCTGCATCGCTTCCTTGTAATAGGGGCGGAATGAGAAGTTGCGGCCGACGAAACTGTCTTCCTGATCCCAGTTGGAGGCGGCGCGGGTCAGCCCGTCCGGGCTCATCAGGTAGATGACGTCGGCGCCGGTGCGCCCGCGGATGCGCGCCAGTTCCAGGTTGGCGGCGCTTTGCAGGGCCCGGTCGGTGGGGGATTGAAGTGCGGCGCGCAGGGTGGGCAGCTCGCCGAGGATCGGCGGCAGGTCTTCATAGCGGCGCAGGGTGCCGAGCAGGTTGGCGACGTAGAGGTCGAGGGTCTGCTGGTTCTGTCCGGCGATCTGCTCGCTGTAGTAGCGCTCCGCGAAGTGGTGCAGCGGCCACAATAGCGGTGCGAGCAGGAGCGCCAGGATGGCCAGCGAACGCCAGCGGGTCAGGTAATGGTTCAAGGTGGCGTACATCGCGTGCGGTCGTATCCGCCGTGGATGCTACACCGATCAGCGCTCGATGGGCTGCAGTTCGAGCAGGTTCATCAGCCGCGCCACACTTTCCTCAAGGCTCAGGCGGTCGGTGTCGATGCTCTCGAATGGCGCCAGCGGTTCCTCGTAAGGCGAGCTGATGCCGGTGAATTCGGGCAGTGTTCCCGCGCGGGCCTTCTTGTACAGGCCCTTGGGATCGCGTTGCTCGCAGACCTTCAGGGTGGTGCTGAGGTGGATTTCACGGAAGCGCTGTTCGCCGATGATCGCGCGGGCCTGTTCGCGGTCCTGGCGGAACGGGGAGATGAAGGAGGTGATGACGATCAGCCCGGCGTCGTTCATCAGGTGCGCGACTTCGGCCACGCGCCGGATGTTCTCGGTTCGGTCCTCGTGGGAAAAGCCCAGGTCCTTGCACAGCCCGTGGCGTACGTTGTCGCCGTCCAGCACGACGGCGGAATAGCCAAGCTCGTGCAGGGCGTATTCCAGGGCAAAGGCGAGCGTCGATTTGCCCGAACCGCTCAGGCCGGTGAGCCAGAGCGTGGCGGGCTGCTGCCGCAGCCGGGAGGCGCGCTCTGCGATGCTCAGGCGGCCTGCGTGCCAGCGGATGTTGCGGTCGGTGGTCATGGGAGCTTCCTGTAGGCGATGGGCGGCTCAGCTGACATAGCCGCGGCCGCAGTAATGGTCATCCAGCGTCAGGCACTGCAGGATTTCGTCCTCGGCGAGGCTGGGTTGCTCGACGAACAGTGCCCAGATCCGCTGGGCCAGTTCCCGCGGCGGACGCAGACCGGGGTGCAGGCGCTCGCGTAGCGTACGGGCATCGACAACATACTCCAGTGCTGCCTGCTGAATCGTCCGGCGCATGGCACAGGCGCTGACTTCCGCTTCGGTTTGCGACAGGAATCGACCAATCGCTTGCCCGGCGGCGTCCAGCTCGTAGCGGGCCAGTTGGGTTTCGTCGGCGCTGAGCAGTTTTTCCAGTTGGAAGCTCTGGCGGTACAGCTCGGCGCCGGGCTGCAGGCGTGTGCCCCTGTCGACGAAGCAGCCCTGGGCGCGGGCGCCAATCGGGTCGAGGGCCTGGCCGATCTCCTTGTCGGTGATCAGGTAGTAGCCGTGTATCGGCCGCTCCAGCAGGCCGCTGAGCTGTGCCTGTATGGTGCCGGAGTAGCCAACGTCCACTACCGCGACGCTGTCGGCCGCCATTTCGGGAAGGCCGGTTTGCCTCAGGTAGGCCAGCATCGCCGGGCGCTCGTCGTTCGCCTGCTCCAGCAGTTCCGCCTGCAGGGCGTCGAGCACCGGGCGCAGCGCGCGGATGTCGCCATCGATGACTTCGACCTGCTGGTCGGTGCGCCATTGGCCGGCGTCGATCAGTTGCTGGCGCCGCGCCGCCGTGAGGATGTAGCCAAAGCGCGATTCGAGGAAGTTCTCCAGGGTGTTGCCGAAGTAGGTGGGACGGGCCAGGCGCTGGATATCGTCGAAGCCGGACAGGCGTGCCATCGTCGCGGCGCGACGGGACAGCACCAGGTAACGGGAGGGCGGGGCATCGTTCGCGCCGTCGCACCACAGGTCGTAGGCCGCCTTGAGGATCTTGCCTTCGCGCGAGAGGAAATGCAGCTCGCCGATACCGTCGCGCTGGGCCGCGTGGCGCAGCCAGTCGACGAAGCTCGCCAGCAGCGGGCCGAGGACGTTGTAGCCCAGCAGCGCCGCGGAGTCCTGAGTCAGGGCGCGGACGTTCACGCCGGCGTAGGTGATCGGCGCGAAGTTGCGGCGCAGCAGCAGGCCGAGCGCCAGTTCGTGGTCGAGCTCTTTGTGGCGCTCCACCTCCTCTACCAGCGGGCGGAACTTGGGCAGGCCCCGCGCCAGTTCGGTAGCGCGCAGCAGGTGCAGGGTGCGGATGCCCAGGTTGTCGGGAATCTGGAAGTCGGAGCGCTCGTTGTCGCCGATCATCAGCAGAGCCTGGGGTTCGAGCTGCTGGTCCCGCAGAACATGGGTATAGAGGTCGCCCTGGTCCTTGCGCACGCCGACTTCGTTGGACAGGTAGAGGGCTGTCCAGCGGGGAATGCCGTTGTCCCGCAGCATCTGCTCGATGCAGGCGCGCGGCAGGAACATGTCGCTGATCAGCAGGACCGGCTTGCCCAGTACCAGTGCCTGTTGCAGCAGGGCGACGCCTTCCGGCCGGGCAGTGACGCTGGCCAGCTCGATACGCTCTTCCAGCTCGCGCAGTTGGCGGGTTTCGTCGACGCTGAGGCCGGTCAGGCGTTGCAGTTCGGCATAGATCTGGTCCAGGCCCACATCGCTGCCGGTGCGCTCACGGGCACGGCCTTCGGCGGTGGCGCGGTAGTCGAGATAGACGCTGCCGAGCGTGGCGCCAGCCTGCTGTGCGACCAGACGCTTGGTGGTCTCGGCGTTGACCATCGGGCGCACCAGCAGGGTGTCGAAGATATCGAAAGCGACTGCCTTGATGTCCGCCGCCGCGATGCTCTGGCGCAGATGCTCGTGGCTGCGCGACAGGTAGTGATGGAAGCCCCACGGCGACCAGGCATGGGCCTGCGGATCGCGGAGGATGGCGATGGGCAGTTCCTGTGCCTGGCTGCTCAGGGTCAGCAGGCGCTCCAGGCAGTGGGCCAGCGTACCGTCCCGCTGGCCGGCCTCGGGTTCGAAGTCTTCGAGCTGCAGGTTGGCGTCGAACAGCGGCTTGAGGGCATCGCTGCGGGCCCAGAACATGCTGCCGGCCGGATAGTGGAAGTAGCCGCCGGGAATCTGCCCGCCCAAGCCCAGCCGCTGCGCCCAGGTGCGCCCGCGTGCGGCATTGGCCAGCCAGGTGTTGGCCATGTAGGGCAGGCCGTCGTAATTCTGCGGGTAGACGATGCCACAGCCTTCGCTGTCGAGCAGGGTGAAGATCGAGCGGATGTGTTCCGGCTGGCCGAGCAGCGCGCCGCACAGGTATTCGCGCCAGCCGAGGGTGGCGCCGTTGTTGTAGAGCGACTTCTTGCTGTGCAGGTGCAGCAGATAGGTGTACTCGCGCAGCGCACTGCCGAAGGTGCAGAAGAATGGGGCGATGTCTCGCCCACGGTTCTCGACCTGCTCGATGCGCACGGCGCCGCATTGCGGCAACTGGGCGAACGTGCGCTGCGCCACGGCGGCGGCATCGGCGTCACACACCGAGACGAACAGGTCGTAGGCATACGGCATGTTGCGCAGATGGTCGGCGAATTCGCCGGCCAGGTCGCCGTAGAACAGGTGCAGGTGGATGGCTATGCGGCCTTCCGGGCTGGCGCAGGGCGGCACGTTGCCCAGCACCACCAGCTCCGGTGCGCTCTGGCCCGCGCCCAGCGGCTGGCGGCCGAGGTTGCGCCATTGCTCGTAGTGCGGGACGCCGCGGAAGGCGAATCCCATGTGCCGGTAGATCAGTTTCAGCATGGGCGCGCGGTAGCTGGGCGGCAGGCGCCAGTAGGCGTTGCGGCCAAGCTGGACGCCATAGTTGCGCAGGCTTATCAGCGCCTCGCGGTGTTTGCCGCTGAACAGTCGGCTGGTGAAACGCACGGGCTTGGTCAGCATCCAGGAGGCGGAGGAGTGGATTTCCTGGATGGCGTCGCGGGCATTGCCCAGGGCGAGCTGGCTTGCTTCCAGCTCTGCTTCCAGGCGCTTGACGTGCTGCTGGCTGGCGCTGAGTTCGGCGACGAAGTAGCGCAGGCTTTCGACCTGTTCGACCAACTGCGCGGCGAGTCTTTCGTGGCGCTCGACGGCGTGGCGGTCGTTGCGGTGCATCAGTTCCAGTGTCTCGCGCTGGGCGAGCAGGCTGGCGCGTAGCGCGTCGAGCCGCTTCCGGGTATCGGTATCGTCCAGGCAGCGCTGGTCGGCGGCGGCTTCGAGCAGCAGGCGATACAGTGCGATGAGGTCGGCTGGCGCCTGTTCTGCCAGCTCCGGATCGTCCGGCGAGTGGCGACCGTGTTGCAGTCCCTCGTCGAGGAAGTCGTGGAGGTATTCGTCCAGCCGCTCGCGCGAGGCGGGTTGCAGATCGAGCTGCCGCGCGAGGCGCATCAGTTGACCTTCCGGGTCGCCCATCAGGTTTTCGAAGCTCAGTACGGTGCGGGTGGCGCCGGCGGTATAGAGCACGCTGTCCAGGCTGTGCTGCAACCAGAGCTCCAGGCTCTTGGCGGGGCAGAAATCGTCGCGGGTAGAAAGGGACTGGGCGACGCTCAGCGGGTGGCGCACGCAGATGACGTATGCGGCGTCAGCCTCCATGCGTTGCAGCACGCGCTGCCAGAACGGTAGCAGGCGCGAGATGCGCGGGTCCTTCAGGCCCAGCAGGGGCGAATGCAGGAAGTGCGCTTCGAGATAGGCCGTGGCGCGCTCCTGCAGTTCGGGCGCGAGCGCGGGGTCGAGCAGGCGTTCATCGAGCAGTGCAAGGGAGTCCCAACTGGCGCCGATCTGTTCGAGCAGCAGGTCGTTGATCGCGACGACTTCCCGGTCTTCCCAGAAACCCTTGTCGTTGTTGCCCTCGACCGCCGGGGTGAGGTTTTCTCCCAGGTCGACATTCAGGGCCAGCAGGCCGCGCGTGATGGCACTGGTGCCACTGCGGTGCATGCCAAGGACGATCACCACCTTTCGCCGGTGTTGCACTGGAACTCTCCGTACTACGTGATTTCTTGTCGTTATTGTGCTGCGGGAGCGGGACTGTCAGTCGAAGAGTTCGGCGTCCGCCAGGCTCTTGCCGTCCCGGTCCTTGCCGGACAGCGAGGGCTCGCCGTCCAGAGGCCACTCGATGGCCAGTTCAGGGTCGTTCCAGGCGATGCAGCGTTCGTGCTCCGGCGCCCAGAAGTCGGTGGTCTTGTAGAGGAACTCGGCGGTTTCGCTGAGCACCAGGAAGCCGTGGGCGAAGCCCTCGGGAATCCACATCTGCAGCTTGTTCTCTGCGCTGAGAACCTGGCCTGCCCAGCGGCCGAAGGTCGGCGAGCTGCGACGCAGGTCGACGGCGATGTCGAAGACCTCGCCCTGGACCACGCGCACGAGCTTCCCCTGGGCCTGGCGGATCTGGTAATGCAGGCCGCGCAGCACGCCACGAGCCGAGCGCGAGTGGTTGTCCTGCACGAACTCGGCCCGGCGGCCAATGGCCTGCTCGAATTTCCGCTGGTTGTAGCTTTCGTAGAAGAAGCCACGGCTGTCGCCGAAGACCTGGGGTTCGATCACGAGAACGTCGGGGATGGCCAGCGGGGTGACTTTCATCAGTAAACCGTTTGCGTCAGAAGGCGTTGGAGGTAAAGGCCATAGCCGCTCTTGGACAGCGGCGCGGCCAGTCGTTGCAGGTCGTCGGGGCTGATCCAGCCCTGACGGAAGGCGATTTCTTCCGGGCAGGCGACCTTGAGTCCCTGGCGGTTTTCCAGCGTGGCGATGAACTGGCTGGCTTCGAGCAGAGACTCGTGGGTTCCGGTATCCAGCCAGGCATAGCCGCGGCCCATGATCTCTACCGACAGCTCGTCCTGTTCAAGGTAGATGCGGTTGACGTCGGTGATCTCCAGCTCGCCGCGCGCGGAGGGGCGGATGCTCCTGGCTATCTCGATGACGCGCTGGTCGTAGAAGTACAGCCCGGTGACCGCGTAGTTGGACTTGGGCTTCGCTGGCTTTTCTTCCAGGCTGATGGCCTTGCCGCGTTCATCGAACTCGACCACGCCGTAACGCTCGGGATCGTGTACGTGGTAGGCGAATACGCTGGCGCCGCTTTCGCGCCGCATGGCGCTGGTCAGCAGTTCCTGGAAGTCGTGGCCGTGGTAGATGTTGTCACCCAGCACCAGGGCGCTGAGGCCGTCGCCGAGGAACTCCTCGCCAATCAGAAACGCCTGGGCCAGCCCGTCGGGCGAAGCCTGCACGGCGTACTGCAGCTCGATGCCCCACTGGTTGCCGTTGCCCAGCAGTTGCTGGAAACGCGGAATATCCTGGGGGGTGGAGATGATCAGGATTTCCCGGATGCCCGCCAGCATCAGGGTGCTGAGCGGGTAGTAGATCATCGGCTTGTCGTAGACCGGTAGCAGTTGCTTGGAGACCGACAATGTGGCTGGGTGCAGCCGGGTTCCCGCGCCACCGGCAAGGATGATGCCCTTGCGCTTCATGCGTGTCTTTCTCCTGTCAGCTCGATCAGCATTCGTTGAACGTGGAATTCCCAGGCGGGCAGGGTCAGGCCGAAGGCTGCCTGCAGTTTGCGCGTATCGAGCCTTGAGTTGCGTGGGCGCGGTGCCGGCAGCGGGTACTCGTCAGTGCTGATCGGCAGTACCCGCTCCGGCAGCGTTCGCAGCGGCCAGCCCATGCGTGCGGCCTGTTCGATCACGAAACGGGCGTAGCCGTGCCAACTGGTTTCGCCGCTGGCCGACAGGTGGTAGGTACCTGCCAGCGACGCTGAGTCGGCACGCAGACGCAGTTGCCCGAGGGCCTGGGCGGTGACGTCGGCGATCAGCTCGGCGCTGGTCGGTGCACCGACCTGATCGGCGACGACGCGCAGTTCGTCGCGGTCGGCGGCCAGGCGCAGCATGGTCCTGGCGAAGTTGGCGCCACGTGCCGTGTAGACCCAACTGGTACGGAAGATCAGGTGGCGGCAGCCGCTGCGGCGGATGGCCTGCTCGCCTTCGAGCTTGGTGTGGCCGTAGGCGTTCAGCGGGCCGCAGGGGGCGTCTTCGGTGAACGGGCGGTCACCGCTGCCATCGAAGACGTAGTCGGTGGAGTAGTGCACCAGCCAGGCGTCGAGGTCTGCGGCAAGCCTGGCCAGCAGGCCGACGGCTTCGGCATTCACCCGCCGTGCGCGGTCGACGTCGGCTTCGGCCTTGTCCACCGCGGTGTAGGCGGCTGCGTTGACGATGATCGCCGGGCGCGCACTGTTCACCAGCGCGCGCAAGCCGTTCAGGTCTTCCAGGTCGCCGCGCTGGCGGTCGCAGATGATCAGGCGGCCCAGCGGGGCCAGGGCGCGCTGCAACTCCCAGCCGACCTGGCCGTTGGCGCCGAGAATCAGGATATCGGTCATGCGTATTGCGTACTCAGCCAGTCGCGGTAGGCGCCGCTGGCGACGTTTTCGACCCAGTCCTGGTTGTCCAGGTACCAGCGGACGGTCTTGGCGATGCCGGTCTCGAAGGTTTCCGCCGGCTTCCAGCCCAGCTCCCGCTCCAGGCGCGTGGCGTCGATGGCGTAGCGACGGTCGTGGCCGGGGCGGTCCTTGACGAAGCGGATCTGCTCCCGGTAGCTCTTGCCGTCCGCGCGCGGCGCCTCGCGGTCGAGTGTGTCGCAGATATGGTGGACGACGCTCAGGTTGGACTTTTCGTTCCAGCCGCCGACGTTGTAGGTCTCGCCCGGTTGGCCCGCTTCCAGCACGCGGCGAATGGCGCTGCAGTGATCCTTGACGTACAGCCAGTCGCGGATCTGCTGGCCGTCACCGTAGATGGGCAGCGCTTCGCCGGCAAGAGCGTTGCGGATGACCAGCGGGATCAGTTTTTCCGGGAAGTGGTAAGGGCCGTAGTTGTTCGAGCAGTTGGTGGTCAGTACCGGCAATCCGTAGGTGTGGTGATAGGCGCGGACCAGGTGGTCGGACGCGGCCTTGGATGCCGAATACGGGCTGTTGGGCTGGTATGGGTGGTGTTCGGTGAAGGCCGGCGCGTTGGCTTCCAGC
Source organism: Pseudomonas triclosanedens (assembly GCF_026686735.1). Lineage (NCBI taxonomy): Bacteria > Pseudomonadati > Pseudomonadota > Gammaproteobacteria > Pseudomonadales > Pseudomonadaceae > Pseudomonas > Pseudomonas triclosanedens. The sequence continues at coordinate 5,785,637 of NZ_CP113432.1, read as the reverse complement.
GAGCCATAGACCTCATCGGTGGAAACGTGCAGGAAGCGGAACTCTTTCTTGCGGGCATCATCCAGCGCATTCCAGTGGACGCGCACGGCTTCCAGCAGGTGGAATGTACCCACCACGTTGGTCTGGATGAAGTCTTCAGGGCCGAGGATGGAGCGATCCACGTGGGATTCGGCGGCGAAGTTCAGCACGGCGCGTGGCTGGTGCTGCTCCAGCAGGCGAGCGACCAGTTGGGTATCGCCGATGTCGCCGTGGACGAAGGTGTGGCGCGCGTCCTCGTCGAGGTCGGCCAGGTTTGCACGGTTGCCGGCGTAGGTCAGCTTGTCGAGGCTGACCACGGGTTCGTCACGCTCGCCGAGCCAGTCGAGTACGAAGTTGGAGCCGATGAATCCGGCGCTTCCGGTAACCAGGATCGTCATGGGGTCACAGCCTCTGTATGAGCGTTGCGGCAACCAGTCCAAGGTTGCCGGGAAGCGTCTGCCGGTATACGCCGGACTGGCTGATCAGCTGGAGCTTGCGATGCAGCGGCGCGCGGCGCGCGTTGCCGAAAAGCTCGAGGATGCGCTGATTTTCGCTGGTCAGGTGGTGGCGCAGATGGGAGATCGCATCCAGATTCACATCGTTCCAGTGTCGGAACGTTCCCTTGAGCATGCGTTGGAGGCGAACGAGTCGGTCCCTGACGCTCGAGTTTGAGCCTATCAGGTTATTTCCGTGCTGGCGGTAGCCGATCGACGGCTGTTCGTCGTAATGCACCTCGCCGCCACAACCGGTGACCACGATGTAGGCCCACCAGTCATGGGAGATGATCGGTACGTGTTGTGGTGTCAGGCACAGCAGCGCCGCGGTCCGCGCATTGAACAGCATGGTGTTGCCGCCAGCGATGCTTTGCACCAGGGCGTTGGCGAAGCTCGGCGCGCGACGGAACAGGGGGGAGTAGCCGATAGCCCGGCCTTCGGCGTCGATCAGGCGGGTGCGCGAGCAGTACAGGGCCGGGAGGTCCTCCTCCTGGCGCTGTGCCCACGAGAGGCCGCGCTCGAGCTTTTCCGGCTCCCAGAAGTCATCCTGGTCGCAGAAGGCGAAGAAGTCCGCGCGGCCGTTGGCGTGCTTGAGTGTAGCGAGGAAGTTGGCGGCGAAGCCCTGGCGCGGCCCTTTCAGGATGACCAGGCGTTCCTTGCCGAGCCTGCGTTGGTAGTCGTGGAGAATGGCGACGGTATCGTCCTGCGATCCGTCGTCCGAGGCATAGATGACCCAGTCCCGGCAGGTCTGCGCCGCCAGCGAGTCGAGTTGCTCGGGCAGGTAGGCAGCGCCGTTGTAGGTGGACAGTAATATCGCGACTGTCGATGTGGATTGATGCTGCACACGAGTTCGGACGCGAACCGTCGATGGACTATCCAAAGCGGCATCCCCTGTTTTTTTTAGTTATTCGTCGCTTCTATGGTTCAGGATAAGTGTCTGCCTCGGGGCTGGGCAAGTATGAGAAGGGGTGACCGGTCAGTCATGTGCGCTGATGGTTGAATTCCGGTCGGAAGCGGCTGGTTTCCCGGCAAATCTGTGTGAGATCGCTCGCAGTTTCCCTCAGAGCGATTTCACCAGTTCGGTGAAACGGGCCTTCACGGCGGTCTCCGAGAAGATCTTCCGGCAGCGCTCCAGGCCGCCCTGGCCGAGGGTGGCCAGGCGCTGTGGATCCTTCTGCAGGCTGGCGATGGCGTCGGCCAGTTGCCGGGCGTCGCCGGCCGGAATGGTGACGGCTGCTTCCTGGTCGGGCGCGACCCAATTGACCCCGGTGTCGAGCCAGCAATTGAGGATGGGGCGGGAGCAGGCCATCGCGTCGAGCTGGGCGATGCCGAAGGCTTCGGAGTAGTACACCGAGGGGAACAGGAAGAACTGTGCACCATTGATGAGGTGGTACTTGTCCACATCGCTGACGAAGGTATTGATGAAGTGCACGCGTTCGGGGAACTCCTCGGCGAGCTTCCAGAAGCGCAATTCTTCCGGCCCGATGCCGAACACCACCAGGTTGACCGGCTCCTTGCGCTCCATCAGCAGGCGGAAGGCCTGGTCCAGCGGCTCGGTGCCCTTGTAGCTGACCAGTCGACCGAAGAACACGCAGTAGCCTTCGCGCCGGAAATGCTCTGGCAACTGGAGCGTGCTTGGCTGCTCCAGGCAGCGGGCAACATGTTCCATATCGACGGAGTAGGGCAAGGCACCGATTTCACGGCGAATGCCGCCCAGCACTTCGGAATGTTCGCGCAGCGCCGGGCTGCCGGTGATCACCAGGTCGGCATTGCGCACGACGAAGCGATCGAACAGGTAGGTGATCTTCTTCAGGTAGCGCTGCCGATAGACGTCGCAGTGATAGCTGACGACGGTTTTGCCCTTTATCAGCCAGTGGGTGAGCCACAGGGCGAGGCTGGCGGAGGGGAATTGCAGGTTGATGTGGACGACGTCGGATTTCAGCGCCAGACGCAGAAAATGCCAGAAGAACGCGAAGCTCAGCGGCACCGACAGCAGGTTGCCCAGCGAGGCTGCGCGCAGGACGCGGATGCCGTCGATCATCTCCACCCGCGAACGAAGCATGCGAGTGTTTGCGCAGCACAGGACGGTGACGTCGTGACCGCTCTCCTGATACCAGTGGGCATACTGCTTGACTGCCGTCTCGATGCCGCCCGTGGAAGGGGCGTAGTACTTGTTGACCAGCAGAGTTCGCTTGATTGCCATTTGGTATCTCGGTGCCGCAGGAGGTTCGAAGCCCGAGGCGAGCGCTCGGGGCATGGTAATGTCGTTTCGGTCGGTGCACGCGGGTGTGGGTTACGAAAGGGTCAATGGTATTGCGCAATGACCTTTCGATAAACATCCAGGGTGTTGCCGCAACAGGCGTCCCAGGAGTATGTCTGGGCACGAAGGTGGCCCTGCGTGACGCGTTGCGCGGTCAGGTCGGGGTTCTCGACCGTTGCGAGCATCGCCGCGGCGATATCCGAGTCGTCCAGCGGATTGACCAGCAGTGCCGCCTCCCCCGCGACTTCGGGCAGCGAGGTCGTGTTGGAGGTGATGACCGGGCAACGTGCGGCGAAGGCTTCGATCACTGGCAGGCCGAAGCCTTCATAGAGCGAGGGGAATACCATCGCACCGGCGCTTTGCAGCAGCGCCAGGACGTCAGCCTGCGGCAGGTAGTCGAGCCAGCGGCCATCGCCACGGGACTCCAGCGCCTGGAGCTCCGGCAGCAGCTCGTCCACTCCCCAGCCGACGCGGCCGACTACCACCAGTGGGTGCGCCTTGCGCACGTCTTCGGGCAGCGAGCGATGCGCAGCCAGCACGCGGCCGAGGTTTTTCCGCGGCTGCAGGGTGCCGATGCAGAGGAAGAAACCAGGCCGTAGGCTGCACTTGTCCAGGACTTTCTGGCGCTGCTGGCCGTCGATGCGCTGAAAGTACGCCGGCTCGACGCCCAGCGGAGTGACCGAGATGTCGTCGGCTGCGATGCCCAGGTGCTCGATCAGGTCGCGCTTGCTGTACTCGGAGATGGTGATGATGTGTGCTGCACTGCGCACGGTCTTGCCGAAGAGCCAGTTCTTCGCCTGGCGCAAGGTCGGTGAGGCCCATTCCGGGTGGAGCATCGGGATGAGGTCCATCACGTTGGCGACGACGGGGACATCCTTGAGCTGGGGAATGTGGTGGTCGGTAGCGTGGAACAGGTCGACCTGGCGAGCGATATTCGCCGAAATCCGCCGGGATGCGCCAAGCAGCGCGGCGCGCAGTGCGTAGGCGGAGAAGTGTCCGGCGACAGACTGGGGCCGCCCGCACTCCAGTTCCGGTAGCTCACGACCGAAGGCGAAGGGCGTGAAGCTGAGGCCCGAGTTCGCCATCGCGGCGCGTTGCTGCATGCCACGCCACAGTGCCTGGGTATAAACGCCGATGCCATCCAGATGGCCAGCCTTGGCGCCCTTGGCCCACACCGTGGTGCCGAGTCCGATTCGCATGAAGTGTTCCAGTTTCAGTTGGCGCGGGCTGCTTGCAGCATGTCTTCCAGGGTTTGCTGAAGATCCTGGCGGGGAGCGAAGCCCGTGGCGGCCTGCAGGCGTCGGTTATCGCCGCGCAGTACGGGGATTTCGTTGGCTCGAACGAATGCAGGGTTGACCTCGACCTTGATCCGGTAGCCGGCGATGTCTTCCATCTGCGAGATGATCTCGCGCAGGGCAATGGCGCGGCCGGAGCAGATGTTGACCCGTTCTCCGCGCACATCGGATTCGAGCAGGCGGGCATATGCCTCAACGACATCCCGTACGTCGGAGAAGTCGCGGCTTACGTCCAGGTTGCCCAGTTCGATGGTGGCTTCGTTGCGGGCGAAGTGCCCGACGATCTTGGGGATCAGGAAGCGCTCGTCCTGGCCGGGGCCGGTGTAGTTGAACGGCCGGGCCATGACGATCGGCAGGCGCTCGAACCAGGTTGCAACCATGTGTTCCATCGCCAGCTTGCTGCAGGCGTAGTGGTTGACCGGGGCCGGGCAGACATCCTCGTTGATCACTTCTATGCCGGGAGTGCCATAGATGTTGGCGCTGCTGGCGACAAGGATGCGTTGCGGAGCTTTCTTCTGCTCGGCGAGGGCGGCCAGCAGGTTAAGCGTGCCGAAGACGTTCACGCGGTAGAACGCTTCCTGGTCGGTGTGGCCGACGAAGGCCAGCGCCGCCAGGTGGACTACCCAGTCGGGCTGGGTCTTGTCGACGGCGGCCCTTACGGCCGCGGCGTCGGTCAGATCGCATGCCAGGGTTTCATCGGCATTGGTTGGTTCGCTGCCGAGGCCGGCTACAGTGAATCCGCGCTTTTTCAGCACGTCGATCATGTAGCGTCCGGTGAAACCCGAAGCGCCTGTTACCAGAGCGGTTGGCATGCAGAATCCCCTTAGAACGAGAAGCCTTGTTCGTTACGGCGTAGATCCGCTTCGACCATCATGCGGCACAGCTGTTCCAGGGACGTGGTGGGCTCCCAGCCCAGGTCGCGCTTGGCCTTCTCGGGGCTGCCGATCAGCAGGTCGACTTCGGCCGGGCGGTAGAACTTCGGATTGATCGAAACCACGACCTTGCCGGTTGCGGCATCGATACCTTGCTCGGCTTCGGCCTCGCCCTTCCAGTTCAGGTCGATATCCACGGCCTTGAATGCCATGTTGACGAAGTCGCGCACGGTTTCGGTGCGGTTGGTGGCCAGTACGTAGGTGTCCGGCTTGTCAGCCTGCAGCATGCGCCACATGCCTTCTACGTATTCCTTGGCGAAGCCCCAGTCGCGCTTGGCGTCGAGGTTGCCCAGCTCCAGCAGGTCCTGCTTGCCCAGTTTGATCTTGGCGACGGTGTCGGTGATCTTGCGGGTCACGAACTCGCGGCCGCGCAGCGGCGACTCGTGGTTGAAGAGGATGCCGCTGGAACCAAAGATGTCATAGGACTCGCGATAGTTAACGGTCATCCAGTGGGCATACAGCTTTGCGACACCGTAGGGGCTGCGCGGGTAGAACGGGGTGTCTTCGGTCTGCGGGATGGCCTGCACCTTGCCGAACATCTCGGAGGTCGACGCCTGGTAGAAGCGGACCTTCGGGTTGACGATGCGGATGGCTTCCAGCAGGTTCACGGCACCGATGCCGGTGATCTCGGCGGTGGTCAGCGGCTGCTCGAACGACACGCCGACGAAGCTCTGGGCGGCGAGGTTGTAGACCTCGGTGGCTTCGGTGGTCTGCAGCAGGCGGATGCTGGCGGACAGATCGGTGAGGTCGTACTCGACGAGATGCAGGTTCGGATGCTTCTCGATACCCAGCTCCTCGATACGCCAGAAATTCACCGAGCTGGTGCGGCGGTAGGTGCCGTAGACGGTGTAACCCTTTTCCAGCAGCAGCTGAGCGAGGTAGGCGCCGTCCTGGCCCGAGATTCCGGTAACAATCGCTTATATGGACTCTCCCCACAAGTAGTGAGCAAAGCTTTTCTTTTGCACTTGTCGTCAGCGCGGTTGCATTCGTATATCCGGCCTGTTTTGGGCTCTACCGCCCTGGCCATTCTGTAGTTCGCGCAGCGGGGGCCAAGCGTTCAATCGATCACGAAGATCATGATTGTTATCGGCCTTATTCCGCTGCAGGACTCGCCTGTTCCGACAGTGCTGCTACTCACCACAACCACAAGAAAACCATCACGCCTTCTTGATTACCTCCGCCGTCAGGCGGGCTTTACGCTTTGCCAGTCACCACTAAATCGCCGCTCATGACACCACACCGCCCAGCAAATCCTAACCAGCTTGTTGGCCAAGGCCACGGCCGCTTTGTTGTGGCCAACACGTGCCGCCGTCTCGACGGCCCAGCGCTGTAACTGGGTCAGTTTCTCGGGTGTCCGGGCCTGACAGCGCTGCGCTGCCAACAAGGCCGCGCGCGAGCCGTGGATCAACAGGGTGCGCACGTATACATTGCCTTGCCGGCTAATGTGGCCCAGTTTGCGCCGCTCACCACTGCTGAACTCTCGCGGCGTCATGCCCAGCCAAGCGCTGAGCTGGCGACCATTGGCAAAGCGCTCGGGCTTGCCGACTGCGGTTTTCAGGGCGCTGGCGGTCAACAGGCCAATACCGCTGACTTCATCGAGTTTGCGCACGACTTCATCGTCGGCATGCCAGCGTTTGAGTTGCTGCTCGCACTCGACCATGCACTGTTCGTGCAGGTTTATTTCCGCCAGGACGATATGCAGTTGATGGCTCAAGGGCGCGATTTCTGGGCGCTCAACTAACTCATGGGCGGCACGGATAAAAGCGGCGGTAGAGGCTGGAGCTTCGATGCCCGCTTCGCGCAGGATGCCGCGCAGTAGGTTGATCCGCTGAGTACGGCTTTTCTTCCAGGTTTCGCGCAGCCCATGCAGTTGCTGCACCTGTTGCTGCTCATGGGTTTTCACAGGCACGGGATGGATATCCTTGCAGCGCGCGGCTTCTAGCATCGCATCGCAGTCGTTGCGGTCGGTCTTGTTGCGGCGGCGATACGGGCGCACATAGCGCGGGTGGATCAGCTTTACCGAATGGCCCAGTGCCTGCGCCACGCGCCCCCAGTAATGGGCCGTACCGCAGGCCTCCATCACCCACTCGACCGGCTCGGCTTGCTCCTGTATATATCGCCTAAACGCCTCTCGGTTCAGCCGCTTGCGCTGCACCACTTGGCCGGAACGGACACTCTCGGCAACTTGGTAAACGGACTTGGCCAGATCAACCGCAATTCGCTTCATCACAACACTCCCAATTTCAGCCACCACCGTTCTCGGTATAGAACTGTGGCGCAGGGAGAGTCCATTACAGCATTCATGGTGTTCCTTCTAGTCCTTCGCAAGGATCGCAAAAAATGTGGCGGCCGCAGGGCATTCTCAGCCGAAAGCCTAGTGGCCATCTTACAACTGCGGTGCGTTGGGTACGCAGACCGCGAGTCGGGTGGTTCAGCGGAGGTGCGTTTCTGCGGTCGGGCTCTTTTCACTGACCTCGCCAGAGGGGCTCAGTGATGCGGCCGCGGTGAGTATCTCCGATGCGGTGACGCTCCACGGCTTAGCCTTGTAACTGTCTGCGATCAGCTGTTCGCGCCGCCGGATTTCATTCGGATTGGCGAAGTAGTAACCCAGGCGATCCTCCCAGGCCGGTATATCCCAGGGGTCGACGTAGTCGACCAGTTCGCCCCCCACTTCGGGTATCGAGGCGGCGTTGGAGGCGAGGCAGAACTTGCCATATGCGAGGCTTTCCGCTACTGGCAGCCCCCATCCTTCGTAAAGCGATGGATAGACAGTGAACAGGGCGTTCTTGTAGAGCGAGGCGAGTTCTGCGTCGTTCACGTGGCCTCGAATCTCGATCAGACCCTGAGTACGTGGATCGAGCTTCAGGTCAGCTAGCAGACCATCGATTCCCCAGCCGTGCATGCCAACGAAAATCAGCTTGGGGAGGTTCTTCTCGCCGCGATCCAATAGTCGTGTGTAGGCTCGGTAGAGTGTCTCGTGGTTCTTGCGTCGCTCGATTGTCGATACATAGAGGATGTACGGGACGCCGATGGTGTCTTCCGGCGCCTCAAGCGCCGGCGGTAGCTCCGAACCGTGATTGATCACCACGGTCTTTGGAATCGGTGTGCCGAGAGTGTCGAGCATGCTCAGCAGGTCTCTCTCAGAGCAGCGAGAGACGCAGACGATCTTGTCGGCATTCCAGGCGACGTTGGCGAAATAGCGCGAGAACATCGCCGAAACGCTTTCCACGCAAAGATGGGGAAGCTTCACCGGGATTACGTCGTGGCAGCACAGCAGGATCTTCAGATCCAGCTTTCGCTTGAGCGCGTGTAGATAGGCCAGATCCTTGTCGTCCCAGTCCAGCCCGAGCGAGATATAGATATCCGAACGGGCGAACGGTGGGGTGCCACGAGCCGAGTTGGTTTGCTGCGGGGGCTGAGTGGGCGCGGCCTGTACCGGGCGAAGCAACTGCTTGATGGCGCTCTTGATGTGGCGCATCCCCTGCAGCAGTTCCTGGAAGTGGTGCCGACGGTTACGCAGAATCAGGAAGAGGCGTGCCCGGGGTTGTTCAGGCAGCCAGCAGAGCAGTTTGCGGAGTAGCTGCTTGAGGCGCTCTTCCGTGGATAACCTGGGTTTCACGAAGTGCACAGGAACGCTGGGACTCGCATCCGCAGATGGTTTGCCGAGGCTGTCCAGGCAGGATTTGACCTGGTCCGCACCGATTTCCCGATAGCCGTTCAGCTGATCGAAGGCGCAGAAGCGCACTGGATGTTCGGTATGCGTCAGAGCGTAGCGTACGCACTCGGCTTCAACGCGCACGATGCCAACGGCAGGACGTTTCCAGGCCAGCAGGGTGGTGATATCAATCCAGATGGTATTCATTGGTGATGCTCTGGAGCTTTCTGCGATGGGTTGCGGGACTCGCTCGTGGGCGCAGACTGATTTGCCAGTTCATGAGCCTTGTCGAAGATCGAGCGAGCGGTGTCACTCCAGGACGGTGCCACGTACCGGGTAGCGATGACCTGCTCTTTGCGAGCCAGCTCTTCGGGATGGCGTGCATAGAAGAGAATCCGCTCGGCCCAGGCCGGTACGCTGAGTGGGTCGAGGTATTCAACAAACTCGCCGCCAACTTCGGGCAGGGAGGCCGCATCGGACGACAGGCAGAATTTCCCGTGGGCAAGGCTCTCGGCAACCGGCAAGCCCCATCCCTCGTACAGAGAGGGATAGACGGTGAACAGTGCATTGCCATACAGCCCGTTCAGCTCCTCGTCGGTCACGTTGGTGCGCATCTCGATATGCCCCTTGATGCGCTCGTCCAGGCGCAGGTCATTGAGCAGCTCGCTGATACCCCAGCCGCTCATACCGACGAAGACCATCAGCGGCAAGTCGGTCACACCGGCGTCGAGCAAGCGTGTATAGGCCCGGTAGAGCACTTCGTGGTTCTTGCGTCGCTCGATGGTCGAGACGAACAGGATGTACGGGCGGTCGATCTCTGGCTGCTTTTTCACCGGGCGAGGAAGATCGGAGCCCAGGGTAATCACCGATGTTTCGGGTACTGGCGCGCCGAGAGTGTCCAGCAGGCCCAGCAGGTCCCGTTCCGAGCAGCGGGAAATACACACCACCTTGTCGGCTGCCTCGGCCAGATTCGAAAAGTAGTTCGAGAAGAACGGCGCAACATCGCCTGCGCAGAGTTGCGGCGCTTTGACCGGAATAACGTCGTAGCAGCACAGGAGCACCCGAAGTCCAAGCTTGCGCTTGAGTTGGCGCAGTTGCGGCAGGTCCTTGTCATTCCAATCCAGGCCGAGAGAAATGTAGACGTCTCCAGCCTTGAAGGGCGGTTCTGCTCTTGCCAGAGCCGTGACTGGCTGCACGATGGCCTGTTGGGGGGCAGGTTGGGCTCGCCGCCGGATAAGGCTGAGAGCCAGGGACTGCAGCGCGTGCTTGATCAGACGCAGGCCGTGGATCATCTCGAGAATGCCGGCTTTGCGGGACATGGCGAAATGCAGCAGGCGCGAGGAGTAACGTGACGGCAGGCGACTGCAGAGCCGAAGAGTCAGTTGTTTCAGTCGTTCGACCAAGGGTGCTTTCTGCGGGGCGCTCGCTGGCGAACCCGGCGTCTGGGGGGAGTTTGGTTTCGCGTGCTCTACGCCGTCGATTCTCTCGAGCGCTCCCTTCAGGTCAGCGGCAGCGATCTCGAAGAACCCGGTATCCCGGTTGAAGGCGCAGAAGCGGATGGGCAGATTGCCGGCTTTCCCTGACAGTGCGCTCTTGGCGCACTCTGCTTCGACCCTGACTACGCCAACGGCGGGGCGCTGCCAGGACAGGGTTGTGGTGACATCAAGCCAGATGGTGCTCATGCGATACTGCTCTTGTTCAACAGCTTTTCAGCTTCCTTGGGAATGTTCGCCAGGGTTTGAGACCAAAGCAGGGCCTTCCTGCTTCCGCTACCTGCCTCTGTGGTACCTCCGTGGTTTTCGCCCAGGAGTTTGCGCATGGCATGCTGGAAGTCCTTGGGACTGCGGGCGACGTTGATCTGCGGCAGATCGAGGTAGTCTTCGAAGCCCCGGAAGGCGGTTTCCGATCCAACGACATGCTTGCCGGAGTAGATCGCCTCAGCAGTCTTGATATTCGAGCCACCACCATGAGGGATGGGCAACAGGAAAGCGTGCGCGAGGCTTTTGACCGCGGCCAGGTCTTCGTCTGACAGGACGTAGAGGAACTGCATCCGGGAAAGATTCAACGAATGCCAGCGCGTCTTGGACAGCTCCCGATAAAGGTGCTCGCAGACGCTGCCGGCTACTACCAGTCGGCTGTCCGGTGGTATGCAGCCCAGCGTATCGCCCACACAGGAAACGAAGCCTGTGAAGTTTGGCGGATGGGCGCTGGCAACATAGAGAATCCACGGGGCATCGGGCAACTTCTGCTTCCAGTTCTCGAGGTCTCTGTCATCAGCCTGCCAGTGGGCTATGCCGTTGGCTGCGAGCATCGCGTTCTTCGCGCCCCAGGAGCGTATGACTGCCAGGTCGCTCTGGGTAACGGCGAGAGATATGTCGGCCTCCTGGGTGGCCTGTCGCTCGAGCTTCAGAACATCCTGCAACGCGTCTTCCGCGTCGACGATCTTATAGCTCTGGAAGATGTCGCGCTTGAGTGGCTCTTCGATATTCTGCGATCCGTAGATCAGCAGGCAGTGGCTGTACTGCGGCATTGCCCGGATCTTCTTTGCCAGCGGCCACAGCCAGGGCTGCTCGACATGAATGACGTCCAGGCGCTCCGGAAGTTTGTTGCGGATCTGCGGGAAGCCACCATCCTCGGCGCACGCAAAGGCCCCCGAGAGCAGGTCGGTGATCATCGGGATGGATCGATTGCCCTGGTAGAAGCGGTAGGGCGAATCGAAGTTGAATGGGACATCACAAGATTGGACCAGATCGGGGTTGTGGCTTTCCGATTCATACACAGCGATGCTGACCAGTTGCCAGCCAGCGTCGCGATAGGCGCGTGCGATGCTGTCCAGACGGATCTGGCCGCCGTGGCGGGGAACCTTGAATGGGTAGGTACTGAGCAGGAGGGCTGTTTTCTTCATGAAATGAATCTCCCGTCAGTTACGTTGGCCGAGCAGGTTCTTGAAAGCTCGCAGGGGACGCGTGACTCGCCAGGACGTAGAGCTGACCAGCGCCTGGATCTGCTCCGAAAGAGCCTGGCGCTGGGAGGATAGGGTCGCTCGCTCCTGTTCGCAGCTCTTGAGGTCGGCCCTGCTCTGTTCCAACTGGGCATTGAGGATGTTGATCCTTTCCGAGCTCAGGCTGATCGCCTGATTGAGCTTGACGACCTCTTCCTGAGAGCTGGCGGCGTGTGCCTGTTCCTCGACGAGGTCATGACGGACGAAATTATCGAAGACGTTGGGCGGATACTTGAATGCGGCCGTCAACTCGAGGTGGTTGTCGGCGACGTAGAAGCGGTTGAGTCCGTCCGCATACACGAAGTGGTAGCCGGCTTTCAGAATCAGGGGCTCCCAGCTGGCGTGCGATTCGACCTGGCTCATCGGGAACGTTGCTTCGATCACCAGAATCCAGGGGCGGAAGCGTTCCCAGTCATTGCCACGGATGACGTTTTCTTCGAGGCCCTCGACATCGATCTTGAGGAAATGGATATCCCGGCCAGGAGCGTGCTCCTCGAGAATTTCCGCAAGCGTACGAACCCGCACCTTGATCGGCTCCACGGTCCAGCCTTTGTCGGCGTGATGGTCCGCCACGCCCTGGTCCATCGATGTCAGGCCGGTGCTTGGGACGATGTAGATCTCCTGCTCGCCGGAGGAGTCGGATACGGCGTCGGTCACCAGAATGTCGCGAGGGCGGTTTACCTGGTACGGCACGGCGAAGTCCGGATTCGGCTCGATATTGATGCCTGACCAGCCCGCGTTGTAGAAGGCCTTGGTCACGGAATCCAGATCCGGCGAGAACGCCCCGACATCCACATAGAATCCATTCTGAATGTGCTTCAGGGCGCGCCACAGCATGACGTCCTCGAAGTTCTGGGCGAAAGATACGAACTTCATATTTGGGAAATCTCGATACTTGGGTCCAGCCAGGAGCAGCCAGCGAAAGCTTCTTTGTTGATGTTGACTATGTTGAAGACCAGAGCCAGGTCTCTCCATTCGTAGTTGTTCACCAGATGCGTATCCGTGCTGACCAGTGCTGTCTGCACCGAATAGCTGCCCTGGCCCAGGTTGGCCGGGAAGTTGATGTCGAACTGGTAGGTGGCGCCTGTTTCGGGATGCTCGATGACCTGGTTCTTCAAGTCAGTATTGGTGCCGTACATGACTTGTCCGAGCCTGTCCTTGATCCCGTAGCCCAGCACCAGCCGCTCCAGGCGCTGGTGGACCTTGGCACGAACGCGCAGTGTTACTCGCTGGCCGACGTCCACGAATTCAATAGGCTGGCCCTGTTCGTTCAGCAGTTCGATGTGCTCTACGGTCGCTTCGCCGGTGCCGGAAATGGTCTGGATCCGGCCGTTTTCGGTGACGTCCTGGCGAAGCTGCTGATTCTGACGATCAGCAAGCATCGCATTGTAATAGTCCATCACCGACTCCGGGTCTCCCTCAAGGGCGATGGAGCCTTTGCTCAGCAGGATCGCGCGGTCGCAGATGCTCTGGATGGCCTGCTTGTCGTGCGAAACCAGCAGCAGGGTAGTGCCTGACTTCCGGAATTCGCGGATACGTTCGAAGCTCTTGTGCTGGAAGTAGGCGTCGCCGACCGAGAGTGCCTCGTCGACGATGAGTATGTCCGGGCGGATCGCGGTGGCGACCGCAAAGGCCAGGCGCACCTGCATGCCGCTGGAGTAGACCCGTACCGGCTGGTCGATGTATTCGCCGATCTCGGCGAAGTCCTCGATGGAGGGCATCAGCTCGGTGATCTGCTCGTTGCTCAGCCCCAGAAGCTGGCCTGCCATGTAGACGTTCTGGCGGCCAGTGAACTCCGGATGGAAGCCCATGCCGAGTTCCAGCATTGCCGCGACCCTGCCGGTCATGCGGACTTCGCCGGTCGTGCAATGCGCCGTCCCGGTGATGAGCTTGAGCAATGTGCTCTTGCCGGCACCGTTGATGCCGATGATGCCGACGGCTTCGCCCGGGTTCACCGAGAAATTGATGTCCTGCAGGATCCACTTCAGCGTGTGATGAGGCTTCGAGGTAGGGGAGAGCCACTCTTTCAGGCGGTCGAAGCGCGAGTGATATTGCTTGTACGCCTTGCCCAGGCCCTTGACTTGGATGCTGCCCATCAGAGCTCGTCCACCATGTCTGCGGAGTGTTTACGGAACAGGTAAAGCCCGAGCGCGAGCGCAGCGACGCTGATGGCGGCAACAGGCCAAAGGGTGTGCCATTCAGGCCATTGATGCTGGACCAGAACCGCCTGGTAGGCGATTACGATGTCCGCCATCGGATTCATCAGCATGTAGCTGTGCGCCCATGCGGGGATGATCGCCAGGGGGTAGACGATTGGGGTGAACCAGAACCAGAACTGCAAAAAGATTCCCATGAACTGACCGACGTCGCGGAAGAAGACGTTCAGTACGCCAAGAACCATGCCCAGACCCAGCGCGAAAGCAGTCTGCAGGATGAGTAACGGGATCACCGCTACGAACTCGATACCGGGGAAGCTGTTTGTAACGACCAGGAACAGCAGGAAGATCGAGAAAATGATCGCGAAATTCAGCAGGGCTGACAGTGTGATGATGACCGGCAGGCAGATCCTCGGGAAGCTGAGCTTCTTCATCATGTTGGCGTTTTCGATGAACACGCCTTGGGCCCGGCCGATCATCTCCGCAAACAGGCCCCAGGTCAGGCTGCCGGCGCAGAGATAGATGCTGTAGGCGTAGGCGTTGTCCACGCCCGGCAGCTTGGCCCGCATGATCTGCGAGAAGACCAGCGTGTAGATCAGGATCATGGCCAGCGGTTGCAGGATTAGCCAGAGCGCGCCGAGCATGCTGCGGCGATAGCGGGACTGAAACTCTCGCTTGATGCTTCCCAGAATGAAACTGCGGTAGAGATAGATGGCTTTCAGGTTTGAAAACATTGCTATACCAGGAGCTCTACCCATAGCACCGCCCCGCCGAATGGAGCTGGCGGGGCGGTGCGGGGTGCGGAATGGGCGGAACGGCAATCACCGAGGTTAGTCTCGGTGACTCAGGTGCGCCCGTAATTGTCTTCGAAACGCACGATATCATCCTCGCCCAGATAGTCTCCGCTCTGGACTTCGATCAGCACGAGATCGATAACGCCCGGGTTCTCCAGGCGATGTCTGTGCCCGGCCGGAATGAAGGTCGATTCGTTGCTGTTCAGCATCATGGTTTTTTCGCCGTTGACGACGCGGGCCATGCCGGTCACGACGATCCAGTGCTCACTGCGGTGGTGATGCATCTGCAGCGACAGCGATGCGCCGGGCTTGACCACGATGCGCTTGATCTTGAAGCGGTGCCCCTCTTCCAGGGTCGTGTAGGTGCCCCAGGGGCGATGGACGGTGCGGTGCAGCAGGTGCGCGCTGTGCCCGTTCTTCTTCAACTGGGCGACGATCTGCTTGACGTCCTGGGTGTGCTCCTTGTGAGCGATCAGCAGGGCATCTGGCGTGTCGACGACGATCAGGTTCTGTACGCCAACCAGTGCTGCCAGGCGTTCCGGGCTGTGCACGTAGTTATTGTGCGCGCCGTGGGAAAGCACTTCGCCTTCGCAGCGGTTGCCGTTCTCGTCTTCGCTGGTCAGTTCGCTCAGGGCATTCCACGAGCCGATGTCGCTCCAGCCCAGGTTGCATGGCACGGTCGCGACTTTGTCGGAGCGCTCCATCAGTGCGTAGTCGATCGAGATGTCCGGCACCTGGCCGAACACGCCAGCATCGAGCGACAGACAGCGATGCGCCGGCGCTTCACTGAGACGGGACTGGGCGATGGTCTGGGCGACGGCGGCATGGACGTCGGCTGCGTGAGCTTTCATTTCGTCGAGCAGCGTGCCGACGCGGAAGCAGAACATCCCCGAGTTCCAGAAGTAGTTTCCGGCAGCCAGGTATTCCTGGGCCTTTTCCAGGCTGGGTTTCTCGACGAAGCGCTTTACCTTCAGGCCGCCGTCCAGCGCCTGGCTGTCGCTTTCGATGTAACCGAAGCCGGTTTCCGGGTATTGGGGCTGGATGCCGAAGGTAACCAGCCAGCCAGCGGCCGCCAGGCGGGATGCGTTGGCAACGGCTTCCGAGAAAGCGTCGTTGTGCTTGATCAGGTGGTCGGCGGGGAGCACCAGCATCAAGGCATCGGGGCCGTGTGCCTGCTCGAGTTGCAGGGCCGCGGTCAGGACTGCGGCGGCGGTGTTGCGGCCAAACGGTTCCAGCACGTAGCTGAGACAGCCGACATTGGTTTTGAGATTGCGGTATTCGTCTTCGGTCTTGAAGAACAGCTCACGGTTCGTAACCGTCATGACCTCGGATACGCCATCCAGGGCGAGCGCACGCAGCAGCGTCTTCTGCAGGAGATTCTGCCCGTCAGGAAGGGGCATGAAGGGTTTGGGGTGGGCCTCGCGAGAGACAGGCCACAGTCGGCTGCCGGCACCACCGCAAATGATCACTGGGATCAGCATTAATCAAAGGTCCTTTGCAAGTTACGTCCTACGCTGCATCGCCGGTTTATCGTTGTACTGTGAGGCAGTTCGCGCTCGGGATCCAGGCGAGTGCGGAAGATTACCGCATCGCACCCGGCTACTCATAGTGCAACCCGTCAATTTAGGCTGGAGGACAGACTTATTCAAAGGTTGGATTGTGTCGGAAAAGTTTCGTTCCCTGAACGAAAAAGCCCCGCAGCGATGCGGGGCTTTCTAATGATGGTGCCGGCACCAGGAGTCGAACCCGGGACCTACTGATTACAAGTCAGTTGCTCTACCAGCTGAGCTATACCGGCAACAAGGGTCGCCATTATAGCGATGCGGCCTTGGGTGTAAACCTCTGATTTTTCAGTGCGATCCACGCTCCCCTGATCAGTGCCCGCTGGCCGCAGCGCCAGGTTTGGCGCCGAATGGCGGCTTGGCCAGGCAGATGATCACCAGCATGGCCAGGAATAGCCATCCCAGTAATGTGAAATAGTCGATGGTCGAGATCATGTAGGCCTGGCTTTCCACCATGCGCTCCAGTAGCGCCGCGCTGTGCTGGCCCGGTCCGCCGAGCTGGTCGACGGTTGCCTGGGTGGCCGGGTCGTACTGGCTGAGGTTCTCGGTCAGGTAGGCGTGGTGCATCGTCGCTCGGCGGTTCCAGATCCAGGTGGTAAGGGAGGCGGCGAAGCTGCCGGCCAGGGTTCGCAGGAAGGTGGCGAGCCCGGAGCCGTCGGCGATCTGGTCGGGTGGCAGGTCCGACAGCAGAATACTCAGGATCGGCATGAAGAAGAAGGCGACACCCAGACCCATGAACATCTGCACCAGGGCGATGTGGGTGTAGTCGACTTCGGTAGTGAAGTTCGCCCGCATGAAGCAGGTGGCGGCCATCGCCAGGAAGGCCAGGCCGGCCAGCACGCGCAGGTCGAAATTCTGCGCGTAGCGTCCGACGAGCGGTGACAGAAACACCGGCAGGATGCCGATTGGCGCTGCCGCGAGGCCCGCCCAGGTGGCGGTGTAGCCCATTTGTGTCTGCAGCCACTGGGGCAGCAGCAGGTTCATGCCGAAGAAGCCGGCGTAGCCGCCCACCAGCGCAAGGGTGCCAATGGTGAAGTTGCGGTGTACGAACAGGCGCAGGTTGACGATCGGGTGGCGGTCGGTCAGCTCCCAGATCACGAAGATGGCGAGGGCGATCACCGAGAGCACCGTGCCGCCGATGATGAAGTTCGACTCGAACCAGTCTAGGTCATTGCCCTTGTCGAGCACGATCTGCAGGGCGCCGACGCCCAGCACCAGCATCGCCAGGCCCATGTAGTCCATTGGCGCGTGCTTGATCACCACCGGTCGCGCGCGCAGTTGCTGGTAGACGACCATCGCCGCGAACAGGCCGATGGGGACGTTGATGAAGAAGATCCACGGCCAGCTATAGCTATCGGTTATCCAGCCGCCGAGAATCGGTCCGGCGATTGGCGCAACGACCGTCACCATCGCCAGCAGTGCCAGTGCCATCCCCCGTTTGGCGGGTGGGTAGATGGAGATCAGCAGCGTCTGAGTGATCGGGTAGAGCGGTCCGGCGACGAAGCCCTGCAGTGCGCGGAAGCCCACCAGCATGCCCATCTGCTGCGCCACGCCGCAGAGGAACGAGGCAATCACGAAGAACAGGGTGGCAGCGATGAACAGCCGCACCTCGCCGACTTTCCGGCTCAACCAGCCGGTCAGCGGCAGGGCGATGGCGTTACTCACCGCGAACGAGGTGATCACCCAGGTGCCCTGCTCGGAGCTGACCCCGAGGTTGCCGGAGATAGTCGGCAGCGCCACGTTGGCGATGGTGGTGTCGAGCACCTGCATGAACGTCGCCAGTGATAGGCCGATAGTGGCCATCACCAGGCTGGGCGGGGAAAAGCTGCTGCTGTTCTGGCTCATGGCGTCGGGCGTATCAGCGCTGGGCGGTGCTGTGGTTGGCGGCGGCCAGGTTGGCGTGAATCAACTGCTCGATCAGTTGGTCGGCGGACGCCAGTTGTTGCTGATAGACGTCGGTGGAGAACAGCGCCTCGCGCGGAGGCTGCTGCGCCAGGGCGGGGCCGCTCTGGTCGTGCAGGTTGACGTTGACGTCCATCGACAGGCCGATGCGCAGCGGGTGCCTGGCCAACTCGTCCTGGCTGATGCGGATGCGTACCGGCACGCGCTGGACGATCTTGATCCAGTTGCCGGTCGCGTTCTGCGCCGGTAGCAGGGAGAAGGCGCTGCCGGTGCCGACGCCGAGGCTGTCGACGGTGCCGGAGTACTTCACTTCATTGCCGTACAGGTCGGAGCGGATTTCCACTGGTTGGCCGATGCGCATGTGCTTCAGCTGGGTTTCCTTGAAGTTGGCATCGATCCATACCTGGTCCAGCGGAATCACCGCCATCAGCGCGGCGCCAGGCTGCACACGTTGGCCAACCTGCACGGTACGCTTTGCGACGTAGCCGGTGACCGGCGCAATGATCACTGAGCGGGCATCGTCCAGATAGGACTGGCGCAGTTTGGCGGCAGCGGCTTTGACGTCCGGGTGCGAGGTGATCACGGTGTCGTCGACCAGCGCCCGGTTGGTATCCAGTTGCTGTTCGGCGCTGGTCAGCGAGCTGCGTGCGGTATCCAGGGCATCGCGGGCGTGGGCCAGTTCTTCCTGGGAAATCGCGCCGTCATTGGCGAGGTTCTGGCGCCGCTTGAAGTCTGCCTCAGCCTTGGCCAGGGCGACGCGCTTCGCCGCCACATCGGCCTTGTAGCCGTCCACGTTGCTGAACAGGCCGCGTACCTGGCGGACCGTGCGGGCGAGGTTGGCCTCGGCCTGTTGCAGGGCGATGTCGGCGTCGCTCGGGTCGAACTTCACCAGTACCTGGCCTTTCTGCACGAGGTCGCCGTCATCGGCGCCGATGCTCACCACGGTGCCGGTGATCTGCGGGGTGATCTGTACGACGTTACCATTCACGTAGGCGTCGTCGGTGTCTTCGTGCCAGCGGCCGTAGAGAATTTCCCAGGCGACACTGGCCAAGCCGGCCAGGATCACTACGGCGAGCAGGATCAGCAACCAGCGCTTGCGTTTGGGGTTGCCGGCGGGGAGGGCGGTTTTGGTGCTCATGTCGATGCCTCGTTCAATGCGCGGCGGCGCCACTCGCCTGGGCGAGCGGAGCGGGAGTGGATGTGGATTCGGGCTGGTAGCCACCGCCCAGGGCCTGGACCAGTTGCACCGAGAGGTCGATGCGTTCGGCATCCAGGCTGGCCAGTTGGCGTTCGGCGAGCAGCAGTTGTTGCTGCACGCTCAGGGCGTCGAGGTAGTTACCCACGCCTTCGCCGTAACGGCGCATGGCCAGGTCGAAGTTGGACTTGGCGATATCGCGCGCTTCGCTCTGGTCGGCGATCTGCTGTTCCAGCGAGCGCAGCTTGCCGAGGTCATCGGCTACTTCGCCGAGGGCGTTGACCAGCGTTTTGTTGTACTGGGCGACCGCCAGGTCGTAGTCGGCGTCCTTGCCGGCCAGATTGGCGCGCAGCCGTCCACCGTCGAAGATCGGCAGGGAAATGGCTGGAGCGACCTGAAAGAAGCGGCTGGGAGCCTTCAGCACATCGCTGGCGTGCATCGCGGCCAGACCGACCATCGCGCCCAGGTTCACGTTGGGGTAGAACTCGGTCTTGGCCGACTGGATGCTCTTGGACGCTGCCTCTACCCGCCAGCGGGCGGCGACGATGTCTGGCCGGCGGCCGAGCAACTCGGCAGGCAGATCCGATGGCAACGCCAGTGCGCCGGGTTTGAGTACTTGCGGGCGTTGCAGGCTCTGACCGCGATCGGGGCCCTGGCCCAGCAGTACGGCGAGGGCGATGCGGTTGCTTGCAATGTCCTGTTCGGCGGCGGCCAGTTGCTGTTTGGCGCTGGCTACCTGGCTTTGCGTCTGCTGCAGTTGGACCTTGCTGTCCAGGCCGGCGTCCATGCGTTTCCGGCTCAACTGGAACAGGTGTTGCGAGCGCTCCAGTTCGTCTCGGGCCAGGTCGCGGGCGACAAAGGAGTGGGCCAGCTCGCTATAGGCGCGGGCGACATTGGTGGACAGGCTGATCGTCGCCGCCTGGCGATCCACTTCAGCGGCGTTGGCCTGGCCGAGTGCCGCTTCCCAGGCGTCGCGCTGGCCGCCCCAGAGGTCGAGGTCATAGCTGAAACTCATCGACAGGTACTTCACCGCCGAGTAGCGACCGCCAGTGGGCGGCGGCAAAACGCTTTCCGGAGCGCGGATGCCGGCGTAGCTGGCCGTGCCCTTGACGCTGGGCATGCGCTCCGCGTCCTGGGCCTGGGCTGCAGCGATGGCCTGGCGAGCGCGGGCGCTGGCGATTTCCAGGTCGGGCGTGCCACGCAGGGCTTCATCGATCAGGCTGTCCAACTGCGGGTCGCCCAGGCTGGTCCACCAGTTCCGGCTGGGCCAGGCAGCGCTGGAGAGCGGCGTGCCGTCGAGCGTTTCGCCGACCTTCAGGTTGGCGGGATCGGTGGCGTGACCGCTGGGCAGAAGTCCGGAGGAGCTCACGCAGCCGGCCAGGCTGAGCGCGGCGCCGAAGAGGCAGGCGGGCAGGCGCGCGGTGCGCACGATGTTCATGTTCAGTTCTCCTGCATCGGGCAACTGGCCGCGGTGCCGTGAGCGCGCAGAATCTTGTCGAGTAGGCCGGTCAGTGTGCGCAGTTCCTCGCGGGAAAGGCCGCCAACCAGTTCATTCATCGCTGCCGCGGCGATCTGTGGTGCCTGGTTGTTCACCGCCTGACCCGCTTCGCTCAGGTGCAGGCGAACGCTGCGGCGGTCGTGCTGACAGGGGTGGCGCAGCAGGAGGTCCTTGCGCGCCAGGCGATCGAGCATGCGGGTCATTGAGCCGCTGTCGATGGACAGCTCTCGGCACAGTTCGGCCGGCGTGTTCGCACGGTCGTTGCCAATGAAGAACAGCACCTTGAACTGCGCCGCAGTGATGTCGAGATGGGCCAGATGCTTGTCCAGCAGGCGGTCCTTGAGGAGCGCGGTGGCGCCCAGGAGCTGGCCGATGGAGCCCTTGAACGGAAAGTCCGCAACGTCGTAGTGATTCATGGCAAGACTAATTGCTGTCTAGGCAGTGAAATGTTTCGAAATATTACTGCTTAGGCAGCGATTGACAAGGCCTGACTGTTTCTTATGGGGAACAATCAATTCCATGAACCAAGATTGGTGTATGTTTGGCAACAGGAATGCTGGTTTGCGGTGGCCAATGGCTGGCGCCTTATGCACATCGCAGGCCTGCCTTGGAAGAAAATTGAATATCTCTTCGCGCAGATTTTTCGATGAGATATAAGTTGTTGTTTTAAAAGAATTTAATTATTAATTTCAGGAGGCGGGAAGAGGACTTTTGAGACGTCCGGAACGGGGAGGGAACAAGCCCCTTCGGGGTGATTTCAACAGAATTATCCACAGGGGCTGTGGATGGAACTCTGGAACTACCGTCTCAGGTGCGTTCCGCGAGCAACAGCAGATTTCGAGGTGTCATTCTGGAGGTGCAGAAGGTTCCAAGGTGTACTTCGTAGCCGCGTTCCTCCAGCAAAAGTGCTCGGTCGAGCAGCAGCCACAGCTCCAGTGGTCGACGGAACAGCCCGCGTACCAGTTCGAGATTGCGGACTTCCGCCAGTCGCTTCCAGCCTTGCGCTTCCAGTGCCGACCAGTTGCGCGCGCCGGGTGTGGGGATAGTCTTGAGTGCAGCCAGATCGCGGCAGTAATCGGCGAAGGGCTTTTCCAGCCAGGCTGGCGCAACCGAAGGGATCGGCAGGTATTCGTCGACGCCTCGCAGTTCCCGTTGCAGAAGATCGAATGCCAGGCGGCGTGCCATCGATGCGTCGCGCTGTCGGCGCACCCGCGCGCCAGCGGTGACCGTTTCGGCGAGCGGCAGGCGCAGGTCGTCGCGGGAGAGCTTCAGGTGGGAGCCCTGCGCACTTCGAGAGAGGGCGTTGTACTGCTCGCCGGCGATGCGGTTGTAGCAGCACGGTGCGACTGCCAGTTGGCGACAGCCGCGCTCGCTGGCCAATTGCAGCAATCGGACGTGGAGGTCGCCGCAGGCGTGTAGAGCAACCGCTGTGTGTTCGCTATCGAGTCGTTCGGCCGCGCTGGTGTCAAGTACGTCCTGCTGGCAATGCCTGGCTTGCAGCCCGAGCCGGTCGCTCATGCGCTGCCCGTCCGCGACCAACGCGGCATCGAATTCGAGGCTGAGCAAGGGATCGCCGGCACGTGCCAGCAGGCGTCCAAGGTGGCCCTTGCCGGCGCACCAGTCGAGCCACTGCCGAGGCTGGTCGGTGAAATTCAGGCGGCTGGCAAAGGCTTCGATCTGCTGCCATTTGCGGCCAGGCACGTCCACCGTCAGTTGGTTCGCCAGCTTGCCCAGCGGTTGTGCGGGCAACTCACCGACTGCCGACAGTCGAGTGGCGGTCGCGGCCAGTTCGGGAAATGGCGCGGGGGCGGCGAGCAGTTCTGGTGCGTTGTGCGCCGCTTCGGCATCGTCGAGGCTGCGGCGCCGAAGCCAGCCGGCCAACTCGGGATGCTCCTTCTCCCACGGTAGCTCCCGTGCTGTGAAAGGCTTCGGACGCCACAGTATCTGATGTTCCAGCAGGAAGCCGTCCAGGGCCTGGAAGCGCTGGAGTAGAGAGTTGCCGGTCAGCGGGATGTCGTTCGGAATCACGGCGTGAAGCGAGGAAATGGTCGCGGGGCGCGCATTATAGCGGCCCCGCGAGCGGGTAGCGCGCCGGTCAGCGGCCCTGCATGGAGTCGACCCGTAGCCAGCGCTCCAGCAGGCGGAAGATACGGGTCAGCAGCAGCGTGATTACCAGGTAGAACACGCCAGCCAGGCAGAAGAACAGCATGGCTTCGTAGGTGCGCGCGATGATGGTGCGGGTCATGCCCATGATGTCGAACAGCGTCACGGTGTAGACCACGGCACTGGCCTTGAGCATGAGGATCACCTCGTTGCTGTAGGCCGGCAGGGCAATGCGCGCGGCGCGCGGCAGGATGATGTGGAACAGCGCCTGGCGACGGGACATCCCCAGCGCGCGTGCGGCTTCCACTTCGCCGACGGGGATGGCGTGGATGGCGCCGCGGAGGATCTCGGCGATATAGGCAGCCGTGTGCAGCGTCATGGTCAGCAGTGCGCACCAGTAAGGGTCACGCAGGTAGGGCCAAAGCGGCCCCTGGCGAATGCTCTCGAACTGCGCCAGGCCGTAGTAGACGATGAATAGCTGCAGTAGAAGCGGAGTACCGCGGAAGAAGAAAATGTAGGTATAGGGCAGTGCGCGCACGTACCAGTGGCGCGAGGCGCGCGCGATGCCCAGCGGCACCGCGAGGCAAAGTCCTGCAACGACTGCGATGGCCAGCAGTTCCAGGGTCAGGGTCGCCCCCTGGAGCATCTTCGGCATCCATTTGAGGATCAGCTCGAAATCGTTCATAGCTCATTCCTCACGAAGCCGCGGCCCGCCCGCCGTTCGAGGAAGTGCAGGGCAGCCATGATGAATACGGTGAGGCCGAGGTAGATGAAGGCCGCAGTCATGTAGAAGGTGAACGGCTCCTTGGTCGCGTTGGAGGCGACCTGGGCCTTGCGCATGATTTCGTCGAGGGTGATCAGCGAGACCAGTGCGGTGTCCTTGAGCAGGATGAGGTAGAGGTTGCCCAGGCCGGGCAGCGCCACGCGCCACACCTGCGGCAGCACGATGCGCCAGAAGATGCGCGGTGCGGAAAGCCCCAGTGCCTGACCGGCTTCCCGGTGCCCCTTGGGGATGGCCAGCAGTGCTCCGCGGAATACCTCGGTGGCATAGGCGCCGAAGCACAGGCCAAGGGCGCAGGTGCCGGCGGCGAAGGGGCTCAGTGCCAGGTCGGGCTTGCCGAACAGGTTGCCGAGCGCGTTCAGGCCGCTCACAGTGCCGAAGTAGATCATCAGTACCCAGAGCGTTTCAGGTACGCCGCGCACCACGGTGGTGTAGAAACCGCCGAGCATGCGCAGGAATGTGTTCTTGGAGGTCTTCGCCACAGCTCCCAGCAGGCCGAGGACCAGTCCCACGCAGACTGCGGCGAGCGAGAGCTTTAGCGTCATCCAGGTGCCGGCGATCAACTGATCGCCAAAGCCGTGCAGGTCGAAAATCATGGGGAGTCACGCCTGGTGGCGCGCGCCGCCCGTGGCCGGGCGGCGCGGCACGTGCATCAATAGATGCTGAAGGGGAAGTACTTTTCGTTGATCTTCTTGTAGGTGCCGTCGTCGACGATTTCCTTCAGAGCGGCGTTCAGCTTGTCGCGCAGCGGGTCACCCTTGCGCACTGCAATGCCGATCTTGTCGTTGTCGAACACCGGCTCGCCCTTGAACTCGAAGTCCTTGCCGGCATCGCTCTTGAGCCAGTCATACTGCACGAACTTGTCGGCCAGCACGCCATCGAGGCGGCCAGAGGACAGGTCGAGGTAGGCGTTTTCCTGGGTGTCGTAGAGCTTGATGGTGACGGTATCGGACATATTGTCCTCAAGCCAGGTACCCGCGATGGTCGCGCGCTGGGCGCCGATCACCTTGCCCTTCAGATAGCCCTTGTCGGTCTTGAAGTCCACCGACTTGGGCGCCACAAATTGCAGCTTGTTGGTGTAATACGGGGTGGTGAAGTCGACGGCCTGCTTGCGTTCGTCGGTGATCGACATGGAGGCGACGATGAAGTCGAACTTCTTGGCGTTCAGCGCGGGAATGATGCCGTCCCAGTCGGAAGTGACGACGTCGCACTCGGTCTTCATCTTGGCGCACAACGCCTTGCCGATCTCGACGTCGAAGCCGATGACCTGACCGCTGGCGTCGATGCCGTTGAAGGGCGGGTAGGCGCCTTCGGTACCGATCCGCAGTTTCTCCGCGGCGATGGCATTGCCTCCCAGTGCCAGGGTGGCCGCGACAGCCAGAACGATCTTCTTATAGTTCTTCATGCAGTAGTGCTCCGTTAGCGGTGGCTGGACATGAATTGTTTACAGCGTGCCGATTGCGGGTTGTCAAATACCTGCTGCGGCGGTCCCTGCTCCTCTACCAGGCCCTGGTGGAGGAACACCACCTCGCTGGAAACCTGGCGGGCAAAGTTCATTTCATGGGTCACCAGCAGCATGGTGCGACCCTCTTCGGCGAGCGCGCGGATAACGTTAAGCACTTCCTGGACCATTTCCGGGTCCAGCGCGGAAGTCGGTTCGTCGAAGAGGATGACCTTGGGTTGCATCGCCAGGGTGCGGGCGATGGCAGCGCGCTGCTGCTGGCCGCCGGAAAGCTGGGCGGGGAAACTGTGGCGCTTGTCGGAGATGCCAACCTTTGCCAGCAGCGCTTCGGCGATCTCGGTGGCCTCGGCGCGGGTCTTGCCTAGCACACGACGCGGCGCCTCGATGATGTTGTCGAGGATGCTCATATGCGGCCAGAGATTGAAGTTCTGGAAGACGAAGCCCAGCTCGCTGCGCAGACGATTGATTTGCTTGTTGTCGGCGGCGACCAGCGATCCGTCCTTGGCCTTCTTCAGCTTGAGTTCTTCACCGGCGACCAGGATCTGGCCCTGGTGCGGGTTCTCCAGCAGATTGATGCAGCGCAGGAACGTGGACTTTCCGGAGCCGGAGGAGCCAAGGATGGAAATGACGTCGCCGTCACGGGCGGTCAGGGAAATGCCTTTGAGCACTTCCAGGTCACCGTACCGCTTGTGCAGGTTACGGATTTCCAGTGCGGGTATGGCCTCGGCCATAGGGGGCTCCTCTATTGTTATTCGGACGCTTTCGCAGTGTGTGTCACTGCAGAATCGGGGCCATCCTGGCGAGGGGCAAGCTAACACGCGACCCAGAGTGCGCCAAGCGTCCATCTATCACCCTTGCCCGGGATGATGGCAAGTTGTCGCATTGCCGCAGCGCGTTGTCGCCTGGGCTGAACTAGTCCGGCGGATTTTGGGGACGGGATGGTGCCAGCTTCCCCCAGCAGCGGAAAGGCTGGCGGCCATGCGGCCGCCAGTTCGTGCTTATTGCATCATCTGACGCAATTGCGGTGCCGGTTCCTCGATGGTGTCGGCGGGCACGCTGTCATCCTGCGACTCCGCCGGCTGGCTTGCCATCAGGTTCGGATGGCCGGAGAGGCGCGGAATTGGCAGCACGTTGCCGTCTGCCAGGGTCTGCTTGCCCAACTCGCTGGCGTCGATTGCCGATTTGCGTGGCTGGGTTATGACGTGGAAGTCGGTGATCTCGATGACGCCCTTGCCTTCGGCCAGCAGGTGGAAGGAGAACGCCTTGCGTGCCTGCTCATTATCGAATGAGAAGGTGACCGCCAGAGGCTGATTGCGCAGCACCCTCGGGAAGTCCGGCATGGGGATCGGCACCGGCTGCTCGAACGAGCGAGTCTTGAGCTGGATGCGTGCACCATTGTTGTCCATCTGCACCGCACGGATCTTCAGGCTCACTGTGGTGCGGGTGTTGGCCGGGAACTCGAGGTATTGCGCGCCGATCAGGTTGTCGGTGTATTCGTTGGTGATCTGCGGTTTCAGGCGAATGCGCTCGCGGGTGGCGAACTGGTACTCGCGAGTGGACTGGGCGTTGACCACCGACTGGTCGAGGATATCGGCACGGGCAGTCATCAGGCGGGCATCCCGGCCGCTGAAGCGCCCATCGAACTTGGCGCTGTCGGCGATGAATCCCTCGCTCTTGTAACGCCGGCAGACCTGCTGGAAGTCGCACTCGGTGAAGGTGCCCTTGCCATCGTGATAACGCTGCATGCCATTGGTGAAGGAGACCATCTCGCGGCCGGTGCTGTATTCACGGAACAGCGAGCGACCGGCGATGTCCTGCGGTGCCTTGAAGCCGAAATAGTCGAGGATCGACGATTCGAGGTCGACGTGGCCGTAGACGCCGGCTTTCACTGGCGGCAGCGCTGCCTGCTCGGGAGCCAGCACCAGGTTGAGGCCCCAGGCCGAGGCCAGGCGGACGTTATCGATACCGTGGGATTCGTCGGAGGTGACGATGACCAGGGTGTCCTTCAGTACGCCTTTTTCTTCCAGGCCCTTCAGGAAGGCGTCCACGGCGTCGTCCAGGTAGGCAATGGCGGCCTGGCGCGGAGTCGGGTACTTGGCGAGGTACTCCGGCGTCGCCGAGTAGGGTTGGTGGGTGCCGACGGTCAGCAGCGTGAGCATCCACGGTTGCTTGCGCTGGCGCAGTTGGCCGACGTAGTCGAGAGCGCCCTCGAAGAAGGCTTTGTCGTCCATGCCCCAGGCGAATTCCAGATAGGGCTTTTTCTTGAACCAGTCGCGGCCAAGGGTTTTATCGAAGCCCATCGCCGGCATGACCTTGTCCTTGGCCATGAAGCGCAGCCCGGCACCCTGCAGGAAGTGTGTGCTAAAGCCGTGCTGGTGCATCTGTCCCGGCAGGCACTCAGCGCCACGGGTCGGGTTACCCAGCAGCTCGACGCCCTTGGGCGTGCCGTTGTCCAGCTTGCTGTAGTCGCCGCAGAGCATCGCGTAGAGGCCGCGAATGGTCTGGTGGCTGTGCACCACGTAATCCGGCGTGGTCATCGCGCGCTCGGCCCAGGTGCTGAGCTTGGGCATCATCGATTCTTCGTAGCTGCTGCTCAGGGCGGCACGGTTGGTGGCGACATACGCCCCCGGAATGCCTTCCATCGCAATGATCAGTACGTTCCTGGCCTGCCCCGGGCCGGACAGCAGCGGCGTTCCGTTCAGGTCGTGCTGGGTCAGGCCGGTAACGTCGGGCTTGAGGTCCGGGCGGTCGCCGTCGCGCCAGTCCTGATAGGCAATCTCACTGCTGGTGATGGCGCGGGATACCAGTTGATGTGGCAGGTTGAACTGCTTCCACATTTCCGCATCGCTGGGCATGTAGTACTGCACACCGAAGTGCCCGGCCAGCAGCAGGGCGGGCAGGGCATAGGCGTAACGGCTGAGCGGCTTCTCCCGTCGGCGCCAGAGCAGGGCGCAGAGCAGAATGCCGGCACCGATGGCGAGCGCGAGGTGCAGGTGATTGAGACCGCCGCCTTCGGTGGAGTTGGCGACGAAGGTGGGGTCGGCGAGGAAGTGCAGGTCTTCCGGCGCGGGCATGCGGCCCACCGCGCTTACCAGTTCGGCGGTGCCGATCACCGACAATGCCCAGATCAACATCACCGGCAGCGCGACCAGGAGCCGGCGGTTGTGCAGCAACAGGACGAGCAGCGAACCCAGCGCAAGGTCGGAGAGGTAGCCCAGCGGCGTGCCCCAGCCAAGGCTATGACGGCTGATTACGGGAATCAGCAGGAAGAGGGCGGCGAGTGTGATCAGATTGCCGCGAGACTGCCACCAGCTAATGAGTGCGCGCACAGTTGCTCCGCTACGAAACATCAAGGGCCGGAGGGTATCTCACCCAAGGGTGAAAATCGTCCGGAATGTCATGATTCTGAAAGATCGATGTGCTATGTGCCAGTAGACAGTATTAGTCGGCAAATATTCGACACCGGTGCAAGAGAATCCGAAGGCGGAGTGGAAGCGTGCGCCGCAGCACGCTTCTGGCGTGCTGCGGCGTGATTGACGAGAGCAGAAGTGCTTAGGCGGGGATGGGGTGGTGGTTGAACCAGATCTGTCCGCCATCCCTTAGCGTCCAGCCGTTTACATCGGCTGTTCGATCGTTTTGCTGGTAGGTGGTGGGGCGCTCCCGGTAGAGCGTCCAGCCCAGAGCAGAAAGCTTTTTGAGCGCGAGACCTTCGATCAGTCGGGATTGAGTTGCGATGAACAGCGTGCCGACGTGATCGTTGAGATGCTGCAAGAAGGATTCATCCTGCAGCAGCGCCTCTTCCGCCCCCTGCAGGTCCATGTGCAGGAAGTCGATGCGAGGGGTGCGTTCGCAGAGCTTGGCGAGGGAAATGCCTGGAACCTTGTTGTACTGGACGGTCAGCCCCCGATAGTCCAGCGCTGTGGGTGTCAGTGTGAGTTGCGCACCGTTGTCATGATTTGTGTCTACCTTGGGAAAGTAGACCGTTTCGTCGCGTACATGGACTGCACCATGAATAGCATTTAGTTCGACGTTACTGACGTCCAGAAGGCCATTGCGGCGTGCATGTTCGGTGATCATGGGGACGGATGCTTCATTGGCTTCGACTGCCGTGAGGCTGACGTAGTCGAACCCGTTGCGCAGTGCCAGCAATCCGGAAGCGATCGCCCAAGGACCGTAGGAGGCTCCTAGCTCCATGACCGCGAAGGAATTCCGGCCTTGCTGGTGAGCCCGTTCAAGACTGCAGATCAAGGCGATGTATTCGATTGTTTCTGCATGTACCCGGTCATCTGGGATGGGAAGGTCGCCGATGACGAGGGGGCCGGAGGTTGGGGCAGGGAGCCAGGCGTGCAGGCGGATGTCCGTACGAATCCCCAGCCAGTCGAGTATTTCACCGCTGCTTGCGTTCACCGGGCCGTCGTACCGGTAGCGTTGGAGATGCTCGATGTCCTCGGGATTCCAGCCTCCGAAGAAGTCATTCGTCAGTTGCTGGCGAGCGGACAAGGCGTTTAAGATGCGGTCGGTGTGTTGGATGTCCTGCCTGGATAGCCACTTGTTCAGAAGTGTCTTCATTGAGCGAGTCCCATCTTCTGTTCGGAAAGAAGCAACGGCTGGGTCAATTGAAGTTGATACGTCTGCAATTGCCGGATTCGGCGCTAAAGCATGGCTCAGGTTGAATGGCAGCTTGCTCATGCGACATGCCGTTCGTCCGAATGCTGGATGAATGTGGTCGTAGGCTCGGCTAAATCCGATAAGCAGAAAGTGGCGTGTGTGTAATGGTCTATGGTTGATTTTTGCTCAGCAAACTTGAAGCGCTTGGGGGAAAGGATGTTCTCGAACTTTCGATCGACCGACGTTCCGCGTTCGCAGGCTACGGAGGCATTTGCAGCCAAGATCAATATCGGCTGTGGCTACAATAAGCTTGACGGGTATCTGAATCTGGACTGCGATCCTGCATGTCAGCCGGATATCCTCATCCAGGACAACGATCTCTACAGCCTGCCCCGTAACCACTTCGTTGAGGTGTTTGCCAAGGATGTGCTCGAACATATTCCGCGCGAGCACATGATGTCTGCATTGTTTGACTGGGCATCCATACTTCGAATGGGTGGAACGTTGTACGTACAGACATCCTGGATATACGGGATCATCGACATCATGCGACAGGCGAATGATTTCGAGACTGTCCACAACTGGAAGATATGTCTCTTCGGCAATCAGGTTCACCCGGGAGACTGGCACTTCAACGGATTCACTGAGGTGACGTTGCGGGTCTATCTGACCGCCGTGGGATTCCGGGACTCTGGATTCAGCATCGAAGACGGTTGGTTGATCTCGACTCGCGCAACGAAGGTCGATGACTGGTCCTATTTGATCGAGCTGTCGGATTACGACGAATTCGTTTCGAAGGCGTATCGAGTTCTGTTGGGGCGAGAGCCCGAGGACTGGCGATTCGACGCTGGTTTTCGTACCGAGGCGGGATCGAAGGCGCGCTACCTGGAGCTACGCTCGCTCGCCTGTTCCGCAGAGCGCCTGTACAAGATCGGAAAGGAGCTCGAAGGCGGGGCCAGGCTTCAGGTGATGTGATTTGTAGATGTAACGAAAAAGCCCCTGAAATCTTGTGATTTCAGGGGCTTTTCAAATTTTGGTGCCCAGGGACGGAATCGAACCGCCGACACTGTGCTGGCTGCCGAGAGCCATAGCTAAGCCCTTAAGAATCAAAACACTGAGTGCTTGTGACTACTGCCTAGTGTACCTGTTCCGTGTACCTGACTCCAGAAGCTGAAAGCCGGCTGCGCAGATCTTTTGGGCCAGACGGTAGGAAGGGTGCTGTCCTATGGCGAGGGGAGCTAGCTCCTGCCTCGACACAGCATGATGCGCATCAGGTTTGACGCTGCATGCCTTTGGCGAAGATTTCTTTTTACTTCAATTTCGAAAGGTAAATCAGTTCCTGTACCACAACGCGCAGGTCAGAGATTATTTTGTCGATATCATCTCTGACGGCGTTATATCTTCTGCTGTGTGCGGACTTGTCTCCGATATCCTTGAGTTTCGGAAGAGCTTGCTTGGAATTTCTGGAGAGATTCCATGTTGTCTCTCGAAGAGTTGCTGATAT
This sequence comes from Pseudomonas triclosanedens, assembly GCF_026686735.1. NCBI lineage: Bacteria > Pseudomonadati > Pseudomonadota > Gammaproteobacteria > Pseudomonadales > Pseudomonadaceae > Pseudomonas > Pseudomonas triclosanedens. The sequence continues at coordinate 5,754,417 of NZ_CP113432.1, read as the reverse complement.
TAAGTCGGAGAGGTAAAGGAAATCTCCAGATGGAGATTTTATATTGTTTGCAATGCTGTGGCTTTCAAAGGCCTCAATAATAAGGGTCTCTATCAGGCGCCTAATCATTACCGCGCAAGCATCGTACCAGCCATTTGTATATGAGCCGTTTACTTGATGGGTTATCTTTTCAAGGTATCCACGAGTTGATCGAACGAGGGTGAAAGGGATCACTGGTTGGCCGATGGCCTCCAGCCCCCCTTCTGGGGGGAGAAGGCTTTCCGCGCAATCGCTCTCAAATGCAGAAATTAGATCCTTGATCTTTTGAGCGGTAGGCATCTAAATCAATCCTTGAAGGTCTTCAAGTGCTTGGCCATGCTTTCAAATATTTTGTCTATCTGTTCCGCTGTTGATTCTGGTGAGATGTGGAGTTGAATGTTTATATGCAGCTCTGGCGCGGCGCTCAGGTGTGAGCGGGTATGTCGCTCTTTTTCCTCGTGATGTGTCTCCCGCTGAGGGAGGGGGCGCTGCTCGTCAGCCTGTGAGGCAAGCTGAGCACTTGGGGCAGAAGCTTTATTTTTCGCTGGTTTGCTTGGAGTCTTTGGTGTTTTCGGCGTTGCTGTTTTCTTCGCGGCGAGAGATGCTCCTTCATTTGGGTCTGCTCGTAACATAAGTAAATAGAATCGAGCATATTTCTTTGCAGCGTCCATGCCGCATTTTGCATTGTTCATGAACCAGTTAGTAACCTTTTGAGGGTCCGACTCTGCCGTATGGTACAGATCTCGAATTTCTTGAGGGTACTGGCTTTCGATTATCTTTTCGCAAACAGAAGGATACTTATCATCATCTCGCCAGTCATAAGCCAGGGTAGTGGGTTTGAGGCCGTCATCCACCAAGCCGATTTTCTTTAGGGGGCCAATGATATTTGCTTTTGCTGATGCTTCGCTCACTCCGAGGGCGGAGCTTACATAGGTGCCCGAGAATGTTCCAGGGACCTTCTGCTTGAGCAGTTCTCTTAATTTCCACCAGTTTGCATCGGGAACTTTAGGGTATGACGTTTCTCCGTTTGCCACTTGCTATCTCCCTTTGTCTGTCTTTGCGACGGCTATGACAGTAATACCTCCTGCTATAGAACGTCTAGTGGCCATATGCCTGAAACCATGAGCGACCCAAAATCGGAATGTGAGCCCGAGTGGGGAGATTGACTGAAGGAGTAGTGGCTTCCCCCCTCCACAGTTTCTCAGGGATCGGGCGCTAGCCAATCGAAGGCGACAGATACCTTTCGGTTCTTATGCATGTGGTCTGGTAGCTATGCAGAAAACCTCCGTTTTCTGCTACCGGCTGTCTAGGCTTCGAGTTGGTTGCATAAAAATAGCCTTGACTGATTTGTGCGACCGAATGTAGCGTGCTACTACATTTTTTGCTACCAGCAAGGTGAGCGATATGAGTCGAACCTTTCTCTACGCCAGGGTAAGCACCGCTGATCAGACCACAGATAATCAGCTGTTAGAGGTGCAGGCCGCAGGGTTCGATGTTCTGCCTAGCCGTGCAGTGGCTGAGACGGTCAGCGGGGCTGTGCCTTCGGGTGATCGGCCAGGTTTTCAACGGCTTCTTGAGCGAATGGAGGAGGGGGACATTCTGCTTGTGACCAAGCTAGATCGGCTTGGTCGTAATGCGATGGATGTTCGATCGGCACTGTTGCAAATAGTCGGTGGTGATAAACTTATCATCCCCTTTTGCTGATGGAGCTGCACATGAACCCATTCAAAGGCCGGCATTTTCAGCGTGACATCATTCTGTGGGCCGTACGCTGGTACTGCAAATACGGCATCAGTTACCGTGAGCTGCAGGAGATGCTGGCTGAACGCGGAGTGAATGTCGATCACTCCACGATTTACCGCTGGGTTCAGCGTTATGCGCCTGAAATGGAAAAACGGCTGCGCTGGTACTGGCGTAACCCTTCCGATCTTTGCCCGTGGCACATGGATGAAACCTACGTGAAGGTCAATGGCCGCTGGGCGTATCTGTACCGGGCCGTCGACAGCCGGGGCCGCACTGTCGATTTTTATCTCTCCTCCCGTCGTAACAGCAAAGCTGCATACCGGTTTCTGGGTAAAATCCTCAACAACGTGAAGAAGTGGCAGATCCCGCGATTCATCAACACGGATAAAGCGCCCGCCTATGGTCGCGCGCTTGCTCTGCTCAAACGCGAAGGCCGGTGCCCGTCTGACGTTGAACACCGACAGATTAAGTACCGGAACAACGTGATTGAATGCGATCATGGCAAACTGAAACGGATAATCGGCGCCACGCTGGGATTTAAATCCATGAAGACGGCTTACGCCACCATCAAAGGTATTGAGGTGATGCGTGCACTACGCAAAGGCCAGGCCTCAGCATTTTATTATGGTGATCCCCTGGGCGAAATGCGCCTGGTAAGCAGAGTTTTTGAAATGTAAGGCCTTTGAATAAGACAAAAGGCTGCCTCATCGCTAACTTTGCAACAGTGCCGTGGCATCCACCAAAGTGCCTTGGGTCATCATGACGCCTGCTTCGGCCAGCCAGCGATTGATGGTCTTGAACAATTGACGGGCCAGTTGATGCTGCTCGAGCAGGTGGCGGAAATTCATGATGGTGGTGCGATCCGGCAGGGCGCTATCCAGGGATAATCGGGCAAACAGGCGCATGGAGGCGATTTCGTACAGGGCATCTTCCATGGCACCGTCGCTCAGGTTGTACCAATGCTGCATGCAGTGAATACGCAGCATGGTCTCCAGCGGATAGGGCCGTCGGCCATTGCCCGCCTTGGGATAAAACGGCTCGATGACAGCGGTCATATTCTGCCATGGCAGAATCTGCTCCATGCGGGAGAGGAAAATCTCTTTTCGGGTCTGACGGCGCTTAGTGCTGAATTCACTATCGGCGAAGGTGAGTTGATGGCTCATGATGTCCCTCTGGGATGCGCTCCGGATGAATATGATGATCTCATATCAGGAACTTGTTCGCACCTTCCCTAAATCAGTAAGTTGGCAGCATCACCTGTTGTGTGTTATGTACTTTTTTAGTGCAACATGATATCATCAAAGCGTCCTTCCGAGTCGCTATGCATGATGCATGCGTCTAGACGGTACATCAGGGACATGTGTAGCCGTATAACATTCATTTTAAATAACACAAATCTTTATGGAGTTTATCATGTTCAAATCGATCATGACCGTATCATTGCTGGCCGCCGCTATTGCTTCTACCAGCGCAGTGGCCGCAGACAATTCGGCGGGTGGTATCATTAACTTTACCGGCGCAATTACCGATACAACCTGTACCATTAACGGCGGTAAAAGCGCGGACTTTACCGTTGCGCTTTCCCCTATTTCGGTAACAGATGCGGGCACCAAGGTTGGCCTGATCACTAAAAATAAAAAATCTATTGCGCTGACTTTCTCAGGTTGTTCACCAGCAGCCGGAACGACCGGTACCCCGCTGAAAGTGTATTTCTCCAGCGCGGATAATATTTCCACTGACGGTAAATACCTGCTGAATAACAGCGTGAACGAAAGCGATGCCAGCGTGGCACGTAATGTCGGCTTTGCGTTAGTGGAGCCAGGTTCGTCTACGCCTATTACCCTGAACCAGCCTTACACGACAAATATTATGGGTACAGCGACCGCGCCAGATTCCGAAACGCTGACGCTGGATGTTTATTACTATAAAACGAACGCCGCTGCCGCCACCGTGGGCGAGTTAAGCTCCAACGTAACGTATACCATTTCCTACCTGTAATAGTGATTATTCAGGCTCTGTTTTCGCAGAGCCTGTATTTAAGGTTGCAATCATGCGCAAGGCAATTTTGCTGGCAGGCTTACTGCTAAGCACGGGTCACTCATGGGCCAATATTGTCATTAATGGCACCCGTGTCCTTTATCCTGAAAATAACAAAGAGGTGATCGTCCAGTTAATGAATACGGGCGATGCGCCGGCTCTGGTGCAATCCTGGATAGATGACGGTGATATTAATTCCACGCCGGAAACAGCCAATGTGCCGTTTTTGCTGTCGCCGCCAGTGATAAAGGTTAACGAACATAATGGCCAACAGCTTCGTATTAAAAAGCTGCCGTCCAGCTTGCCTGCGGATCGCGAATCCGTCTTTTTCCTGAATGTTCTCGACATTCCGCCCAGACCTGAAAATCTGCAAAATCAGAATACCGTTCAGCTGGCGATTAAATCCCGTATCAAACTTTTTTACCGGCCCGCTGCGCTGAAAGGCACGCTGGATGACGCGGTGGCGAAACTTACGCTCGCCGCCGACGGCGATCGCTTTCGCATTACAAATAACAGTCCGTTCCATATTACGGTCGCCAATATTTCGCTGGGTAAAACGAAATTGCTCCAGGAGTCCCCGATGGTTTCCCCGTTTGGGCAGCTGACGGTCGCCGCAAAAAATACGGTTAAGCGCGGACAGACCTTCCAGCTGATGTATGTGGACGATCTTGGCGCGTATAAAACCCGGACTTTCACCAGTCTGTGATCGGAAAGACTCACCATGAAAATGAAACAAAACAGACTCTGTCTGCTGGCAGTCTGCACGCTTCTGCTTTCGCATAAATCAGGGGCCGTCTCGTTTGATCCCTCCCTGCTTGCTGGCGCATCCGGTGAGTCCGATCTGTCTCGCTTTTCCGAAAACAACGCCATGCCTGCCGGCAGCCAGGAGATGGATATCTACGTAAACGGCAGCTGGAAGGGACGTTATACCGTCATCTACGGCGAGCAGCGTGACGACATCCGCATTGCCTGGAAAGATGCCCGGTCGCTTGGCATCAACACCACGTCCGTGCCTGCGCCCGCCATTGCGCACGGGCAGGTTCAGCTGCGCGATCTGGTTCAGGGCGGTGAAGTCAAAACCGATACCAGCACCCTGAGTCTGGCGCTTACCGTTCCGCAGGCGGCCGTGCTGCGTACTGAAGAAGGTTACATTGCCCCCCAGTTCTGGGACGAGGGGATACCGGCGCTGATGCTCTCGTGGAACACGACCTGGTACAACACCCGCGCGAAAGGCGCTGCGAAAGACACAAATGATGATTTTTATGCCGGGCTGGATTCCGGCGCCAACCTGTTCGGCTGGCAGTTTCGCGACAGCAGCGCCTGGCGGAAAACGGCCAGCGGAGAGAGTAGCTGGCAGAATAATACCCGCTACCTGCGCCGTCCCCTGGCCTCGCTGAAATCCAACCTGACGCTGGGTGACTTTTATATTCCTGGCGATCTGTTTGATTCCCTGCGCGTGCGCGGCGTGTCGCTGGCGTCGGACATGAAGATGCGCCCAAATTCACAGCAGGGTTTTTCACCGGTGGTTCACGGCGTGGCACGGACGAACGCCCTGGTGAAAGTTATCCAGAATGGCAACGTGATCTATCAGGAGAATGTGCCGCCGGGCCAGTTTACCCTCGACAGCATTCAGCCTACCGGCTCCGCGGGCGATTTGCTGGTGGTGGTGCGTGAAGCGGACGGTTCACAGCAGTCCTTCACGGTGCCGTTTTCCGCCGTACCCGGGATGCTAAAAGAAGGGGTGAGTCAGTACAGCGTGGTGGCGGGTAAAGTGCATCAGAACACGCTCGATGCCGAACCCGCATTCATGCAGGCCACGCTGCGCTACGGGTTTAATAACCTCATCACCGGGTATACCGGGACGATTATTAGCGATAACTACCAGGCCGGGCTTGTCGGTACCGGGTGGAACCTTCCCTTTGGCGCGGTCTCGTTTGATGTCACCCACGCCAAAACCACCCTACAGGATCGCACCAGCAGCGGTCAGAGTTATCGCGTGTCGTACAGCAAATTTATCGATACCACCGCCACCAACTTCACCCTGGCGGCCTATCGCTATTCCACGAAAGGGTATTACAGCTTTAGCGACGCGCTTTACTCCCGGGAAGGGTATCAACGCCTGAAAGCACAGTATGACGAGTATGAAGATCGCTTCGGGGTCGCCCCGGAGATGACGATGAGCACCTGGGACGCCATGCGCGCGGCGCAGCCCAAGAATACCTTTACGCTTAACCTTAATCAGCGTCTGCCCGACAACTGGGGCACGGTGTTTATCTCGGGTACACAGCGGGACTACTGGAATTCCCGCCAAACCTCGCGCGAATATCAGGCCGGCTATTCCAACGCCATCGGCCGGGCCAGCTATACCGTCTCCGCCAGCCGGGTGCGCAACAGCGAGCGTGAAGAAGAGACGCGTTTTTACCTCTCCCTCAGCCTGCCCTTCTCGCTGTTTGATAACAACGCGTGGGTCACCTCCAGCCTGACGGCCAGCGACTCGCATTATGAACAGAGCAATATCAGCATGAGCGGCAACGCGCTGGCGTCGAACCGCCTGAGCTATACGCTCTCCGGCAGCAATGCGCGGGGCGGGAACAACACCGCCAGCGTGAACACCGCATACCGGGCAAACTTCGCGACGCTTGGTGGCTCCTACAGTGAATCCTCCGACTACCGCCAGACCGGGCTCAGCGGACGCGGCAGCCTGGTGGCCTACCCGTGGCACGTTCTCGCCTCAAACGAAACCGGCACAACCATGACTATCGTCGATGCGCCAAAGGCGGAGGGGCTGATGGTGAACGGCGACGAAAGTATCGTGACCAACCGTGATGGCGTGGCGCTGGTGCCTTACGCCACCCCGTATCGCAAAAACGCCATTACGTTAACTGAAACGGAAAACAGCGCTGGCGCGGAGGTGATCGGCAATATGGCTAACGTGGCTCCTTACGACGGGGCGGTGAGCTATATCCGCTTTGAAACCGACAAGCGCCAGTCATGGATGCTGCGCGCCACCCGCCCGGACGGGGCACCGTTGCCGTTTGGTACCGAAGTGCTGAACGAGCGCGGCGAGTCGGTGGGTTATGTCGGCCAGGCCAGCGTGCTCTACATTCGCGCGGAACAACCACCACGTGAGCTTAGCGTTCATTTGCGTAGCGGAAATTGCACTATCGCCGCACCGGCGTGGGGACTGGAAAGCCCGTCCTCTGTTTGCCATTACTAACGGAACATCAACATGATACGGTTACTGACCTTTCTGTTTCTCGCCTGCGTCAGCGGGGCAAGCTATGCCACCTGTTCCGGGGGCAGTATTTCCTATGGCCCGCCGATCAGCGTCGATCTGTCGGATAAGCTGACGCCCGCCACGCCGACCTGGACCGGCAGCTTCACCACCCAGTACAGCGGCTCGTTCAACTGTACGACGCCTAACAGTGAATTTTCTTACACGCCGATCCTCTCGACCGACGACAAATACGCGACCATCCTCGGATTCAGCAACAACAAGTATATGGTGCGGGCGGAGATCACCAATCCCCCGGCCAATAAAACCCTGTCTGCCAGCGGTAGCCATACGGCGTCTGAGCTGAACACACCGTTTACGGTTCGCTTCACCCTCGTTAACCAGAGCGGCACCACCCTGACGGGGGATACGGCGAACATGAGCGACGTTCTGTTCGTCAGCGACATGAGCGGATTGTCGATTTTGGAAATCATCGCCTGGCCAATCAAGCAGCTCGTCAAGATATTGCAGTGGTTAATCAACGGGTTCAAATGGCCTTACGACAACCGCGATATGTTTGGTCAGCCGATGATCATCAAATACGCGCCAAAACTGACTACCTGTTCCTTTGATAATGCGGGGCTGACCGTGGCGCTGCCGACGCTCGGCATTCCCCAGCTCAGTGCATCCTCACAGCCGGGGCTGACGCCTTTTTCACTGAACATGAGCTGTCAGAACGTCGGGGTTAACGGCAATTCCGATCGGTCAATTGAGATGTTTCTGTCCAGCACGCAGCTGCTTTCGACCGACAGCTCGGTGCTGATCGACAGCAGCAGTAGCGCGGCGCAGGGCGTGGGGCTACGCCTGATAAAACGTGACGCCCCGCAAACGCCGGTGACCTTCTCTACCTCGACCACCAGCCGTGGCAACGCCACAATGATTTTCAGCGTGGCGGCTGGCGCGGCGCTGGACGAACATTTCACCCTTCCGATGGCGGCGTACTATTACGTGTGGGCGCCCGCCCAGGTGAGCCAGGGTAAGATCAATACATCGGCTACGCTGAATATTATCTACCCCTGATGTGGACTATTCCTCCATCTTTCCAACCGTCTGCACATACTTAATCAGTTCGCTGTGGTTGGAAAGATTCAGCTTTTTCATCGCATTATGCTTCTGCGTCGCAGGTGATGCTGCCAACTTACTGATTTAGTGTATGATGGTGTTTTTGAGGTGCTCCAGTGGCTTCTGTTTCTATCAGCTGTCCCTCCCGTTCAGCTACTGACGGGGTGGTGCGTAACGGCAAAAGCACTGCCGGACATCAGCGCTATCTCTGCTCTCACTGCCGTAAAACATGGCAACTGCAGTTTACTTACACCGCTTCTCAACCCGGTACGCACCAGAAAATCATTGATATGGCCATGAATGGCGTTGGATGCCGGGCAACCGCCCGCATTATGGGCGTTGGCCTCAACACGATTTTCCGCCATTTAAAAAACTCAGGCCGCAGTCGGTAACCTCGCGCATACAGCCGGGCAGTGACGTCATCGTCTGCGCGGAAATGGACGAACAGTGGGGATACGTCGGGGCTAAATCGCGCCAGCGCTGGCTGTTTTACGCGTATGACAGGCTCCGGAAGACGGTTGTTGCGCACGTATTCGGTGAACGCACTATGGCGACGCTGGGGCGTCTTATGAGCCTGCTGTCACCCTTTGACGTGGTGATATGGATGACGGATGGCTGGCCGCTGTATGAATCCCGCCTGAAGGGAAAGCTGCACGTAATCAGCAAGCGATATACGCAGCGAATTGAGCGGCATAACCTGAATCTGAGGCAGCACCTGGCACGGCTGGGACGGAAGTCGCTGTCGTTCTCAAAATCGGTGGAGCTGCATGACAAAGTCATCGGGCATTATCTGAACATAAAACACTATCAGTAAGTTGGAGTCATTACCCCCGAATCCGGATACAGTATTGAAGACCTTGCACGGGATGCCGAAGGCGTTATTTCGGCGCTTGAGCTTAAACGCTACATTCTGGTTGGCCATTCGATGGGGGGGAAGGTCGCCCAATTGATGGCATCGCGCCAGCCCGAAGGGCTTGAGGGTCTGGTTCTCATTGCACCCTCCCTACCTTCCCCCATGCTGCTTTCCTCAGAGGAGCGCGACAGACGGCACTGTTGCAAAGTTAGCGATGAGGCAGCCTTTTGTCTTATTCAAAGGCCTTACATTTCAAAAACTCTGCTTACCAGGCGCATTTCGCCCAGGGGATCACCATAATAAAATGCTGAGGCCTGGCCTTTGCGTAGTGCACGCATCACCTCAATACCTTTGATGGTGGCGTAAGCCGTCTTCATGGATTTAAATCCCAGCGTGGCGCCGATTATCCGTTTCAGTTTGCCATGATCGCATTCAATCACGTTGTTCCGGTACTTAATCTGTCGGTGTTCAACGTCAGACGGGCACCGGCCTTCGCGTTTGAGCAGAGCAAGCGCGCGACCATAGGCGGGCGCTTTATCCGTGTTGATGAATCGCGGGATCTGCCACTTCTTCACGTTGTTGAGGATTTTACCCAGAAACCGGTATGCAGCTTTGCTGTTACGACGGGAGGAGAGATAAAAATCGACAGTGCGGCCCCGGCTGTCGACGGCCCGGTACAGATACGCCCAGCGGCCATTGACCTTCACGTAGGTTTCATCCATGTGCCACGGGCAAAGATCGGAAGGGTTACGCCAGTACCAGCGCAGCCGTTTTTCCATTTCAGGCGCATAACGCTGAACCCAGCGGTAAATCGTGGAGTGATCGACATTCACTCCGCGTTCAGCCAGCATCTCCTGCAGCTCACGGTAACTGATGCCGTATTTGCAGTACCAGCGTACGGCCCACAGAATGATGTCACGCTGAAAATGCCGGCCTTTGAATGGGTTCATGTGCAGCTCCATCAGCAAAAGGGGATGATAAGTTTATCACCACCGACTATTTGCAACAGTGCCTAAAAGAGTCTCAGCGGTTCGTGCAATTTATTGAGTGTTTGGATAGAGCGGGGCTAGTTGAAATTCAGTTGGCTACAACTGTGGCATTGTCTTTCTTGGTCGCGAATGCTCAGTCTGAAGGAGATCAGCTAACTATTAGGGCGCTGGATTGTTTGTATAAGAATGCTGTGCCTGATTCTGAATTGAGAGAAAAGCTTCCATGGATTAACTCTCGGATAATTTCTTTGCAGAAAAAAGCAGGTGCGATGAATAATCCGCTTAATAAGCTAATCGCAGGAGGCTTGCCCATTTGGCTTACCTCTTTTCGATCCTTGTCTGCGCCAGAAGTTTTCCCCTATGGTCGAAGGATATGGACGGTACTCTCCAAAGGGGATTCTGTGGAATTTATGCATGGGATGCGAGAAATTGTGAGTTTCTTGGGTGCGCATCCGCTCGCAGATATACTTGAACGCTTCCACCTATTCGAGGTGCCGGCATTCTTTGTGACTGATCCTGCGGAGCTTGGATTAGAGGATTTTGACGAAGAGGAATTTTCTGAAAAGCCAAGTTCATGTCCGGTATGTGGAGGCTTAAGGATTGCTGAAATTATTTATGGCTACCCAGATTTCACCGAGACCTTAGAGCGGGACATTGATCAGGGGCGGGTTGTGTTAGGTGGTTGCATACCGTCAGAGTCGAAATGGCAGTGCCTTACCTGCGCTAAACGGATTCCCGATAGCTCCAATGGGTGAGGCATTACAGACTTTGAGGGTTAGCCTTGCAATTGGCCTACTATCTGGACTTCCAATTTGGCGTACTCGATACCTGTACTCACTGCGACCGACACCATACCCAGCAGTCAGCGGCTTTCGCTGACGGGGAGGGAGAGGGAGGGATGTGAGGTAGGAGGAGAGGAGGGAGCTCACGAAGTGAGCGAGCTAGCCCATTGAGTGTGCATAGTAGATGACTAGTTCATCAGCAGAAGTGCTCAAATCTATCTCTGGGGGGGATAGGGGGGCAAGCGAGCGCCTATCGCGCTGCTCCTATTTTGCCCGCTGGTGCCAAATGCTGTGGGAGGCCTGCCCCTCCCTCGTTCGAGCTTTTCGTCTCATCTAGGTGCCTTGTAGGGCCTTGTAGAGAGGGGTCGGCGCTGAAGGGAGCTTGGCCAGTTCCTCCGCCATTCGCTGCAGAGGCATTGATCCGTAGTCACGACTGACGCTGCCGTCGCTATGCCCCGTTATGGCGTCATGCACGTCCTCGGGGATGCCGACCTGGCGGCATAGCGTCTTGAAGGTATGGCGGAAGCCGTGAGAGGGGCTAGCAGGGCTTTGGACGCTTGCTATGTCCCGCAGGTACCTACCCCATGCCTTGCCCCAGTTCGTGCCGTAGAAGCCCGCTGGAGAGGCTTTGAGCAAGGGGAAAAGTTGGCCTGTTGGTGGCAGTGCCTTTGCGTAGTCGAGGAGCCCGAGCTCTATCAGGTCTGGATGTAAGGGGATGCGGCGGCGGCTGCTGTCCGTCTTGACAGTGCGGAGCTCCTTGCTGGTGCCGTGAGCGCTGGGCGTTTCGTCGCTCGTTGCCAAAATGGAGAGATAGTGAATGCCTGCGTCGTCTTGCTTTACGTCGGCGACAGCCAGTTGTGCCAGCTCTTCGCGTCGAGCGCCGGTGTAGTACATCAAGAGGGGCAGCCAGTACCAGGCCTTTCCATAATCTGCACGAGGCCGCTTCCAGTCGGTCCCGGCAAAAATCGGGCTGCTAAATAACGCGTTGAGCTCCGCCTGCGAATAGTCCTTTCGTCGCTGCGCGACTCTGCCGCCTGCTGCCTTGCTGGCAGCTTTGGCGACTCCACTGGCTTCTACCGGATTTTCTTGAATCCACCCCATTCGTACTGCATATCCCAGTATGGCCGATAGGGCTCTCAGGCGATTGCGGATCGTTGCCGGTGATAGCCGAGGTAATGCATTGGCTTTGGCTTTCTCAATGAGTTGCTGGGCGGTGAGTTTGCCAGCGCCGGCAGTCTTGACTGGCAGCTCAGCGAGTTTGCTTCGATAGTCTTGCACCGTTCCCCGCGAAATGTGGGAAGTCTCCATGTCCCCGAAGAGCTCGATGAATCTCCGGATGGAGCTACGGAACTCATCCAGTGTCTTTCGTGTGCTTCGATTGTCCCCGTCGTCGAGAATCTTGGCTCTGGCATAGGCTTCGAAGCATTCCAGAAGCGTGCTGGTTTTGCTTCCCTTCTGTACGCCGACGCTCAGAGGCTCATGTTCGAGTACGCCCGCTTTTGCCATCCAGTCGCCATCGTATCGTTGCTTTGCAATCTCCGAGAGCTTTAGCAGGTGGCTCCGGAAGGCATCGACCAGTGCAAGTCGAATGGGCGATTGAGGAGGGGGCAGGAGGATGTGCTCGGAGTGCAAGGCGTGGCGAATATGTGGCAGGCATACCTGCTCGTAATCTGTCTCTCCATCGGGAGTGCGCAGATCCTCGCTAGGCCATAGATCGACTTCCAGTGCTTGCCTGATGCTAAGCACGTCCTGGTGTTCTTCTGGGCCGTGAGGAGTCTCCCAGGATTCCACTATGTCGGGAACCAAGTAACTTCTGAATTCACCTGAGCTTTCCATTTTGGCTAGCTCTTGGCGATACCAGCGTGCCGCCAGTTGTTGGGCATCACGAACCGTGAGTGCCTGCGCCCCGGACGCCTGGGCTTTGGCGATAGAAAAGGCTTCTTCGCTTTTGCCCCACTCCGCCGCAAAGCGCGCCTTTGCCTCGGCTGGGTCGCGTGTCTTCAGTGAGCGCTTGTATTCGTGCCCGAGAATAGGGCGGAGTTCGTCAGGAACGCGACGTCGGAGATAGAAGACTCCGCTCTGGGGGTGCTTGAAGGGCTGTGCCATGAAGGATCGTGCGCGGTATCGGGGTGATCCGCAGATCATACGGCTGGAGTCGGCCATGTGTACCCACCTTGTGTACCAGTCGGGTGGGCTTTAGCCATGCCTCAGAAAGACAAAACCCCTGATCTCTTTCAAGATCAGGGGCTTAGGTGTCTTGGTGCCCAGGGACGGAATCGAACCGCCGACACGGGGATTTTCAATCCCCTGCTCTACCAACTGAGCTACCTGGGCAACGTGGCGCGCATTAAAAGGGTTTTCCGAAGGGGTGTCAAGCGTGCCGCGAAAAAATTTTTCAAATAATACCGAAGCTTACGCGCTGGGCGGGACATAGCCCTCGGCCTGCGCGTATTCCTCGCCAGAAAGGAACTTGTCCATTTCTGCGGTGAGGAACTTGCGGTCCTCGGCGTTCATCATGTTCAGGCGACGCTCGTTGATCAGCATGGTCTGGTGCTTCTGCCATTCGTCCCAGGCTTTCTTCGATACGTGCTCGTAGATGTCCTGGCCCTTGGCCCCGGGATAGGGCGCGCGATCGAGGCCGGGCAGCTCTTCTTTGTACTTGCGGCACATCACCAGTCGGGTCATGACATTTCTCCTGCGTTCAACACGTCGGCGGCTCGTTTGAGCAGCTTCTTCACCGGGGCGGCAAGGCCGAGCCGCGGCGGGGTGGCGAGGTTATACCAGAGCCAGTCAGCCTCGGCCACGGCGGGAGCTGCGTCCTCGACGCGCACCAGCCAGGGCTCGATGGCCAGTTGGAAATGGCTGAAGGTATGGGTCAGGCCGGCCAGTTCACGCCGCTCACCCAGGCGCAGGGCGTGGCGTTCGGCGAGCGGGGCGAGGGCTGTGAGGTCGTCCAGTTCCGGGAAGCTCCATAGTCCTCCCCACAGGCCTGTCGATGGGCGGCGATAGAGCAGGATGTCACCTTCGCGGTTGGCCAGTATCGGCATCAGGGTGCGCTTCTGCGGCAGCGCCTTGCGCGGCTTGGCTACCGGGAAGTCGGTCGCGCGGCCAAGCAGGTGCGCGCGGCAGCCTTCGCGCAGCGGGCAGAGCAGGCAGCTCGGCTTGCTGCGGGTACAGAGCGTGGCGCCGAGATCCATCATCGCCTGGGTGTAGTGGTTGACCCGCTCCTGCGGGGTGAAGCGCTCGGCGGCGTCCCACAGTTGCCTGGCCACCTTGGGTTCGCCGGGGTAGCCGTCGCAGGCCAGGTAGCGTGCCAGCACGCGTTTGACGTTGCCGTCGAGGATCGGCGCGCGCAGTCCCATCGAGATGCTGGCGATGGCGCCGGCGGTGGAGCGGCCGATGCCAGGCAGTTCGGCAAGCTGCTCGACGTCCCGTGGGAACTCACCGCCGTACTGCGTCATCACCGTTTTCGCGGTCTTGTGCAGGTTGCGCGCGCGGGTGTAGTAGCCCAGCCCGGTCCAGAGGTGCAGCACTTCGTCTTCCGGCGCTGCCGCGAGGTCGGCGACCGTCGGCAGCGCGCTCATGAAGCGGTCGTAGTAGCCCATCACGGTGCTTACCTGGGTCTGCTGCAGCATGATTTCCGAGACCCACACCCGATAGGGCGTGATGTTCTGCTGCCAGGGCAGGTCATGGCGGCCGTGATGGTCGAACCAGTCGAGTACGGCGGTATTGAAGCGTTCCGGGGTCATTTTTTCTTGAACAGCCCTTTGAGTGCGTCTTTGAGTTCGGGACTGACCTTGTCTCCGAGCTTCTCTTCCAGTTTTTCGTTCAGTCTGTCCCCAGCCAGTCGTGCGGCGATCTTGCCGATGCCATCCTTGTCCAGGCGACAGGCCTTTGCACCCAGTTCCAGCGGTCCGCGGCAACGCAGCGGCCATTCGATGCCGACGTAGCGCTTGTTCACTTCGCAGGCCGGGTCGGGCATGTCGCTCTTGTCGCCTTCGATGATCACGCCGATGCGGTAGTCCATGCCGAGCACGCGCAGGTCGATATCGCCGTCGCCCTTCACCGTCAGCCCGGGAATGCTGGCCTTGAGGTCGGGGTTGCTGGCTACACCGTTGCGGAAGGTCAGGTTGCCCTGAAGCTCGCGGAAGGGCGTGTCCTTGCCGCCATGCTCGGCACTGAGCGACTTGCGGTTGAGGGTGGCGATGCCCTGGCAGAGCTGCTGTTCCAGATTGGCATTGAGCAGCACGCCCTGGGTCATGACGAAGCGCGCGGTGCCGTTGAGGTTGTCGATCCAGGCCTTCTGGCTGTTGCCCTGGGTAGTGATGTCGGCATCCAGGTCCAGCAGGCCCTTGACTGGCGGCTTCTGGTCCTGGGATTCGAGCAGGCGCTCCACCGGAACGTCGGCGATGTGCTTCTGCGCCTTGAGCAACGGTATGTCCTGGCGTACGTCGAGGCTGGCCTTGGCGTTGAACTTGCCGTCATACAGCTCGCCGCGCAGGTCATCAAGGCTGAGCAGGCCGCCCTGGCCTCGCAGCTTCAGGCTGGCGTCGTTGATCGGCAGCTTATCGATGGTCAGTTGGCCGAGGCTCAGGCCTATGTCCAGGTCCAGCGCGCGCAGGCGGGCGATAGGCAGGACGGGGGCGTCGCTCCAGGCTTGCTGGGTCGGCGAGTTGGGCAGCGGGGTGTCGCCCTTGATGGCGTTCTGGGTGGTGGTTTCGACCTCGGCCTTGCGTGCCGCGCTGGTGGCTTCCTGGGCCTTCTTGACCTTGGCTGGCAGGTAGCGGTCGAGATTGAGGCGGTCGCCGCTGAGTTGGGCGCGGATCGCCTGTTTGCTGAAGTCGGCGATGCCCAGGCTGCCACCGAAGCTGCTGTCGTCCAGCTTCAGCTTGATGTCGTCCAGGTTCAGGCTGTTGCGGGTGCCGGCCAGGCGGGTGGCCAGCTCCAGCTTGCTCAGGGTGGTGCCGTCGGCCATCGCGGGCAGGGTCTGGCCGATGCCTTCGAGGAACTCGCGCAGATTGAACGGGGCGATGGACAGCCCGCCGTCGAACTTCGGCTCTTTGTCCAGTTCGCGCGCCTTGAGTTCGCCCAGCGCGCGCAGTTGATTGACCGACAGCTTCAGGCCATTCCACTCGGCGACCTGGGCGGCCTGGTCTAGCACCAGTTGGCCTTGCGCGCTGAAGGTCGCGGTCTTGCCCTGGAACGGATCGCCCGAAGCCTCGCCGGAGAGCTTGGCATCCTCCAGTTGGTAACGCTTGAGGGCGCGGTCGAAGCGCAGGTTGCCGGTCAGTTCGGTGCGCGCGCGCAGCACTGGCTGGTTGGTGCCCAGGTACGCGCTGAGCTTGAGTGGAATGCTGCTGCCTTCGCGGATGGCTCCGGTGGTCAGTTCGATGCCTTCGACGCTGTATTGCTTGCCACTCTGCGCATCGGCGTAGTCGATACGGGCGTTCTTCACCGTGAGGCTGTCGATATCGAGTTTCATCGCCTGGCGCGGCGCGCTTTCGGTCGGTTTGGACGCTTCGCCTGGCACCGGTTGCGCGGCGGGCGGCGTGCCGGTGGCCGGCTGGACGGGCTTGCCGATGTTCTCCCAGTTGCCCGCGCCATTCTTGTCGCGGCTCAGGCTCAGGGTCAGGCCTTCGACGCGGATGTCGCTCATCTGCAGTTCCTTGCGCAGCAGCGGCAGCACACGCACGGACATGCCCAGCAACTGCACGTCGGCGAACGGCTGGGCCGGCTGCTGCAGGGTGGCAACGCTGGTGTCGTGCAGCTCCAGGCCCAACCAGGGGAACAGGCTCCAGCCGATGTCGCCCTTGAGGTTCAGCTCAACGTTGGCCTTGCCTCGGGCGAGTTGGCGGATCTCTTCCTTGTAATCGTTCGGATCGAAGAAGTGAGTCAGCACGAAGCCGGCGGCGACGACGAGCAACAGCAGGACCAGGACAATGATGCCCAGGATTTTGCCGAACGCTTTCATGGACGGGTCCTTGTTCAGACGGCGGATGAATGGCGAAAAGTATATCAACGACGAGCGGACTGCTTGGGAGGCGAGTCCGTGGACGTTTCGGGTTGGAGGCCCCGGGAAGGGGAGGGTTCCGTGCTTCGGGGTGTCAGTGCGCTATCAGGCCCAGCCCCAGGTGTTCCGCCAGGCGTGCCGCTTCCAGGTGGCCCGCCGGTGCGCCGAGGCGCAACCCCGCGCCTTGCAGCACGGCAAGGCGCTGCGCCTCTTCCAGCAGTCGCCGGGCAACGCCGCGACCGCGGGTGACCT
Organism: Pseudomonas triclosanedens; assembly: GCF_026686735.1. Classification (NCBI taxonomy): domain Bacteria; kingdom Pseudomonadati; phylum Pseudomonadota; class Gammaproteobacteria; order Pseudomonadales; family Pseudomonadaceae; genus Pseudomonas; species Pseudomonas triclosanedens. Next base: position 5,737,397 of record NZ_CP113432.1, on the reverse strand, counting down.
TGCGCACGCACAGCCTGGACAAGCACCAGAACGAGTCGTCGCGCTCGACCCAGGCGGCACCCAGCAGGCGGTCGTTGAAGCGCCCGGTCAGCAGCCTGCCATTGAGCAGTCCCTGATTCACCAGGTCCTCGGCATTGGTGAAGGGAGCCAGCAGCCAGTCCGGCGCGTCGGCATAGATCTTCAGCAGGTCCTGGTGGTCCTGGTCGCTGGGCTGGGTCAGGTGCTGGACGACGACGGGCATGGGCGATCCTCGGAATCTGGCCGCGCAGTGTAAGTAGAACCTTGCACTATCGGCCAGCGCCGACCGCCGCCCATAGCCTCGCCGGGCCCGGCGCGCCTATAATGCCGGCCCTTCTTATAATTACGTGCAGTGTTAGCTGTGGAGCTGGTGATGGCCGAACGCAAGGCATCCGTCGCGCGCGACACCCTGGAAACCCAGATCAAGGTTTCCATCGACCTGGATGGGACGGGCAAGGCCCGCTTCGATACCGGGGTTCCCTTCCTCGAGCACATGATGGACCAGATCGCCCGCCACGGCCTGATCGACCTGGACATCGAGTGCAAGGGCGACCTGCATATCGACGACCACCATACCGTCGAAGACATCGGCATCACCCTCGGCCAGGCCTTCGCCAAGGCCATCGGCGACAAGAAGGGCATTCGCCGCTACGGCCATGCCTACGTGCCGCTGGACGAAGCCCTGTCGCGTGTGGTCATCGATTTCTCCGGCCGTCCCGGCCTGCAGATGCACGTGCCGTTCACTCGTGCCAGCGTCGGTGGCTTCGATGTCGACCTGTTCATGGAGTTCTTCCAGGGCTTCGTCAATCACGCCCAGGTGACCCTGCACATCGACAACCTTCGCGGCCACAACACCCACCACCAGATCGAAACCGTGTTCAAGGCCTTTGGCCGCGCGCTGCGCATGGCCATCGAGCTGGACGAGCGCATGGCTGGCCAGATGCCCTCCACCAAAGGGTGCCTGTGATGCAGACGGTAGCTGTCATCGACTACGGCATGGGCAACCTGCACTCGGTGTCCAAGGCACTGGAACGCGTGGGTGCCGGCCGCGTGCTGGTGACCAGTGACGCCTCGGTGATCCGCGAGGCCGACCGTGTGGTGTTCCCCGGTGTCGGCGCGATCCGTGACTGCATGGCCGAGATTTCGCGCCTGGGCTTCGACAGCCTGGTCCGCGAAGTCAGCCAGGACCGCCCGTTCCTCGGCATCTGCGTAGGCATGCAGGCGCTGATGGAGCACAGCGAAGAGAACGACGGCGTCGACTGCATCGGCATGTTCCCCGGCAAGGTGCGCTTTTTCGGCAAGGACCTCTACGAGGACGGCGAGCATCTGAAAGTACCGCACATGGGCTGGAACGAAGTGGCGCAGAGCGTGGACCACCCGCTGTGGCACGACATCCCGAACAACGCCCGTTTCTACTTCGTGCACAGCTACTACATCGAGGCAGGCAACCCGCGCCAAGTGGTCGGTCGCGGCCACTACGGGCGTGATTTCGCCGCCGCACTGGCCGACGGCTCGCGTTTCGCCGTGCAGTTCCACCCGGAGAAGAGCCACACCCACGGTCTGCAACTGCTGCAGAACTTCGCCGCCTGGGACGGTCGCTGGTAATCATGGCTCGCCGGGAAAAGCCCCAGATACTCGAACTCGACGGGTCCCAGCGCCAGGAGGCGAGCCGCGTGCTCCAGCGTTTCCTGGAGGACCGCTTCGAGCTGGACCTGGGCAGTTTCGAGGCCGAGGAGGCGCTGGATTTCTTCATGCGCGAGCTGGGCCCGCTGTTCTACAACAAGGCGATTTCCGATGTGCAGGCGCACCTGAAAGACAGGTTCGAAAGCATCGAAAGCGACTTGTGGGCGCTCGAAAAGAGCTGACCCGACCCTATTCATCTTTGGATTCGAGCAGGTTCAACCGATGCTGATCATCCCCGCAATCGATCTGAAAGACGGCGCCTGCGTGCGTCTGCGCCAGGGCCTGATGGAAGACGCTACCGTCTTCTCCGACGACCCGGTGGCTATGGCCGCCAAGTGGGTGGAAGGCGGCTGCCGTCGTCTGCACCTGGTGGACCTGAATGGTGCCTTCGAAGGCAAGCCGATCAACGGTGAGGTGGTTACCGCCATCGCCAAGCGCTACCCGAACCTGCCGATCCAGATCGGCGGTGGCATCCGCTCGCTGGAGACCATCGAACACTACGTCCGCGCTGGCGTCAGCTACGTGATCATCGGCACCAAGGCGGTCAAGCAGCCGGAGTTCGTCGGCGAGGCCTGCCGCGCCTTCCCCGGCAAGGTGATCGTCGGCCTGGACGCCAAAGACGGTTTCGTCGCCACTGATGGCTGGGCTGAGGTCAGCGAAGTACAGGTGATCGACCTGGCCAAGCGCTTCGAGGCCGACGGCGTTTCCGCCATCGTCTACACCGACATTTCCAAGGACGGCATGATGCAAGGGTGCAACGTCGAAGCCACCGCCGCGCTGGCCAACGCCACGCGCATCCCGGTGATCGCCTCGGGCGGCATCCACAACCTTGGCGACATCCAGAAGCTGCTGGACGCCCGCACCCCGGGCATCGTCGGCGCCATCACTGGCCGCGCGATCTACGAAGGCACCTTGGACGTCGCCCAAGCCCAGGCACTGTGCGACGCCTTCAAGGGCTGAGCTGAACCACGGGGAACCCTGACATGGCACTGGCTAAACGCATCATTCCCTGCCTCGACGTGGACAACGGCCGCGTGGTGAAGGGCGTCAAGTTCGAGAACATCCGCGATGCCGGCGATCCGGTGGAAATCGCCCGTCGCTACGACGAACAGGGTGCGGACGAAATCACCTTCCTGGATATCACCGCCAGCGTCGATGGCCGCGATACCACCCTGCACACCGTCGAGCGCATGGCCAGCCAAGTGTTCATCCCGCTGACCGTGGGCGGTGGCGTCAGGACGGTGCAGGACATCCGTAACCTGCTCAATGCCGGTGCGGACAAGGTCTCGATCAATACCGCCGCGGTGTTCACCCCGGAGTTCGTCGGCGAGGCTGCCGCACGCTTCGGTTCCCAGTGCATCGTGGTCGCCATCGACGCCAAGAAAGTGTCGGCACCTGGCGAGGCGCCGCGCTGGGAGATCTTCACCCACGGCGGGCGCAAGCCTACCGGGCTGGATGCGGTGGAGTGGGCGAAGAAGATGGAGGGGCTGGGCGCGGGCGAAATCCTGCTGACCAGCATGGACCAGGACGGCGTGAAGAGTGGCTACGACCTGGGGGTAACCCGCGCCATCAGCGAGGCAGTAGGCGTTCCGGTGATCGCTTCGGGTGGTGTCGGCAACCTGCAGCACCTTGCCGACGGCATCATCGAAGGCAAGGCCGACGCGGTTCTCGCGGCGAGCATCTTCCACTTCGGCGAGTACAGTGTGCCGGAGGCAAAGGCATACCTGGCCAGCCGCGGCATCGTTGTCCGCTGATCCTTTCCGGGCCGGGGTTCTCCCGGCCCGATTGCTTTTCCCAGAGCCATTCTGCTGCGGCATTTCCTTCCAGGCTTTCTAACCGAAGCCTTTAGTCAAGGTAATGGCGTACCTGTATCCCATTGCCATATTCATAGGGTTTATTGACGTCAATTCTCCGAGTAAGCTCTGCGCCTTCTCAGAAATGTCTTACTCAGGAATTCACAGATGCTGAAGCGCATTCTGCTCGCATGGATTGGCTGCGGCCTGCTGCTGGCCAGCGCGGCAAGGGCGGAAACGGAAGCTTCGAGTTACAGCATGGTGCTGCTGACCGAGAACTTCCCGCCGTACAACATGGCTATCAATGGCAAGAATTTCGCCCAGGAGGACAACATCGACGGAATAGCCGTCGATATCGTCAAGGAAATGTTCAAGCGCGCCGGCGTTTCCTACAGCCTCACTCTGCGTTTCCCCTGGGACCGCATCTACAAGCTGGCCCTGGAAAAACCGGGTTACGGTGTATTCGTAACCGCTCGACTGCCTGAGCGGGAGAGCCAGTTCAAATGGGTCGGCCCGATCGGCCCGGACGACTGGGTCATGCTGGCCAAGGCCGATAGCACCATCACTCTGAATAACCTGGACGATGCCAAGAAGTACCGAGTCGGTGCCTACAAGGGCGACGCGATGGCCGAATACCTCGCCGAGCACGGCTTCGAGCCAGTGTTGGCACTGCGCGACCAGGAGAACGCCGGCAAGCTGCAGGAAGGCCAGATCGATCTGTGGGCGAGCGGCGATCCGGCGGGCCGCTACCTGGCCAAGCAGATCGGAGTGACCGGCCTGAAGACCGTCTTGCGCTTCAACAGCGACCAACTGTTCCTGGCGCTGAACCGGGAAACCCCGGATGAGGTGGTGCAGAAACTGCAGGGCGCTCTGGACAAGATGCGCGCCGAAGGTTTCGTCGACGACGTACTCAACAGTTACCTGTAAACCCGATGGTCGGCTATCCGCCGGCCATCGTGTCCGGCGTCGACATCCATCGGCGCCTGTTTTGCCACGGAAGGCAGACGAGCGAAGTATTCCGTCCCTCTGCAGGGATGCCGCAAGCCAATAACGATAACCAAGCGAGCGGTATGACCATGCTGAAAGTCCTGATCAAGACCCTGACCCAGGGTCTGTTGTTGGGGGCCGCCACGGCCCGCGCCGAGTTGCCCACCGATTACAAGATGGTGCTGCTCACGGAGAACTTCCCGCCTTTCAACATGGCGGTGGACGACAAGAACTTCGCTCGCGACGAGGGGATCGACGGCATCAGCGCCGACATCGTCCGCGAGATGTTCAAGCGCGCCGGCATCCAGTACACCCTGAGCCTGCGCTTCCCGTGGGATCGCCTCTACAAACTCACCCTCGACAAGCCCGACTATGGGCTGTTCTCCACGACCTACACTCCCGAACGCATCCCCCTGTTCAAGTGGGTCGGCCCGATCGCCAGGACCAACTGGGTATTGCTGGCGCCGCCGGGCAGCACCATCAAGGTGAAGGATCTCAAGGACGCCGCGAAGTACAAGCTCGGCGCCTACAAGAACGACGCCGTCAGCCAGAACCTTGAAAGCCAGGGCATCCCGGTGCTCAACGCCCTGCGCGACCAGGAAAACGTGAAGAAGCTGACGACCGGTGAGATCGACCTGTGGGCCACTACCGATCCGGTGGGCCGCTACCTGGCCAAGCAGGAGGGCGTTTCCGGCCTGCAGACCGTACTGCGCTTCAACGAGGCGCAACTCTACCTGGCACTGAACAAGGACACGCCCGATGAGGTGGTGGAGCGGTTGCAGAAGGCGCTGGACGCAATGCGCGCCGAAGGCTTCATCGAGCAGGCGACCAACAACTATCTGTAAGCGAAACTGGCCGGGCGCGCTGCGTCCGGCCGTTCGCGGAAGCGGCGTTCAGCGGTAGATGCCGTTGCGTCCGTGCGCTGCCATTGCCCGGTTGCCGCGCTCGGCGATCATCTGCGACGGCTGCACCAGTTCGAAACCCTGGGCCTTGAGGGTGGGCAGCACCCGTTTGAGCACCGCGAGGGTTGCCGGCTTCGGGTGGCCGATCATCACTACCGTCCCCTGCTTGCGCGCCAGTTTCAGGCCGCGCTCCATCTGCTCCAGCACCGCCGCTTCGCTCGGGTCGTCATCGAGGAAGACATCCCGCGACAGGCTCGCCAGGCCAACCTTCTGTGCTTCGGCGGCAGCCACGGTGGCGGCGCTGGTGCGGCTGTCGAGAAGGAACAGGTGACGGCGCTGCAGCTCGCCCGCGAGCCAGGCCATCGCCGGACGGTCGGCGGTCATGCGGCTGCCTTCGTGGTTGTTCAGGCCCTGTGCGTAGGGGACTTTCGCCAGCGCCGCGTCGAGCCTGCGGGCTCGCTCGTCCTGGCGCAGTTCCGGGCGCCAGGCGAAGTCTCCGCCGGCCGGGTCCATCGGCATGTGCAGCATCACCGTGCGGCCACGGCGGTGCGCTTCGCGGGCCAGCTCGGCGGCGTGGGGGGTGTCGGGAATGATCGCCAGGGCGATGGCGGGGGAGATATCGAGCACCTGGCGGTCGCGCGCCAGATTCTGCCCGAGGTCGTCGATGACGATGCTGACCAGCGGCTTGCCGCTGTCCGGCCGGGACGTCGCGGTCACCGGCTGGCACAGCAGTGCGCCAAGGCCAAGGCCGAACAGCAGCCGGGCCAGGCGCATCGGTCAGTTGTTGCCGCGGCTGACGCTGAGTCCTTTCAGCAGGCTGAGGGCTTGGCTCATCTGGTAGTCGCTGTCCTGCGGGCGCTCCACCGGCGGCTTGCCAGCGGTGGTGGGACGGTCCTTGCCGCCGTTGCCGTTGGCCAGGTGGCCCTGCAGGTCGGCTTCCTTGAATCCGTCGAATTCGCTCTGCTCGCGGGTGACCTTGGCGCGTTCCACCTCGATATCCGGGGTGATGCCCTGGGCCTGGATGGAGCGGCCATTGGGCGTGTAGTACAGCGCGGTGGTGAGCTTCAGGGCACGGTCGTTGTTCAGCGGCAGAACGGTCTGCACCGAACCCTTGCCGAAGCTGTCGGTGCCCATGAGGATGGCGCGCTTCTGGTCCTGCAGGGCTCCGGCGACGATTTCCGCCGCCGAAGCGCTGCCGCCGTTGATCAGCACCACCAGCGGTACTCCGTCGCTCGGGTCGCTCGGGTCGGCGGAGAAACGCAGCTCGGAGTTCGGGATGCGCCCCTTGGTATAGACGATCAGCCCCTTGGTGAGGAAGGCGTCGGCCACTTCCACCGCCGACTGCAGCACGCCGCCGGGATTGTTGCGCAGATCGAGGATCAGGCCCTTGAGCCGGCCGTTGTTGTCCTTGCGCAACTTGGTCAGTGCCTTGACGGTCTCTTCACCGGTGTTGACCTGGAACTGGGTAATGCGCAGGTAGCCGTAGCCGGGTTCCAGCATCTGGCTGCGTACGCTCTTGACCTTGATGATGGCGCGCTTGAGTTCGACATCGAACGGCTTGCCGCCGCCGCGAACGATGGTGAGGGTGATCGGCGAGCCGGCCTTGCCGCGCATGCTGTCTACAGCCTCGTTCATCGACTGGCCCTTGGTCGGCTTTCCGTCGATCTTCACGATCAGATCGCCAGGCTGGATGCCGGCGTTGGCTGCTGGAGTGTCGTCGATCGGCGAGATCACTTTGACGAAGCCATCCTCGCTGCCGACCTCGATACCCAGGCCGCCGAACTCGCCGCTGGTGCTTTCCTGCAGCTCGGCGAACTCTTCCGGGCCGAGATAGGCGGAGTGCGGATCGAGGTTGCTGAGCATGCCCTTGATGGCGTTTTCCAGCAGGGTCTTGTCATCCACCGGCTCGACGTAGGCGGCCTTCACGCGGTCCAGGACCTCGGCGAAGGTGCGCAGCTCGTCGAGCGGCAGCGGAGCCTCCTTGCCGTTGGCTGCTGGAGCGGCTGGCGCATCGGCGGCCTGGACCGCACCTGCGCCGAGCAGCAGGGCCAGAGCCAGGGTAGTGAGACGGAAAGCGTGAGACATGTATGGCTCCTAAGGCGTGTCCGCCGTTTATCCCTGCGTGCGACACCAGGTAGTAGGGTCCGCCGGGCGGCCCTGATGGCGAATGGCAAAGTATACCGCCGGGGTGCTCTGCCCACCGCTGGCGCCGACGGTGGCGATGGGGTCGCCTGCTTTGACGGTGTCGCCGGCGTCCTTCAGAAGGCTTTGATTATGCCCATAAAGGCTGAGGTAGCCACCTCCGTGGTCGAGAATGACCAGCAGGCCGGCTCCGCGCAGCCAATCGGCGAATACCACCCGCCCTCCGTGCACGGCGCGCACCGTGCTGCCAGCGGAGGCGCCGATCAGTACGCCGTCCCAGGTGGCGCGGGGATCGTCGCCGCGCGGGCTGCCGAAGCGCGCCAGCACACGACCGTTGACCGGCCAGGGCAGCCGCCCCTTGGCTGCGCTGAATGCACCACCGAAACCTTCGCCGCTTGATACCAGTGGGCCGCTGTAATCCGGGCGTCTGGATGGGGTTGCGGGCTTTTCGCCACGCGCGGCCTGTTCCTGCTCTCGCTTGACCCGCTCGCGCTCGGCGGCCAGCGCGCGCTGGCGGGCCTCCTCGGCTTCGCGGGCCTGACGGGCGAGGGTTTCCTCGATGGTCTTCAGAACCTTGTTCAGCTCGGCCTGATTCTGCTCGCGCTCCTTGAGTTTGCGATCGCCGCTCTGAAAGTCGCTGTTCAGCCTGGCCAGCGTCTCCTGACGCGCCTTGCGGGCCTCGGCCAGCTCCTGGCGACGCGACTCCAATGCATTCTGCTGTTCGATCTGCTGGTTCTTCTGCGCGGTGATTTCCTGCTCGACGTTGCTCAACTGGCGCAGCGTCTCGTTGAACGCAGTGAGCTGTTCGAGGCGCGCCTTGTTGATGTAGTCGTAGTAGGTGAGGGTACGGCTGAATTTCTCCGGGTGTTCCTGGTTCAGCAGCAGCTTGAGGTATTCCTGGCGGCCACTCTGGTAGGCGGCGCGGGCCTGGATGGCGATCAGTCGCTGCTGCTCAATGCGCGCGTCCTGGAGTTTTTTTTTCTCCGAATCGAGGCGCTGCAGCTCTTGCTCGTTCTTCTGCATGTCGTCCTGGATCTGCTTGATCTGCTTTTCCAGGTCGCCCATCTGGGTCTCGGTGGACTTGAGCTGCTTCTGCACCCCGGACTTTTCATCCTGGATGTTCTTCAGGTTCTTCTTCAGCTCGTTGATATCTTTCTGCGTCTGCTCCAGCTGGCGCTGGGTGTCGGCACGATCATCGGCAATGGCCGCGAGCGGGCTCAGGAGGCAGATCAGCAGCAGCGGGATGAGGGCGCGGGGCATTGGGCGGCGGGCACCTGGATTCTGGACCGGGCTAGTATGCCCGTGGCGGGCGCTAAAAAAAACGCCCCAGGCCGCATGGCGTGGGGCGTTTGCTCTGACTGGCGGGATACTGCTCACGTTCCCGTCGAATCGTCACCCTTTAAAGAAGGGTGACGATCGATTTGCCGGTCATCTCTTTCGGCTGCTCCAGACCCATCAGATTCAGCAGGGTCGGCGCCACGTCGGCGAGCACGCCGCCCTCGCGGATGCTGAGCTTGCGCTTGCCGACATAGACGAACGGCACCGGCTCGCAGGTGTGTGCGGTGTGCGCCTGCCCGGTCATGGCGTCTTCCATCTGCTCGACGTTGCCGTGATCGGCGGTGATCAGCGCTTCGCCGCCGACCTTGTCCAGCGCCTCGACGATCCGACCAACGCAGGTATCCAGGCACTCGACGGCTTTCACCGCGGCCTCGAACACGCCGGTATGACCGACCATGTCGCCGTTGGCATAGTTGACGATGATCACGTCGAAACGCTGGTTCTCGATGGCGTCGACGATCCTGTCGGTAACTTCCGGCGCGCTCATCTCCGGTTGCAGGTCGTAGGTGGCGACCTTGGGCGACGGGATGAGGATGCGCTCTTCACCCTTGAACGGTTCTTCGCGGCCGCCGGAGAAGAAGAACGTCACGTGGGCGTATTTCTCGGTTTCGGCGATGCGCAGCTGGGTCTTGCCATTCTTGGCCAGGTACTCGCCCAGCACGTTGTCCAGGGACTCGGGCTTGAACGCGCTGGGCGCTGGAATGCTTGCCGCGTATTGCGTGAGCATCACATAGCTGGCCAGCTTCAGTTCGCGCTGACGCGGGAACTCCTTGAAGCCCGGCTCGACGAAGGCTCGCGACAGTTCGCGGGCGCGGTCGGCGCGGAAGTTCATGAAGACCACGGCATCGCCGTCTTCTACGCGAACCTGCTCGCCGATACGGGTGGCATTGACGAACTCGTCGCTCTCGCCGCGCTCGTAGGCGGCCTGCAGCGCGCCCAGGGCGGAGTCGGCGGTGAATTGGGCAGTGCCTTCGGTGATCAGGTTGTAGGCGGCCTCCACTCGATCCCAGCGGTTGTCGCGGTCCATTGCGAAGTAGCGGCCGATGATGCTCGCGGTGCGGCCCTTGCCCAGGCGAGCGAAGGTGTCGTCGAGCAGCTTCAGGGACGGCTCGGCACTCTTGGGCGGAGTGTCGCGGCCGTCCAGGAAGGCGTGCAGGTAGATTTTTTCGGCACCGCGTCTGGCGGCCAGTTCGGCCATCGCGACCAGGTGATCCTGGTGGCTGTGGACGCCGCCGTCGGAGAGCAGGCCGAGGATATGTACGGCCTTGCCGGCGCCGGCGGCCTTGTCCACCGCTTCGGTGATGACAGGATTCTCGAAGAACTCGCCGTCGCGGATCGCCTTGGTCACGCGGGTGAAGTCCTGATACACGACGCGGCCGGCACCCAGGTTCATGTGGCCGACCTCGGAGTTGCCCATCTGGCCGTCGGGCAGGCCGACATCCATGCCGGAGCCGGAGATCAGGCCGTGCGGCTGGCTGGCCAGCAGACGGTCCCAGTTGGGCTTCTTCGCGGCGTAGATGGCGTTGTATTCCGGGCTATCGCTATGGCCGAAGCCGTCCAGAATGATCAGGACCAGCGGTTTGGGCGTTGCAGTCATAGGTACGGCTCTTTCCGGGAACAGGGGCAGAAAAGGACCGACATTTTACCTTTTGGTGCCGACAGGCGCCACGATTCGCAGGGTTCAGCCGTCAGAATGGCGCGTGTATACTGGCCGGCATTTTTACGTCTGGATGTCCTGTGCCATGTCCTCGTTCTTCCCTCGTCTGATCGAATTCGCCACCAACCACTACCTGCTGGTAGGGGCGCTGGTCGTGCTGCTGGTGCTGCTTGCCCTGCATGAGATGCGCAAAGGCGGCAAAGCCCTGTCGACCCGCGAACTGACCGCCCTGGTGAACGCCGAACAGGCCGTGGTCCTCGATATCCGTCCTGCCAAGGAGTTCTCCGCCGGCCATATCGTCGATGCGCTGAACATTCCGGCGGACAAGCTGAACGCCCGTATGAGCGAGCTGGAAAAGCACAAGGCCAAGACCATTATCGTGGTCGACGGCATGGGCCAGCATTCGGGAACCTGGTGCAGCGTCCTGCAGAAGGCCGGCTTCAATGCCGCCAAGCTGTCCGGTGGTATCGGCAGTTGGCGTGGTGAAAACCTGCCGTTGGTGAAGTGAGATGTCGTCGGTCTTGATCTATACCAGCGCGTGGTGCCCTTATTGCATCCGTGCCAAGGCTCTGCTGGATCGCAAGGGTGTCGCCTACGAGGAAATCTCGGTGGACGGCAAGCCGGGTATCCGCGCCGAGATGATCGACAAGGCAGGGCGCACCTCGGTGCCGCAGATCTGGATCGGCGATACTCATGTCGGCGGCTGCGACGATCTTTACGCGCTGGAACGCGCGGGTAAGCTGGATACGCTGTTGTCGGCGTGATCCCCAAACTTGAAACGAAGCACAAGAAGGTCCCGAAATGACTGAACAAGCCAACGGCGCAGCCGAGCAAGACAACAACCCGCAGTTCTCGCTGCAGCGCATCTACATCCGCGACCTGTCCTTCGAAGCGCCCAAGGCGCCGGAAATCTTCCGCCAGGAGTGGCAGCCAAGCATTTCCATGGACCTCAACACTCGTCAGAAGCAGCTCGACGGCGACTTCTACGAAGTGGTGCTGACCGTTTCCGTAACCGTCAAGAACGGCGAAGAGACCGCGTTCATCGCCGAAGTGCAGCAGGCCGGTATCTTCCTGATCAAGGGCCTGGATGCTTCGAGCATGAGCCATACCCTTGGCGCGTTCTGCCCCAACATCCTATTCCCCTACGCCCGTGAGACCCTGGACAGCCTGGTTGTCCGCGGCTCCTTCCCGGCACTGATGCTGTCTCCGGTGAACTTCGATGCGCTGTACGCGCAGGAGATCTCCCGTATGCAGGCTGCCGGCGAGATCCCAACCCCGTAATTGCGGTGGCAGTGGAAGAAAGGCGCCTTCGGGCGCCTTTTCTTTGCCTGCGATTTGGCGTTGATCGAATTCTGACCATTAGCCTGCGAGGCGCGCCAAATCTGGCGCCTGCCTGGTTATCCACAGGGTATTCCAGCAGTTGCCCAGTCCCTCTGTGGGTAAGCGCGATGTCTTGGGATCTGTCGGTCCTCATTTGGTGCGTGCGCACTAGCAGAGCGCAGGCTCGTGGCCCGGGCGTGCGGGTTTGGCTGCGTGACACCATCTGCACGCAGGTGGGAACGTGGCCCGAGGGAATGCTGCACCCTTTGATTTACGGGGCTTCTGATGATTCGAGCTGTGCTGGGCTGGGTGCTTGCGTCATCTTGGCACGCCCTCTGCAATAGCCCAATCAACAGTGATTTCAGGGGGCCTCGGTACAGGCAGGCTGGGGAAACCCCTCTTTTACATCCGCGAGCGTGTCGCTTTCAGCAGCGACCCTCGCCAACGGTTCGGGGGTCCTGGTACAGGCAGGCCGGGTAAGCCCCCCTTTTATGCCGGCAGGCGCGCCACGGCGCCCTGCGCACCCGTTAGGGGCCCTGGTACAGGCAGGCCGGGTAAACCCCTCTTTTATGCCTGCGGGCACCGCTGAGAGGTTGCCCGCCCACGCCTACTCGGATCGGACCCGGATGTTCAGCCGCCAGCGCCCATCCACTTGCGCACTGTCCCAGTCGCCGCGCAACGGGCGGGTCGATACGAGGGTCAGGAACACCCCATTTCCCTGCGGTTCCAGCTTCCAGCGCAGTGGCACGTCGCCAATCCGCGATTGCCCCTGCTGCGCCGCAGCAGAGGCGCCGATACGTAACGCCAGTGCCCCCTCCAGGTGCCCGGCCTGTACCTCGGGCTGGCGGTCCAGGCTGAGTTGCAGGCCGTTGGCGGAGGGTTGAATAGCAAGCACTCTGGGCATTTCGGCGACCGGGTCGAGCAGGCGGCCGATCATCAGCCCCACCAGCAGCCCGCCCACGCACAACGAAACCATCACCCGCAGCAGCGGCCTGGGCCTGGGAGTAGAATGCCGTCCGTTCTCAGGCTCGGAGCGTTGCATGTTCCACGTGATCCTTTTTCAACCGGAAATTCCACCCAATACCGGCAACATTATCAGGCTGTGCGCCAATGCGGGTTGCAGCCTGCACCTGATCGAGCCTCTGGGGTTCGAACTGGACGACAAGCGCCTGCGTCGCGCCGGGCTGGACTACCACGAGTACGCCAGCGTGCGTCGCTACGCGACACTCGATGAGTGCCTGGAGCAGCTAGGCCGCCCGCGTCTGTTCGCCTTCACCACCAAAGGTTCGCAACCGTTCCACGAGGTCGCCTACCAGCGTGGAGATGCGTTCCTGTTCGGCCCGGAAAGTTGCGGTTTGCCGGAAGAGGTCCGCGATGCCTTGTCGCCGGAACAGCGCGTACGCCTGCCGATGCGTCCTGGCTGCCGCAGCCTGAATCTGTCGAATACCGTGGCGGTGAGCGTCTACGAGGCGTGGCGGCAACTCGGCTTCGGCATGGAGTGAGGCTGTTCGTTTTTTGATCGATTGGCGCGAGCCATGATGCCGTCAGGCTTCCAGCCGCTTGTCCCCGGTTTATCCACAGGCAGGCGCACAATGGCTGTGGGCAAGCGGAAATTCCTGCACAGAAAGCATGCAACCCTGCAGACCCCGCGTCTCCTGGGGTGTAGCACGTTCCTTCCCCGCTCCGTGCACAAGCTTATCCACAGGTTCTGGGGATGGATGCAGCCCTCCCGCTGGCCGCTGTGGCCATGGGGCTGCGAGTTCTGGCGGGGCGCACGATGCGAAGCGATGGCTCTCTTCAATTCCAGCGCCGCGATATGAAAAGGGGCCTTGCGGCCCCGTTTCGTCAGGCGATGTCAGTCGTCGCCATCGTCGTCCGGGCCGTCGATCTTCATGCCCAGTTCCTTGATCTTGCGCGTCAGGGTGTTGCGGCCCCAACCCAGCAGCACGGCGGCGTCGCGGCGGCGTCCGGCGGTGTGCTTGAGGGCGGTCTCGATCATGATCCGCTCGAAGGCCGGCACGGCGGTGTCGAGCAGGCTGGACTGGCCGCGACCCAGGGCCTGGTCGGCCCAGTGGCGCAGGGCCTGTTCCCAGTTGGCCACGGGCACACTGTCCTGCGGCTGGGTCAACAGTTCCGGCGGCAGGTCGTCAATGTGAACCTCGCGGCCGGAGGCCATGACGGTGATCCAGCGACAGGTGTTTTCGAGCTGGCGGACGTTGCCCGGCCAGCCGAGGTTCTTCAGGTACTCCTCGGTTTCCGGCTTGAGCAGCTTGGGTTCCACTGCCAGTTCCTGTGCGGCGCGGGCGAGGAAGTGCCGGGCGAGCGCCGGAATGTCTTCGCGGCGGTCCGCAAGGCGTGGAATGTGGATGCGGATGACGTTCAGGCGGTGGAACAGATCCTCACGGAACTTGCCTTCGCGCACCAGGTTTTCCAGATTCTGGTGGGTGGCCGCGATGATTCGTACATCCACTTTCACCGGGGTGTGGCCGCCGACCCGATAGAACTCGCCGTCTGCCAGTACGCGCAACAGCCGCGTCTGGGTGTCGGCTGGCATGTCGCCGATCTCGTCGAGAAACAGCGTGCCGCCGTCGGCCTGCTCGAAGCGTCCGCGACGTTGGTTGGCCGCGCCGGTAAAAGCGCCTTTCTCATGGCCGAACAGTTCGGACTCCATCAGGTCCTTCGGGATCGCTGCCATGTTCAGTGCGATGAACGGCGAAGTTGCGCGCGGGCTGTGGCGGTGCAGTGCATGGGCGACCAGCTCTTTGCCGGTGCCCGACTCGCCATTGATCAGCACGGTGATGTTGGAGTGGGAGAGCCGGCCGATGGCACGGAATACCTCCTGCATCGCCGGTGCCTCGCCGATGATCTCCGGGGTGCGCGTCTGGTTCGCCGGCGCTTCCAGGCCTTCCTGCTCATGGGCATGCTGGTTGGCGCGTTTGACCAGGGCGACGGCCTCGTCGACATCGAACGGTTTGGGCAGGTATTCGAAGGCACCGCCCTGGTATGACGCCACGGCGCTGTCCAGGTCGGAGTGCGCGGTCATGATGATCACCGGCAGGCGCGGGTGGACCTCGCGGATCTGCGCAAGCAGATCGAGGCCGCTGGATCCGGGCATGCGGATGTCGGAGATGATTACGTCCGGCTGCTGGCGTCCTAGCCGGTTCATCACGCTGTCGGCGCTGTCGAAGCTGACGGTGGTCATGCCTTCCTGTTGCAGGGCTTTTTCCAGTACCCAGCGGATGGAGCGGTCGTCGTCGACGATCCAGACGGTCTCTGAACGGCTCATGGTCAATGCACTCCTTGTTCCAGGGGCAGGAACAGACTGAATACGGTATGGCCGGGATGGCTCTCGCATTCGATCAAACCCTGGTGCTGGCTGATAATGTTCTGGGTAATGGCCAATCCGAGCCCGGTGCCGTCGGCGCGGCCGCTGACCATCGGATAGAAGATGGTGTCCTGCAGTTCGGCGGGAATGCCCGGGCCGTTGTCGATGATTTCCACCTTGCACACCAGGCGATGGCGGGTGTGGCCAATGGTGAACTGGCGAAGGGTGCGGGTGCGCAGGGTGATGCGGCCGAGCCGGAGTTCGTTCTGCGCGGAGATCGCCTGCATGGCGTTGCGCACGATGTTGAGTACGGCCTGGATCATCTGTTCGCGGTCGAGCAGCAGGTCGGGAATGCTCGGGTCATAGTCGCGCACCAGCGGAATGCTGCCCTGGGTTTCCGCTTCCACCAGGCTACAGACGCGTTCCAGCACTTCGTGGATGTTGGTGACCGCCAGTTGCGGCAGTTTGTTGGAACCGAGCATGCGGTCCACCAGGTTCCGCAGGCGGTCGGCTTCTTCAATGATGACGTTGGTGTAGTCCTTGAGCGCCTCGTCCGGCAACTCGCGGGAAAGCAACTGCGCCGCGCCGCGAATACCTCCCAGCGGATTCTTGATTTCGTGGGCCAGGCCGCGTACCAGCAGTTTGGTGGTCTCCTGCTTGGAGAGCTGCGCTTCTTCCTTGGTGATGCGCATCAGCCGGTCGCGCGGATGGACTTCCAGCAGCAACAGGGTTTCGCGGCGGTTGAGGATCGGCGTAACTGCGTAGTCGACCGTGATGGTCTGGCCAGTCAGAGAGGTCAGGGTCGCCTCGCGCTTGGTGAACGGGTGTGCTTCCTCCACTGCTTGGCGCAGCGACTGCAGAGCCTCGGGGGACTCGGTGAACAGTTCGCTGATGAATTGCCCGTGACTGCGCTGCCCGCTGACTGCCAGCAGCATTTCCGCCGCGGGGTTCATGTACTCCAGGCGCAACTCTGCATTGAGCAGGATTACCGCCGTGGTGAGGTTGTCGAGCAACAGGCGGAGCTGGGTTTCTGTAGGCATGGCGTAAGAGATGTCCCAAGACTGTGCGGAAAATGCAAAAAGCAAACCAGGCCCTGAAAAGACGCGCCATTCGGCGCCTGACGCTGAAATGCAGTGCGCAAGCGAAGGCGCAGGCCGCCAGAAGTGACCTAAAACGGGGAGAGTATAGAAAGTGGTGCAGTCATATGCACCGAATTGGTGCATTGAGCGGCGGCGCCACCTCTCATCGGGAGGCGACGCTGGCTTGCGGGGTCGCGGTCGGCGCGGGGACTTGTCCGAAGGCGGCACGGAACATGTGGAAGGGTTGGGCGGGCGTCTGCTCCACCGTGCGGCCGAGGGTATCGATGATTTCCACCGACAACTGATGAGTGCCGCGGTCGATGTTGTCCAGCGGGAAGACCGGGCTGCGGCCAGGCGCGCCGACCGGTTCGCCATCCAGCAGCAGGCGGTAGAGATGGCCGGGAAGCAGGCTGGGGTCGCTGGTGACCGAGACGATCAGTTTGCCGTCGTTGGCGCGGATGGTGGCATCGGGCTCCGGCACGATTATGCGCAGCAACTGATAGGCGGGCGGGCCCGCCGGCAGCGGGGGGGCCACCGGAGCGTAAAGCGGGCGGGGCATGATCGGCGCGGCCTTGTTGGTCGGGGTCAGTTCCAGGCGCTGGGCGTTGCTGCGCGTGGGCTGGTCGGTGAAGACGCGATTGCCGTCCTTGTCGATGTAGGTGTAGACCTCGGCGCTGGCTGACAGGCAGGCCAGCGTCGACAACAGGAAGATCACCAGATGACGCATGTTCAGCCGCCCGACCTCGGTTTGACCTGCGGTCGCGCGGGGCTGTTGGTACTGATCCGCTGCAGGGTGAAGGTCACCGGCGAGCTGCTCTGGATCACGCGGGTGCCCTGGACAACCTGCACGGCGAGGGTGTGTTCGCCACGATCGATGTTGTCCATTGCGATGGTCGTGTCCCTGGTTGGAGCGCCATAGGGCTGGCCGTCCAGCAGCAGTTGCAGCTGGTGATCCATTTCCAGCGCCGGCTGCACCACGACATCGACGTTGAACGAGCCGTTGTTCGCCCGCAAGGCTTCATCGTTGGGCACGTTGCTCAGCGCGAGGATGGTATAGCCGGCTGCCTGGCTGCCGGTGCCGTCGATGCCTGCCTGGGTGGTGCCGCCTGCGGGGCCCTGCGGACCGACAGTATTGGTGGGTGGCAGTTGCACTGGTTGGGCGTCGACGTTGGTAGGCGGCTGATTGGTGAACACCGTCTTGCCGTTGGCGTCGGTGTACTTGTAGATCTGCGCACTGGCCGGCAGCGTGGCGGCGAGCAGCAGGGCGGTGAGAATCAGGCGCATGGGCGGTCTCCGGATGATCGTGCCAAGCCTTGCATTGCCGACGGCGGCTGGCAAGTTGCCAATTGTGAATCAGCATGGCAGCTCACAGTGTGCGTTGCCGCTTGCCGGCGAACCTTTTGCGCGAGGACGCAGTCCCATCGCCGGTCCGAGACCGGCATCAGCGTCTGTATGATGCTCCGAGCGTTCCGTTATCTGTCCTGGGGTGTGCCCGTGATCGACCTGCTCCGTTTCCATATTCGCCATTGCCTGCTGCTGTGCTGCCTGAGCCTCGGTCTGGTGCTCGCCCTGCCCGCACAGGCGGCGTTGCCCGGGCCGCTGGCCGGGGTTGCCGGTGGCGGTGAGAAGGTCAGTGAAGCGCAACTGCAGCAGTCGCTGGATCAGGTCATCAAGACCCTGGAGAACGATCAGCAGCGCGCCGACCTGCTGAAAAAGCTCAAGCAGTTGCGCGATGCCAGCAAGAAGAGCACGGAGGAGCAGGGCGGGGTGCTCGGCCTGATCGGCGACACCCTGGGCAGCCTGGAGAAGCAGTTCGAGGGGGCCAATAGCCCGGTGGTGCGCTGGAGCGATCTGTTCCGGCAGGCGCGCGTCGAAATGGAAACGCGTACGCCGTCATGGCAGGAATGGCCGGGGATGGTCCTCGACTTCTCCGCGGTCATTGTTCTCTGGGCCTGCGTGGCGCTTGGCCTGCGCTGGCTGGCGGGGCGCATGCAGACGCGCTTCGGGTTGGCCAATGAACTGCCACAGCACCCCAAGACCCGCGATCTGTTGCTCTTCGCCCTGCGCAAGCTCGGCCCCTGGCTGGTGGCATTCCTGATCACGGTATATCTGTCGGTGGTGCTGCCCAGTTCGTTGGGCAAGCTGGTGGCGATGGTGATCGCCTACGTGCTGGTATGCGGCACTCTGTTCTCCGCCCTGTGCGTGATTTCCCTGTCGTTGCTCAGCGGCCCGCACCGCACGCGAGCGCTGGATATTCTGCGGCGTCGTGCCTTCCGGCCGTTGTGGCTGATCGGCAGCCTGGCGTCGCTGGGGGAGGTGATGCACGACCCGCGTGTGATCGAGAGCCTCGGACAGAGCATCGCGCTGTGCGTGGGCTCGCTGGCGAATATCTTTGCGGCGCTGTTCACTGCGCTGTTCGTGCTGCAGTTCCGCCGTCCGGTCGCCCACCTGATCCGCAACCAGCCGCTGGAGCGACGCCTCAAGCGGCGTGGCCTGCACGAGCTGGTCGAGCTGGTCGGCTCGCTGTGGTTCCTGCCGGTGCTGGTGCTGGTGGGGATTTCACTGTTCGCCACCGTGGTCACCGCGGGCGACAGCACCTACGCGCTGCGCCGCGCACTGCTGTGCGCCCTGATCGCGGTGGTCGCGATGACCATCAATGGCCTCATCCGCCGGACTCACCTGCGCTCTTCACGTCACGGCCTGCGCCGCAGCGCACCTTACGTGGAACAGTTGCAGAGTTTCGGCTACACCCTGCTGCACATCGCCAACCTGCTGGTGTTCCTGGAAATCGGCCTGCGCGTGTGGGGCATGTCGCTGATCGCCTTCGCCGAGGGTGATGGTTCGGCGATCAGCCTCAAGCTGATCAGCTTCGGCACCACCCTGCTGGTGGCCTGGCTGGTGTGGATCCTCGCCGACACGGCGGTTCAGCACAGCCTCGGCCTGGGCGGCAAGAACCGCAACAACACCCGTGCGCTGACCATGCTGCCGCTGATCCGCAACGTGCTGTTCGTGACCATAGCGGTGATCGCGCTGATCGTCGCCCTGGCCAACATGGGCATGAACGTCACACCGCTGCTCGCCGGTGCCGGCGTGATCGGCCTGGCCATCGGCTTCGGTGCGCAATCGCTGGTGGCGGACCTGATCACCGGCCTTTTCATCATCATCGAGGATTCGCTTTCCATCGACGACTATGTGGATGTCGGCGGCCACCTCGGTACCGTCGAGGGCCTGACCATCCGCACCGTGCGCCTGCGCGACCTGGATGGCGTGGTGCACACCATCCCGTTCAGCGAGATCAAGAGCATCAAGAACTACTCACGCGAGTTCGGTTACGCGATGTTCCGCTGGCCGGTGCCGGCCAGCATGCCGATCGACGATGCGGTGGCGCTGGTCCATGAAGTCACCCGCGACCTGCGCGGAGACCGCAATATCAACCGAGCCATGTGGTCGGCGCTGGAGATGCAGGGTGTCGAGAGCTTCGACAACGGCCAGGCGATCTTGCGTTTCCGTTTGAAGACGGCGCCGATTCGCCAGTGGGAAGTGCAGCGCGCATTCAACCTGCGCCTGCGCCAGAAGCTGGACAAGGCGGGGCTGGAACTGTCGATGCCGCGCCTTAACGTGCAGCTTTCGCGCATGCGCACGGGGCGGCACGAGGACGACCGGGAGCGCGGCGAGCCGGCAGACGGCGGAGTCTAGGGGCCGCGCCGCTACAACCTCATGGCGACTTCAGCGCCCGGCAGGTGCGGCGCAGGTCGCGGTCATCAATGCTTTCGCAATCCGCGGCGGTGCCGTTGGTCATGGCCCGGCAGGTGCGGCGCATGTCGCGATCATCGATGCTTTCGCAGTCGCCAGGGTTGTTGGTGACGATGGCCTGGCACTGCCGGCTGGTGTCGCGATCGTGGATATCGCTGCAGTCGGTTCGGCCGTTGTCCGGTGCGACTTTCGCCTCGCAGTAACGCCGCAGATCGCGATCGCCGATGCTGTTGCAGTCGGAGACGGTGCCGTTCTTCACCGCCTCGCACATGCGCCGCATGTCGCGGTCGTGCACGTCGTTGCAGTCAGTCAGGGCATAGGCGGGCAGAGCGAGGAAGAGCAGGGGGAGAAGCCAGGTGGGCGAGCGCATGGGAAGTCCTTTCCTTCGGTAGCTGTCGCTCGGACTCTAGCCGCTGGCACGATCCTCGGGCAATAAAAAAGGCCTCCCGCAGGAGGCCTTAATGGTGCCGCTATTTATAGGTATTCGTGGATCAGACGCTGTAGTACAGGTCGTATTCCAGCGGGTGCACGAAGGTGCGCACCTTGATTTCTTCTTCCGACTTCAGCTCGATGTAGGCATCGATGAACTCGTCGGTGAACACGCCGCCCTTGGTCAGGAACGCGCGGCCCTTGTCAAGTTCTTCCAGCGCTTCTTTCAGGCTGCCGCAAACCTGCGGGATTTCCTTCGCCTCTTCCGGCGGCAGGTCGTACAGGTTCTTGTCGGCGGCATCGCCGGGGTGAATCTTGTTCTGGATGCCGTCCAGGCCAGCCATCAGCAGTGCGGCGAAGCACAGGTAGGGGTTGGCAGCCGGGTCCGGGAAGCGCGCTTCGATACGGCGGGCTTTGGGGCTGGATACGTACGGGATACGGATCGAGGCGGAACGGTTGCGAGCCGAGTAGGCCAGCATCACCGGAGCTTCGAAGCCCGGAACCAGACGCTTGTAGGAGTTGGTGGCCGGGTTGGTGAAGCCGTTCAGGGCCTTGCCGTGCTTGATGATGCCGCCGATGAAGTACAGGGCGGTGTCGGACAGGCCGGCATAGCCTTCGCCAGCGAAGGTGTTCTTGCCATCCTTGGAGATGGACATGTGCACGTGCATGCCCGAGCCGTTGTCGCCATACAGGGGCTTGGGCATGAAGGTCACGGTCTTGCCGTAGGCGTCGGCCACGTTGTGGATGCAGTACTTCAGGGTCTGCACTTCGTCAGCCTTGGCAACGAGGGTGTTGAACTTCACACCGATCTCGTTCTGGCCGGCGGTGGCCACTTCGTGGTGGTGAACTTCCACGGTCAGGCCCATTTCTTCCAGGGCATTACACATGGCGGTACGGATTTCGTGGTCGTGGTCGACCGGCGGTACCGGGAAGTAGCCGCCTTTAACGCCCGGACGGTGACCTTTGTTGCCGGTCTCGATGTCGGCGTCGGTGTTCCAGGAAGCCTGCTCGGAGAAGATCTTGAACATCGAGCCGGAGATGTCGGACTTGAACTTCACTTCGTCGAAGATGAAGAACTCCGGCTCCGGGCCAACGAATACGGTGTCGCCGATACCGGTGGACTTCAGGTATTCCTCGGCGCGCTTGGCGATGTTGCGCGGGTCGCGCTCGTAGCCTTGCATGGTGCTCGGCTCGATGATGTCGCAGACCAGGATCAGGGTCGGCTCTTCGGTGAACGGATCGAGCACGGCGGTGCTGTCGTCCGGGAGCAGGATCATGTCGGAGGCTTCGATGCCTTTCCAGCCGGCGATGGAGGAACCGTCGAACATCTTGCCAGCTTCGAAGAAGTCATCGTCCAGGGCGTCGCGGGCCGGCATGGTGACGTGCTGCTGCTTGCCTTTGGTGTCGGTGAAGCGCAGGTCAACCCACTTCACATCGTGGTCTTTGATCAGTTGTTGCGACTTGTACGCCATGCTGTCCTCCAGGAGGGTTTGAGTCTGAGGGTTCGTACCCCAGTAACGGATGATGCCGGGCGTGAATACTCAGCCAGGGCAACCTGCCTCACAAGGGAGCAAGTTGCGTGCCAGTGCCCGCAAACGTGCAGAAGCCCGTAAATCAGGGCCTTCGGCGCGCATGACAGGGAATTGCACGGCAATTGTGCACCGTTTCGGTGCTTGGTCATGGTGCACTCGTCCACTTTGGTGCACTCGAAAGAATCTCGCCGAAATCTGCTCAAGTCTTGAGCAATTTCAGATATAATCTTGCCCCTTTTTTTCTCTCCAATGGCTTTCGCCCGGTTCGCATGAAACTCATCGTCAAGGTCTTCCAGGAAATCACCATCAAGAGCAGGCCGGTGCGCAAGCGCTTCATCCGCCAGCTGGCGAAGAATATTCGCACGGTGCTCCGCGACCTCGATCCCGAACTGCTGGTCGAAGGCGAGTGGGACAACCTCGAGGTCGAGACCCGGGTTGCCGATCCCAAGGTCCTGCGCGAAATGATCGAGCGCCTGACCTGTACGCCGGGCATCGGCCACTTCCTGGAGGTGCACGAGTACCCGCTGGGGGACTTCGACGACATCCTGGAGAAGTGCAAGACCCACTTCGGCGACAAGCTGCCGGGCAAGGTCTTCTCCATGCGCTGCAAGCGCGCCGGCAAGCATCCCTTTACCTCCATCGACGTCGAGCGCTACGTCGGCGGTGGCCTGCGCCAGCACTGCGGCGCGGCCGGTGTGTCGCTGAAGAACCCGGAAGTGGAAGTGCGCATCGAAATCCGCCATGACCGCCTCTACGTGATCCACGCCCAGCATCCGGGCCTGGGCGGCTATCCTCTGGGGGCTCTGGAGCAGGTGCTGGTGCTGATGTCCGGTGGTTTCGACTCCACCGTGGCGGCCTACCAGATGATGCGCCGCGGCATGATCAGCCACTTCGTCTTCTTCAACCTCGGTGGCCGCGCCCATGAGTTGGGCGTGATGGAAGTGGCCCACTACCTGTGGGAGAAGTTCGGTCGTTCCCAGCGTGTGCTGTTCGTCAGCGTGCCGTTCGAGGAAGTGGTCGGCGAGATTCTCACCAAGGTCGACGACAGCTACATGGGCGTGACGCTCAAGCGCATGATGCTGCGCGCCGCCAGCCGCGTGGCCGAGCGCCTGGAGCTCAACGCGCTGGTGACCGGCGAGGCGATTTCCCAGGTTTCCAGCCAGACCCTGCCGAATCTCTCGGTGATCGACCGGGTGACCGACACCCTGGTCCTGCGCCCGCTGATCGTCAGCCACAAGCAGGACATCATCGACACCGCGACGAAGATCGGCACCGCCGAGTTCGCCAAGCACATGCCCGAGTACTGCGGCGTGATCTCGGTGAACCCGACTACCCAGGCCAAGCCTTACCGCGTCGATCACGAAGAATCCAAGTTCGACATGGCCGTGCTGGACCGCGCCCTGGAGCGCTCCACCCAGATGACCGTCGATCGTGTGATCGACGAACTGGGCAAGGACCTGCCGGTGGAAATGGTCGGCGAAGTGCTGCCGGGGCAGATCGTGGTCGACATCCGGCACCCGGATGCCCAGGACGATGAACCGCTGGAACTGGAAGGCATCGAAGTGCTGCCCATGCCGTTCTACGCGATCAACAGCAAGTTCAAGGAACTGGACCCCAACCGCCAGTACCTCCTGTATTGCGACAAGGGTGTGATGAGTCGCCTGCACGCTCACCACCTGGTCAACGAAGGACACACCAATGTGCGTGTTTACCGTCCGGAATAAAGGTGCGGATCAACGCCGCCAGCCCGGACTGTTCGGCGGCAGCATCCGCCATCGACCACCCGACACATTCGGTGCGTAGGCTCGCGCCCCGACCCTTTGCACCGCCGCGCCAAGGCCCGGCCCCCGCTGCCCGACGGCAGCCGAAGATTCACTATCGAGACTGACACTGTGATCGAAAAACTGCGCAATATCGCCATCATCGCCCACGTCGACCATGGCAAGACCACCCTCGTCGACAAGCTGCTGAAGCTGTCCGGCACCCTCGACCGCAAAGAAGCGGAAAACGAGCGCGTGATGGACTCCAACGACCAGGAAAAGGAGCGTGGCATCACCATTCTGGCGAAGAACACCGCCATCAAATGGAATGACTACAACATCAACATCGTAGACACCCCCGGCCACGCCGACTTCGGCGGCGAGGTAGAGCGCGTGATGTCGATGGTGGACTCCGTGCTGCTGGTGGTCGACGCCCAGGACGGCCCCATGCCGCAGACCCGCTTCGTGACCCAGAAGGCCTTCAAGGCCGGTCTGCGTCCGATCGTGGTGGTGAACAAGATCGACCGTCCGGGCGCGCGCCCTGACTGGGTGATCGACCAGATCTTCGACCTGTTCGACAACCTGGGCGCCACCGACGAGCAACTGGACTTCCCGATCGTCTACGCCAGTGCCCTGAACGGCATCGCCGGCATGGACCACGAGAAGATGGACGACAACATGGACGCGCTGTTCCAGGCGATCATCGACCACGTACCGGTTCCCCAGGTCGACGTCGACGGTCCGTTCCAGATGCAGATCTCCCAGCTGGACTACAACAGCTTCCTCGGCGTAATCGGGATCGGTCGTATCGCCCGCGGCAAGGTCAAGACCAACACCCCGGTGGTCGCTATCAGCGACGACGGCACCAAGCGCAACGGCCGTATCCTCAAGATCATGGGTCACTCCGGCCTGCAGCGCGTTGAAGTTGCCGAAGCCGAAGCCGGCGACATCGTCTGCGTTTCGGGCATGGACGAGCTGTTCATCTCCGACACCCTGTGCGACCCGCAGCACGTCGAGGCCCGCCCGCCGCTGACCGTCGACCAGCCGACCGTGAGCATGACCTTCCAGGTTAACGACTCGCCGTTCGCCGGCCGCGAAGGCAAGTTCGTCACTAGCCGCAACATCAAGGAGCGTCTGGACAAGGAACTGCTGCACAACGTGGCGCTGCGCGTCGAGCAGGGCGATTCCCCGGAGAAGTTCAAGGTTTCCGGCCGTGGTGAGCTGCACCTGTCGGTTCTGATCGAAACCATGCGCCGTGAAGGCTTCGAGCTGGCCGTGGGCCGCCCGGAAGTGGTGATCATCGAGAACGCCGACGGCGAGAAGCAGGAGCCGTATGAGAACGTCACCATCGACATCGAGGAACAGCATCAGGGTCCGGTGATGGAGCAGATGGGTCTGCGCAAGGGCGACATGACCAACATGATCCCCGACGGCAAGGGCCGTATCCGCCTGGAATACGTGATCCCGGCTCGCGGCCTGATCGGCTTCCGTAACGCCTTCCTGACCATGACCTCGGGCACTGGCATCCTGACTTCGACCTTCGACCACTACGGTCCGATCAAGGCCGGCGACGTTGCCCACCGCCTGAACGGCGTGCTGGTCTCCATGGCCACCGGCACCGCGCTGACCTACTCCCTGGAAACCCTGCAGGACCGCGGCAAGCTGTTCCTGTCTCCGGGCGACGAGGTCTATGAGGGCCAGCTGGCCGGCATCCACAGCCGCGACAACGACCTGGTGATCAACCCCACCAAGGCCAAGAAGCTCGACAACATGCGTGCTTCGGGCAAGGACGAAACCATCCAGCTGACCCCGGCGCTGAAGTTCACCCTGGAACAGGCTCTGGAGTTCATCGACGACGACGAGCTGGTGGAAGTGACTCCGAAGTCCATCCGTCTGCGCAAGAAGCTGCTGAACGAGAACGACCGCAAGCGCTACGAGCGCGCCAAGGTCTGATTCGATCGGTCGCATGAAGAAGCCGGGCATTAGCCCGGCTTCTTCGTTTTCGGAAATGGAAAACGGCAGGCTGTGTCCGAAGTTCCTCATTATTCGTCAGAGTATTCGTGCCTGTGAGATCGGACAGTGCCTTATTGAGCCCTGTCGATATACTCGGTTGCCAGGCAGGGCCCGTCAGGGCCGGGATGGATTCGTACAGATCATCAAGGATTCGAACGCATGCAATGGATCTTCATGCTGGTCGGTCTCGTCATCGGTGCCGCCGCAGGCGAGTCGATCACCGGCGCGGTACTGGGCGCGGCTCTCGGCCTTGCGCTGGGGCAGGCCATCGGTCTGCACATGGTGCAGCAGCAGAATGCGGCGCTGCGCAAGGAACTGAAGGCGTTCTCTGCGCGCTTCGAGCAAGGCACCCAGGCGCTCTACGAGCGGCTGCTGCAGGTCGAGCGCCGTTCCACGGAGACGCCGCCCTCCGTCCCGCCTGACATTCCCGTCACGCCGACAGCCACCAGCGCCCCGCCGCCACGGGCTGCCGAAGGCGATGTGTCCGCCCTGGACTGGGATATCGAGCTGCCCGCTCCTGCACCACCGCCCGCTACCGCTGCCGAACCAACCATCGAGTGGTCCGATCTCGCCCTCGAACCTCTGGAAACCCGTCCGGCGCAGGCCGAACAGGCCGAGCCCGCAACCGAGCCGCCGATCACCCCCAGCGTGCCGCCGGCGCCGCCGCGCAAGCCGCCGGCTCCGTCTCTGTTCGAGCGAGCCTTCGCCGCCGCGCGTGGCTGGCTGTTCGGTGGTAATACCGTCCTGCGGGTCGGAGTGGTGCTGCTGTTCCTGGGGCTGGCATTCCTGCTGCGCTACGCCACCGAAGGCATGACCATGCCGCCACAGGGGCCCTACATCGGTACCGCTGCGGCGGCACTGGTGCTGCTCGGCCTGGGCTGGTGGCTGCGCCATCGGCGCACGGCCTATGCGCTGATCCTGCAGGGCACTGGTATCGCGGTGCTCTACCTGACGGTGTTCGCCGGCATCAAGCTGTACCCGGCGATGAACCACGGCGAAGTGCTGATCGATCCGAGCGCGGGTTTCATCCTGCTGGTGGCGGTCACGCTGTTTTCAGCGATTCTGGCGATTCTCCAGGATGCCCTGGGCCTCGCTGCCGCCGCCGCTCTGGGCGGCTTCGCCGCGCCGATTCTGGCGTCGTCCGGCGGCGGTAACCACGTTGCGCTGTTCAGCTATTTCGCCCTGCTCAACGCCGGCATCTTCGCCATCGCCTGGTTCAAGGCGTGGCGGATGCTCAATCTGATCGGCTTCTTCGGCACCTTCGGCATCGGCCTTGCCTGGGGGCTGCGTTCCTACATTCCGGAACTGTTCGCCAGCACCGAGCCGTTCCTGATCCTGTTCTTCCTCACCTACGTCGCCATCGGCCTGCTGTTCGCCCGCCGCCGTCTGCGCGAAGCGACCGGTACGCCCCGCGACGACACGCGCGAAGCACTACTGCGCTGGTCAGCGCGGCAGACCGACTACGTCGACGGCACCGTACTGTTCGGCACACCGCTAGTCGGCTTCGGTCTGCAGTACGCGGTGATCCGCCATCTGGAGTTCGGCCCCGCGTTCAGCGCATTGGCAATCGGCCTGTTCTACATGATTCTTGCGCGCCTGCTGGCTGGCCGTACTGCCGGCAGAGCTCTGCTGCTGGTGGAAACGTGCCTGGCGCTGGGGGTGGTGTTCGGCACCCTGGCGATTCCGCTGGGTCTCGATGCTCGCTGGACGTCTGCCGCCTGGGCGGTGGAGGGTGCCGGCATCTACTGGCTCGGCCTGCGCCAGCAGCGGCCGCTGGCGCGCATCTTCGCGCTGCTGTTGCAGGCGGGTGCGGCGCTGGCGTTCCTCGCCGGCCTGCGCATCGACCCGCAGTCCGTCCACCTGCTCGAAGGTGCGCCGCTGGGCGCATTGATGCTCGGCGCGGCGCTGCTGTTCAGCTTCTGGAATCTGCGGCGTACCGAGGCGCAGACGCTGCGCGGCTGGGAGCCGACATGCCGCCCGGTGCTGGCGGCGTTCGGCCTGGCCTTCCTCTATCTCATCGCGCCGCTGTGCCTGGGTGTCGAAGGGACGGTCATCGTCTGGTCGCTGGCCGGGCTGGCGACCCTGTTCGCCGGTCTGCGCCTGCGCTCGCGTACCTTCCTGGCGTGCGCTTTCGCGGTGCAGTTGCTGGGCGGTGTGGTGTTCCTGCTGAACCTGCACGGCGCCGAAGCCGGAGGCAGCGTGCTCGGTTCCGGCTGGCGCGGACTGGTGACCGCCTCGCTGGTGGGACTGGCGCTGATCGCCGGCATGCTCATCGCCGCGCGCGATTCGATGGTGCGCGATGATCGCCGGCTGATGCTGGGCCTCACCGTGGTCCTGCTGCTGGGGCTGGTCTTCGTCAACCTCGCCGTGCTCTTCGTGCTGCCGTGGCGTACCGCGGCGGCGGTGTGGGGTGGCAGCGGCCTGCTTATCCTCTGGTTGAGCCTGCAGTTGCAGCAGCGTACTGCGTTCATCTTCGGCCTGGCGCTGCAGGTGATCGGTGCCGGCGCCTTCCTGTTGGGCGGTTCGACACTGTTTGGCGACCTGCCCGGCGAGGGTTTGAAGCCGCTGGCGCACATGGGTTTCTGGACGCCGGCGGTGCTGGCGTTGGCCGCCCTGGCCGGTGCCTGGCGACTGCACCGCGCCAGCGCCCGGGAGCGCACGCTGGCCGTGGGCGGGCTTGACCTGGAGCGCTTGTCGCAACTGTTGCTGGTATGGGGCGCCGGCTGGTGGGCGCTGACCGCGGTGTGGGAGATCGCACGCTTCGTCCCGGCCGGTCTGCGCGAGCACGTGGCGCTGCTGGCGGCGGCGGTCAGCGTGGCGCTCTGGGCGCTGCTCGCCCTGCGCGAGCAGTGGCGCGCGCTGGCCTTGCTGTGCCTGGCCCTGCTGCCGCTGGCCATCGCCGCCCTGGCGAGTGCCTGGAGCCTGGAATACCACCCGTTGGCGCAACTGGGTTGGCTGGGCTGGACGGCAGTGTTCGCGGTGCACCTGCTGGCGATGCGTCGGCTCGATTCGCTGCTGCCCTCCATTGCCGTGCGAGCGGCGCATGTCCTGGGCTGCTGGTTGATTCTCGGCGTGCTGGCGCTGGAGTTGCGCTACCTGTTCTTCGCCCTGGCCGAGCACTACAACGCCTGGCGCTGGCTGGGCTGGGCGCTGGTGCCGAGCCTCTACCTGATCCTGATGGGCGGCGTCCCGCGCCTGCCCTGGCCGGTGGCGGCCTATACGCGCGAGTACCGTGCCATCGCGGCCGTGCCGGTGGCGGCGGTCCTGCTCGGCTGGTTCTGGCTGGTCAACCTGTTCAGCGACGGCTCGGCCGAACCGCTGCCGTACCTGCCGCTGCTCAACCCGCTGGAGCTGGGCATGCTGATCGTGCTGGCGGCGATCTTCCAGTGGACGCGCCTGGGCCTGCCGCAGTTGGGCTTGCCGGAGAACCGTCTGCGCCTGCCGGTGCAGGCGGTGCTGGGAGCTTCGCTGTTCGCCCTGCTAACCCTGGCGGTCTGCCGTACCGCGCACCATTGGGGCGGCGTGCCGTTCGAGCTCGACTCGCTGCGCGACTCGATGCTGGTGCAGGCCGGGTTGTCCATCGTCTGGGCGCTGATCGCGCTGGGGCTGATGATCGCCGGCCATTTGCGCGGACGCCGGGATTTCTGGCTGGTTGGCGTAGTCCTGCTGGTGGTCGTGGTGATCAAGCTGCTCCTCGTCGACCGCAGCAACAGCGGTGGGCTGGAGCGCATTATTTCCTTCATCGGCGTCGGCGTGCTCATGCTGATCGTCGGCTATTTCGCGCCGATGCCACCCCGTCGGCCGGCCACCGAATCGGAACAGGAGCAACCTTCCGCATGAAGCTGAACCCCCTAGCCCTGCTGGCTGGATGCCTGCTCTCCGGCCTTGCGGTCGCCTCGCCAACACCGGCGGACTTCGCCAGCCGGGTGCCACTGGAGGTCTCCGGCAACGGTCCGTGGTATCGCCTGCAACTGCCCATCGACGTGCTCTTCGCCGCCCGCAATGGCGACCTGCGCGACCTGCGGGTGTTCAATGCCGACGGCGAGGCGCTGCCCTACAGCCTGCGCACGACCTCCGCCAGCGAGAAGCTGGTGCGCAGCGAGGTGCAGGCGCGCATCTTCCCGCTGCGGGGGCGCAGTGGCAGTGCTGCGGCGGATAGCGTGAAAGTGGTGCGCAGCACCGCGGGCACCATTCTGGAAATCACCCCGGCTGCGCCTGCGCCAGACAAGCAGGAAGTCCTGCGTGGCTGGTTGCTGGAAACCGGCGCGGGTGACCTGCCGCTGGATCGCCTGCAACTCGACTGGACGGCTGATGCCGATGGCTTCCAGCGTCTGCGCATCGAGGCCAGTGACGATCTGGAACACTGGCGCTCGCTGGGCGAGGGGCAATTGGCGCGGCTGGATTTCAACGGCCAGCGCATCGAGCAGAACGACATTGCGTTGCCTGGCGAGTCGGCGCGCTACCTGCGCCTGTGGTGGGAGTCGCCGGAACAGGCCGCGCAACTGGTTGGCGCGACCCTGAGCGGCAGCCGCAGCAGCACCGGCCCGATTCCGATGCTGTGGTCGGAGCCGCTGGCGGCCAAGGCTGGCGCACAGGGCGAATTCAGTTGGAGTCTGCCGCTGGCGCTGCCGGTGGAGCGGGTGCGGATTCCGCTGGAGCAGGCGAACACGCTGGCGCCGGTGATGCTCTCCGGCCGCCGCGACGGCAATGTGCAGTGGACGCCGCTGGCCCGCGGCGTGCTCTATCGCCTGCCGGGAGAGGGCGGTGAGATCACCCAGGAGGAACTGACGCTGCCGGGTACGGCGGTCAGCCAGTTGCGCCTGCAGCCGGACTCCCGTGGCGGCGGGCTGGGTGGTTTGACGGCGAACCTCAGCGTGGGCGTGCGTGCCACCGAGGTGGTGTTCCTCGCGCGGGGTGGCGAGCCCTATCAACTGGCGATTGGCAGCACCGCGGTCGCCGATGGCAGCCTGCCGCTGGGCACCCTGGTGCCCGGCTTCGACGCCAAGCGCCTTTCGGGTATGGGCGAAGCGCGCCTCAAGGGCGCGCTACAGACGCGGAACGCGGCTGCTCCCACGGTGGAGGCGAAGTCCGATGGGCGCTGGAAACGCTACGGCCTTTGGGCGCTACTGCTGGCCGGTGTTGCCCTGCTGGGGCTGATGGCGGTGAGTCTGCTGCGCGGCGATCGGCAGCAGGGTTGACCGGTTTCACGAACATGGCGGCAGGATAGGGGTGCTGCGCGGGCAAACTCTGCTACTGTCATGGCGTTCTGACCACCCAATAAAAACAAGCACGGAGTAGCAGAATGATCAGACAGGCGCTCACCCCGCTGGCGGCGGCTTGCGTACTGGCAATTGCTTCGCAGGCTGCGGCGGCCCCCTCGCCCTATTCGACAATGGTTGTGTTCGGCGACAGCCTGAGCGACTCGGGCCAGTTCCCCGACGCCGGTGGTCCGGCCGGCGCGACCACGCGCTTCACCAATCGCATCGGCCCGACCTACCTGGACGGCAGCGGCGAGGTTTTCGGCCCGACGGCGCCGATGCTTCTCGGCAGCAAGCTGGGCATCGCCTCCAGCGACCTCAATCCCTCTACCTCACTGGTCGCCGGTACACAGGACGGCAACAACTGGGCAGTGGGTGGCTACCGTACCGACCAGATATACGACTCCATCACCGCGCCGGGCGGCTCGGTGGTCAGCGCCAGCGGCAGTACCCGCAGCCGTGACGGATATCTGGTAGGGCGCCGTGCCGACCCGAACGCGCTCTATTACCTCACTGGCGGCGGCAACGACTTCCTTCAGGGGAAAATCCTCGACGCGGCCAGCGCCGGTGCTGCTGCCGGGCGCCTGGTGGACAGCGTCCAGGCTCTGAATCACGCCGGTGCGCGCTACATTATGGTCTGGCTGCTGCCTGACCTGGGGCTGACTCCGGCTACCAACGGCACTGTGCTGCAGCCTTTCGGCACCCAGCTCAGCGGCATCTTCAACGAGCAACTGTCCACCCAACTGGCGGCGACCGGCGCCAACGTCATTCCGCTGAACATCCCGCTGATGTTCAAGGAAGTGCTGTCCGATCCAGGCGCCTTCGGCCTGGCTACCGGCACCAATCTGGTGGGCACCTGCTTCAGCGGCAACAGTTGCCCGGAGAACCCGCTCTACGGCCGCCACAGTGCGACGCCCGATCCGACCAAGCTGATCTTCAACGATGGCGTGCACCCGACCATCGCCGGCCAGCGCCTGATCGCCGATTACGCCTACTCGGTACTGTCGGCGCCGTGGGAAGTCTCGCTGCTGCCGGAAATGGCCATCGGCACCTACAACGCCTACCAGGACGAACTGCGCAGCCAGTGGCTGGCGGATTGGGGGAACTGGCAGAACGTCGGCCAGTGGCGCGGCTTCATCACCGGTGGCGGTCAGCATCTGGATTATGACGACCAGGACAGCGCTGCCGACGGCGATGGCTTCGGCTACAACCTGACCCTGGGTGGCAGCTACCGCATCGACGATGCCTGGCGCGTCGGCGCCGCCGCCGGCTTCTACCGGCAGAAGCTGGAGGCGGGCCCGGAAGACTCCGACTACAAGCTCAACAGCTATCTCGGCAGCCTGTTCGTGCAATACCAGCAGAACCGTTGGTGGGCGGATGCGTCGGTGACCGGTGGCTACCTCGACTACGACGACGCCAACCGCAAGTTCGCCATCATCGATCAGACCATCGAAGAGAAGGGCGACACCGACGGCAACTTGCTCGCCTTCAGCGGCCGCCTTGGCTACGACATCGCGCAGGGCGGTGAGAACTGGCACCTGTCGCCGTTCGTCAGCGCCGACTGGGCGCGGGTCAAGGTCGATGGCTACAGCGAGGATGGCGCCGAGTCGGCGTCGCTCGCCTACGATGAGCAGAATCGCTATTCCCGCCGTCTGGGTGTGGGCTTGCAGGGCAAGCTGGACCTGTCCAGTGAAACCCAGTTGTTCGGTGAGGTGGCAGTGGAACGCGAGTATGCCGACGACACCCAGAACATCGGCATGAACTTCACCAGCCTGCCGGCCAACGGCTTCACCCTGCAGGGCTACACCCCGCAGAGCCACCTGCAACGCCTGGCACTGGGCTTCTCGCAGAAGCTCACTCCAGAGCTGTCGTTGCGCGGCGGTTACAGCGCGCATCGCAGCGATGACGACCTGCAACAGGGTGTGAGCCTGGCGCTGAGCCTGGACTTCTGATCGGTACGGGAGGATGGGCAAGGCCTGGAGTCAGGCATTACCCATCTCTCCAGGTCTTTTCGCGAGGGATAAGAGGGGCGGCGGCGTACCTGAGGATACGACTTGCCGCCCTATCGTCTCTTCGAGGAAAGCTTGTGAGCGAACAGGACAAGGGCACCGATTGCCACCATGAACAGGCAGAACCCCAGGGTCTGACCTGTCGTCATCAGGCGCATGGTGTATTTGCCGGCGGGCAACTGCCTGCCAAGAAGTGCCAGGCGGAGAAACATCGAGGCTCCAAACAGGATGAAGCTCAACCCGGCGAACTTCGCCCAGACGGGGTCGTTTCTGCTTGGCAACAAAAGGTCGGGCGAGTCCTTGAGGACAAGCCAGACAGCCAGGAAGAACGGCGTCATGACAAATATGAAGTCCAGCACCTGCCTGTCTCCCTTTGCTCCACGAGAAATCCTTTGCCTTGCAAGCTGAGTCGGAGCCGCTAGCGCCATGATCGCCGCGCCGCCAGTCTTCGCGGAGTTATACCAGACCGGAGTCTGCGGAGGACGAACAAGCTGAAGGCGCGAGCCGCCGTCACTCCTGCGAGACGACAGCCCGTAATACCCCGCTGTTACCCCGCCAGGCCCTTGCGCTTTTAGACTGCCGGTCCGTTTCACGAGGATCCGCCATGACCTTCACCACCGAACTCCAGCCCGGCGTATGCATCGAGCCGGAAGCCGTCACCCAGGACTACGTGTTCAACCACACCATGCTGCGGGTGAAGAACCCGGAGCCATCGCTGGACTTCTACACCCGTGTACTCGGCATGCGCCTGCTGCGTCGCCTGGATTTCGAAGAGGGTCGCTTCTCCCTGTACTTCCTCGCCCACACCAGGGGCCGTGAAGTGCCCGAGGATACCGGCGAGCGCCAGCGCTACACCTTCGGCCGCGAATCTGTGCTGGAGCTGACCCACAACTGGGGAACCGAATCCGGCGACAGCCAGTACCACAACGGCAACAGCGAACCGCGCGGCTTCGGCCATATCTGCTTCAGCGTGCCGGACATCCAGGCCGCCTGCGCCCGTTTCGAGGCCCTGGGCGTACCGTTCATCAAGCCGCTGGAGCGCGGGATGAAGAACGTCGCCTTCATCGCCGACCCCGATGGCTACTGGGTGGAGATCGTCCAGGCCGACCTCAACGGCGAGATGGGACGCGGCTGAAGGTCGCGGCGCGCTGGACGCGGAAGGGAACTGCCCGTGGCTGGCGGCCTCCAAGCACTCGGTGGCGCTTGCGCACAGGAGGCGTCACGACGGATTCCACGCTAGAATGCGCCCTGATTTTTTCTACCTTCTCCCCTGGAGCCTTTCATGTCCCGCGTTACCCTCAGCCGCTATCTGATCGAGCAGACCCGCAGTCACAACACCCCGGCCGACCTGCGCTTCCTCGTCGAGGTGGTAGCGCGCGCCTGCAAGGAAATCAGCCATGCCGTCTCCAAGGGCGCCCTGGGTGGCGTACTGGGCAGCATGGGCACGGAGAACGTCCAGGGCGAAGTGCAGAAGAAGCTGGACGTGATCTCCAACGAAATCCTCCTGGAAGCCAACGAGTGGGCCGGCAACCTGGCCGGCATGGCGTCCGAGGAAATGGATCACCCCTACCAGATCCCGGGCAAGTACCCCAAGGGCGCCTACCTGCTGGTCTTCGATCCGCTGGATGGTTCCTCCAACATCGACGTCAACGTCTCGGTTGGCACCATCTTCTCCGTGCTGCGTTGCCCCACCGAGTACCTGAGCCAGAACGACAGCCTGCGTGAGGAAGCCTTCCTCCAGCCGGGCACCACCCAGGTTGCCGCGGGCTACGCCATCTATGGCCCGCAGACCATGCTGATCCTGACCCTGGGCAACGGAGTGAAGGGCTTCACCCTGGACCGCGAGCTGGGCAGTTTCGTGCTGACCCACGAGAACATCACCGTTCCCACCAGCACCGCCGAATTCGCCATCAACATGTCCAACGAGCGCCACTGGGAAGCCCCTGTGAAGCGCTACGTCAGCGAGCTGCTGGCTGGCAAGGAAGGCCCGCTGGGCAAGAACTACAACATGCGCTGGATCGCTTCGATGGTGGCCGATGTGCATCGCATCCTGACCCGTGGCGGCGTGTTCATGTACCCGCGCGACTCCCGCGAGCCCGAGAAGCCCGGCAAGCTGCGCCTGATGTACGAAGCCAACCCGATGTCCTTCATCATCGAACAGGCTGGCGGCGCTGCCACCAACGGCCATCAGCGCATCCTCGACATCCAGCCCGAGAACCTGCACCAGCGCGTCGCCGTGTTCCTCGGCTCCAAGGAAGAAGTCGAGCGCGCCACCGCCTACCACAAGGAAGGTTGATGGCCCCACGGGTCCAATGGCAGGCGTTGCTGGACTGGTGGTTCGGCAGCGCCCTCGACGCGCTCGAAGTCTCGAAGCAGCGCAACTCGCTGTGGTTCGGCAAGAGTGCCTGCCAGGACGTCGATACCGACAACCGGTTCGGCGGCCTGGTTCGCCAGGCGCTGGATGGTGCTCTCGACGATTGGGCCGGGACGCCGCAAAGCTGGCTGGCGCTGATCCTGCTGCTCGACCAGTTGCCGCGGATGATCTTCCGTGACACGCCGCGCGCCTATGCCGGTGACGCCCGTGCCCAGCGCCTGGTGCGCGAGGGCCTGGCGGCGGGGCTCGACCGCCAGTTGCCGCGCATCGAGCGGGTCTTCGTCTACCTGGTGTTGGAGCACGCCGAAGACATCGCCAGCCAGCATGAGGCCGTGCGCCTGTTCGGCGAGCTGCAAGCCGAATCCAGCGCTGCCGAGAAGGTTCTGTTCGCCGGTTTCCTCGCCTATGCCGAGAAGCACCGCGCAGTGATCGCCCGTTTCGGCCGCTTCCCCCATCGCAACGCCATCCTCGGCCGTGAGTCCAGCGACGAGGAAACGCAGTTCCTCACGGAACCCGGATCACGTTTCTGACTCCAACCCGGCGGCCGCAAAGGCGGCCCTGTGCCAAGCTGTTGGTCAGTCCCCCCAAAACAAGGAGTTGTCGATGTCTTTCCGCCGCCTCGCGCTCGTCGCATTCTGTGTCGCCCTGGCTGCCTGCAGCAAAGTGAACCAGGAGAACTATTCCAAGATCAAAACCGGCATGACCAAGGCCGAAGTCGAAAGCCTGCTCGGCAAGCCCACCGAGTGCTCTGGCGCGCTGGGCGTTTCCAGTTGTACCTGGGGCGACGAAAAGGCCTTCATCAGTATCCAGTACGCTGGCGACAAAGTGCTGCTGTTCTCCGCCCAGGGCCTGAAGTAAGCGCCTGGGAAGGCAGGCGGCCAAGGAGGCTTGAATGCGTAGATCCGTCATCTGGCTGGCTTGCCTCTTCGTGCTGGGCGGTTGCGCCGGCTCCACGCAACCGCCTCCGGGCACGGCGGAAGTCGATCTGCAGCGCTACCAGGGCACCTGGTACGAGCTGGCGCGCAAGCCGATGTTCTTCCAGCGTCATTGCGTGCAGTCCGAAGCCCATTACCGCCTCCAGCCCGATGCCAGTCTCGCGGTGACCAACCGCTGCCTGACCGCCGACGGCGAGTGGGAACAGGCCACTGGGCGCGCCGAGGCACAGGTGCCGGGCCGGACCGACAAGCTCTGGGTGCGCTTCGACAACACCTTTACGCGGATTTTCCCCGGCCTGGCCAAGGGGGATTACTGGGTGCTTTACATCGATGACGGTTACCAGACAGCGCTGGTAGGCAACCCGAATCGTGAATATCTCTGGCTGCTCTCGCGTCAGCCGGTGGTGCCGGATGCGGTCCGTGCCCACTTGCTGGAGCTGGCCCATGAGCGTGGTTACCGGACCGATGATCTGATCTGGCGGGCAAGCGAGACACCTGCCGCGCCGTAACGAAAAAACGCCCCTCGGGGCGTTTTTTCATGCTCGGCATTTCCAGAATCCACCGGCTGCCTCGACGTAGGGTGGGTGGAGCGCAGCGATACCATCGATGGCCGTGCGCAGGCTGCATGGCTATCGCTGCGCTCCACGCCATCCTGCAAAGGCGTTTGGGTCAGTCGAGCAGTTCGCGGAGGACCTGGGCGAAATCGCGGGCGCTCTGTTCTTCCAGCGCATGTCTGCCATCGCGCACACGCCATTGCCCGGCCACCATCACGTCACGTACCTGGCTATCACCGCCAGCGAACAGCCAGCGGTTGAGAATGGCGTCGCCGCTGGCCGTCTGCAGGTAGGGATTGCGGCCATCGAGCACCAGCAGATCGGCGCGCCGGCCGACCGCCAGAGTGCCGCATGGCTGGCCAAGGGCCTGTGCGCCGCCAGCGAGGGCGGCGTCGAACAGCGTGCGGCCAACCATCGGCTGGTCGGCACCGTAGAGACGGTTGCGGCGCTGGTCGCGCAGGCGCTGGCCGTATTCCAGCCAGCGCAGTTCCTCAACCACGCTGAGCGAGACGTGGCTATCCGAGCCGATACCGAAGCGGCCGCCCTGGGCGAGGTAGTCGACAGCCGGGAAGATACCGTCGCCAAGGTTCGCCTCGGTGGTCAGGCACAGGCCGGCAACAGCTCCGCTACGCGCCATTGCAGTCACTTCGTCGGCCTCGGCGTGGGTGGCGTGAACCAGGCACCAGCGCTCATCCACCGCTACGTTCTCATGCAGCCATTGCAGCGGGCGGCGACCGCTCCAGGCCAGGCAGTCGTCCACTTCCTTCTGCTGTTCGGCGATGTGGATGTGAACCGGACAGGCACTCTCATCGGCGTCCAGCACCGTAGCGATCTGCTGTGGAGTGACTGCGCGCAGGGAATGGAAGCACAGGCCGAGCGTCTGCTGCGGCTGTTTCGCCAGATGGGCACGCAGGCCGTCGATCAGCTTCAGATAATTCTCTGTTCCGTTGATGAAGCGCCGCTGGCCCTCGCTCGGCACCTGGCCACCGAAGCCGGCATGGGAGTAGAGCACCGGCAGCAGCGTCAGGCCGATACCGGCATCCGTTGCCGCCTGGCTTACGCGCAGGGCCAGTTCAGCGGGGTTGGCATAGGGCGTACCGTCGGTGTCGTGGTGGACATAGTGGAACTCCGCGACGCCGGTGTAGCCCGCCTTGAGCATCTCGATGTACAGCTGTCGGGCGATCACCTCGACCTGCTCGGGCGACAGGCGGCCGACCAGGCGGTACATCAGATCGCGCCATGTCCAGAAGCTGTCGTTGGGGTTGCCGGCGACTTCCGCCAGGCCCGCCATTGCGCGCTGGAAAGCGTGCGAATGCAGGTTTGGCATACCCGCCAGAACCGGCCCGGTGGCGCGCTCGGCGCCGTCCGCGCTGGCGTCCGGGGTGATCGCGGTGAACAGGCCGGCTGCGTCGATCTCGAAGCGGACGTTGCGCGCCCAGCCGGAGGGCAGCAGGGCGGATTCGGCGAACAGGACGGACATGCGCGGGTCCTCGCGGCGTACTCATGAATGAGCAGGTAAATTTGTATATACATATACAGACGTTTGTCGGCACCGTAAACTGCAAGGCGATCCGATGGTCGCCGGAGGACTTGTATGCACGGGTCGAATCCGGTACATGCCGGAGAAGCTGTTTAGGATCTGCCGCGCGTCGGCCGTAGGGCGTTGAAAGCGCTTCAGCCCCAGGCCTTCGCCCACCGTCGCCCAGACAAGGAGTTTCCCGTGCCCGCATCGTCTACGCCCAACCCGCCCACCGAGGGTTCGTCGCTCGCCGCGCAGATGGGGGAAATTCCCGCGCCGCTGTATGCCCGGGTCAAGCAGATGATCATCCAGCAGATTCAGTCCGGTACCTGGCCGCCGCACCATCGAGTGCCGTCCGAGGCTGAACTGGTCAATGAACTGGGCGTCAGCCGCATGACCATAAACCGCGCCCTGCGCGAACTGACCGCCGACGGCTTGCTGGTGCGGATGCAGGGCGTGGGCACTTTTGTCGCCGAGCCCAAAGGTCAGTCGGCGCTGTTCCAGGTGCAGAATATCGCCGAGGAAATCACCGCCCGCGGCCACAAGCACCACTGCGTGGTGATCAGCCTGGTGGAGGAACTGGCGACCGCCGAGCGCGCGCTGGCGCTGGATGTGCGCGAAGGGCAGCGCATCTTCCACTCGCTCATCGTGCACTATGAGAACGAAGTGCCGGTGCAGATCGAAGACCGCTACGTGAACGCCGCCGTGGCGCCGGACTATATGAAACAGGACTTCACCGGGCAGACACCCTTTGCCTACCTCACGCAGGTTGCGCCGCTGAGCGAAGGCGAGCACGTGGTCGAGGCGGTGCTGCCCAGCCCCGAGGAGTGCAAGCTGCTGTCCATTGACCGCCATGAGCCGTGCCTGCTGATTCGCCGGCGCACCTGGTCGGGACGCAACACTGTGACCAGCGCACGCCTGCTCTACCCGGGCTCGCGCTACCGCCTGGAAGGACGCTTCAGTTCATGACCGCCATCAAGCTGCTGCGCGCAGCCAGCTACCCGGCGATGCCGTGGAAGAACGGCGCAGGCACCACTCGCGAGATTGTCCGCGATGCCGGCGATGGCCTCGGAGGATTCGGCTGGCGGGTTTCCATCGCCGATGTCGGCGCACCCGGCCCGTTCTCTGCCTTCACCGGCTACCAGCGCATCATCAGTGTGCTGGAGGGCGAGGGCATGCGGCTGAACGTGGACGGCCTCGACTCCCGCGATCTGCGCGCCCAGGATGCCTTCGCCTTCGATGGTGCCAGTGCGGTGGAGTGCACTTTGCTCGGCGGTGCGATCCGCGACTTCAACCTGATCTACTCGCCGACCCGCTATCGCGCGCGGCTGCAATGGCAGAAGGTGGATGGCGTGGCGCATTTCTTCAGCAGCGCTTCGACGGTGCTGCTGTTCAGTGCAGGGGAGGGCCTCCATGTCAGCCTCGACGCCGCAGCGAGCGGCGTGCTGGGGTTGCATGACACGCTGGTCGCCGAGGGTGATGGGGCGTTGCGCGAGTGGCGGCTGACAGTGGCGGGAAGTGCAGATGTCTGCGTGATCGAACTCGAAGCACATTGAACAAGAAAGGGCGCCGAGAGGCGCCCTTTCCAATTGGGATCAGATGGGAGGCCGGGCGTGGAGCGAGGCGATACCCATCAATCACTGCGCGGCGATCCGCATGGGCATCGCTGCGCGCGGGTAAGGCGGAGGGCTCTCGGCTGTCGTGTCAGTCGTACAACCGTGCGTAACCGACCCACCGGCTCATCACCCCATCCTCGACCCAGGCCCGTGCGGCGGCGATGTCCGGGGCGAAGTATCGATCCTGCGCGTAGTGCGGCACCTGGCTGCGGATCAGTGTGCGCACTTGCTGAAGTTGCGGCGAGCTTTGCAGCGGTGCGTGGAAATCCACGCCCTGCGCCGCCGCGAGCAACTCGATGGCAACCACCCCGGCGCTGTTGCTGGCCATATCCAGCAGGCGGCGGGCGGCGAAGGTCGCCATCGACACGTGGTCTTCCTGATTGGCCGAGGTCGGCAGGCTGTCCACCGAGGCCGGGTGCGCCAGGCTCTTGTTCTCCGAGGCCAGTGCCGCCGAGGTGACCTGGGCGATCATGAAGCCGGAATTCAAACCGCCTTCCTTGACCAGGAAAGCCGGCAGGCCGGACATCGCCGGGTCCACCAGTTGCGCGATGCGTCGTTCCGATAGCGCGCCAATTTCGGCAATCGCCAGCGCCAGCACGTCGGCTGCCATCGCCACCGGTTCGGCGTGGAAGTTGCCACCGGACAGCACGTCGCCGTCGTCGCTGAATACCAGCGGGTTGTCGGAAACGGCGTTGGCTTCGCGCAGGAATACCCCGGCGGCGAAGCGCAGATGATCCAGGCAGGCACCCATCACCTGCGGCTGGCAGCGCAGCGAATATGGGTCCTGCACGCGCTTGCAGTCGATATGCGACTGGTTGATCTGGCTGTCGTGCAGCAGTTCGCGATACAGCGCCGCGACGGCAATCTGTCCTGGCTGGCCGCGCACTTCCTGGATGCGCGCGTCGAACGGAACGAACGAGCCCTTCAGTGCTTCCACTGTCAGGCTGCCGGCGACCACCGCCGAAACGAACAGCCGTTCCGCCGCGAACAGGCCGCGCAAGGCCAGCGCCGTGGATACCTGGGTGCCATTGATCAGTGCCAGGCCCTCCTTCGGGCCGAGGTTGAGTGGCTCGGCGCCGGCGATACGGAGCCCTTCCAGCGCGTCGAGCATGCGACCTTCGTGGCGCACCTGGCCCACGCCCAGCAGGGTGGCGGACATGTGCGCCAACGGCGCCAGATCGCCCGAGGCGCCCACCGAGCCCTGGGACGGAATGCACGGGTAGACCCGCGCCTGGTAGAGCTTGAGCAGCGTCTCGATCACCGGCAGGCCGACCCCGGAGAAGCCACGCGCCAGTGAGCCGATCTTCAGTGCCATGATCAGCGCCACGCTGGCATCGTCGAGCAGCGGGCCGGTGCCGGTGCAGTGCGAGAGGATCAGGTTGCGCTGCAGGGTGGCCAACCGGTCCTCGGCGATCGAGGTGCGCGCCAGCAGCCCGAAGCCGGTGTTGATGCCGTAGACGGTGCGCTGGCCGGCGATGATCTGGCTGACTGTCTGTGCGCTGTGCAGGATGGCTGCGCGGCACTCGTCGGCCAGTTGCAGGGGACTCTGGTGCTGGTAGATGGCGCGCAGTTGGTCGAGATCGAAGCGGCCGGGCGCAAGGAGCAGGGTTTCGGGCATGGCGGCGTGTACCTGATTCGGTGGAGTGTTACTGCGGTCGTTTCCTGTATATACAGGTATAGCAAGCGCTATGCCATTAGGCGCCAGGGCCTGTCCGGCCAACCTTGGGCGTTTTTCCGTGGCCACTCGTGTCCAGTGAATGTCACCGTCGGTGGCATTTCCAGTCCGGTGGTCATGGGCAAATCGTGGATCGGCGGCTAAACCCTATGGGACACCGACGCGCCTGGAGAACTCGCCATGTCCGCCATCCGCTGCCTGTTGGCCGTGCTGTTCGCATTCGGTCTGTGCGCCCAGACCCTTGCCGCCGATTGTCCCTATCCGAAGCCGGTAGTGTTCGCCGGGCTGAACTGGGAAAGCGGGATGTTCACTACCGAGGTGCTGCGCTTCATTCTGGAAAAGGGCTATGGCTGCAAGACCGACGCGGTGCCAGGCAACACTGTGACGATGGAGAATGCGCTGAGGCAGAACGACATCCAGGTCACCGGCGAACAGTGGGCTGGGCGCAGCACCGTGTGGCAGCAGGCCGAGAAGGCCGGCGAGGTGTTCTCCGTGGGCGAGACGGTGAAGGGTGCCAGCGAAGGCTGGTGGGTGCCGGACTACGTGGTGCATGGCGATGCCAGGCGTGGCATCGCGGCCGCCGCTCCAGGCTTGAAGTCGGTGAGCGACCTGCCGAAGTACAAGGCGCTGTTCCGCGACGACGAGGAGCCGGACAAGGGCCGCTTCTACAACTGCCCCACGGGCTGGACCTGCGAGATCGTCAACACGCAGAAGCTCAAGGCCTACGGCCTGGACGGCAGCTACGTGAACTTCCGCACCGGTGCCGGCCCGGCGCTGGATGCGGCGATCAGCTCGGCCATCGCCCAGGGCAGGCCGGTGCTCTTCTATTACTGGGCGCCGACTCCGCTGCTCGGGCGCTTCAAGCTGGTGCAACTGGAGGAGCCACCGTTCGACGAGGCGGCCTGGCAGACCCTGACCGACCCGAACAACCCGAATCCCAAGGGCTCGCGCTCGCTGCCGGCGAAGATCAGCATCGGCGTGTCGCGGGACTTCCACGACAGGGCGCCACAGCTGGTGCAGGTGTTCGAGAAAGTCGAGCTGCCGCTGCCGATGTTCAACGCGCTGCTGGCGAACATGGCCCAGCACCATCTGGATGTGTCCAAGGTGCGCGAGCAGTTCTTCCGTCAGCACCGGGAGCTGTGGTCGACATGGGTGTCCGCGGATGCGGCGGGGCGGATCGACGCGGCCTTGAAGTGAGCCCCGCAATGCCACTCGCGGCAGGAGTGGTTTCTCTGTTTCTTGGTTGTCTATACAAGCTGTATCCCTTCGTAGCGGACGATGTTACCGAACGCAACGAAAGCGGGCAGGCAGGCTCCTTTCTGGTGCGTGATACCGAGTGATGGCGCTCTCCGGGACGTTTGCTCATTCCTTCTGATTTGATTTTTAGTCCTTTCAAATCAATTGCTTGCTATTTCTTCCGGGGCTGGCGGCGGCTGTGCGGACAGGGTTGGCCTTACCTTTGCTTATACTTGTACATACAAGCATAGACATGAGGGTGGCGAGTCTCTCGATGCCCTCGCCCGAACCGCCCTGCCGCCCTGCGCCCTGGCGGCCACCGATCCGAGCAAGCGAAGGAGCCTTCCGTGACCAAATTCCGCGACGTCGAAATCCGTGCCCCGCGCGGCACTCAATTGAACGCCAAGAGCTGGCTGACCGAAGCTCCGCTGCGCATGCTGATGAACAACCTCGACCCGGAAGTCGCGGAGAATCCGAAGGAGTTGGTGGTGTACGGCGGCATCGGCCGCGCCGCGCGCAACTGGGAGTGCTATGACAGGATCGTTGCCACCCTGAAGG
Organism: Pseudomonas triclosanedens; assembly: GCF_026686735.1. Classification (NCBI taxonomy): domain Bacteria; kingdom Pseudomonadati; phylum Pseudomonadota; class Gammaproteobacteria; order Pseudomonadales; family Pseudomonadaceae; genus Pseudomonas; species Pseudomonas triclosanedens. The sequence continues at coordinate 5,693,932 of NZ_CP113432.1, read as the reverse complement.
AGCTGAACGACGACGAGACCCTCCTGGTGCAGTCCGGCAAGCCGGTCGGCGTGTTCAAGACCCACGCCAACGCCCCGCGCGTGTTGATCGCCAACTCCAATCTGGTGCCGCACTGGGCGACCTGGGAGCACTTCAACGAGCTGGATGCCAAGGGCCTGGCGATGTACGGGCAGATGACCGCAGGCTCGTGGATCTACATTGGCAGCCAGGGGATCGTCCAGGGCACATACGAAACCTTCGTCGAAGCCGGTCGCCAGCACTACGACGGCAATCTCAAGGGGCGTTGGGTCCTCACCGCCGGCCTGGGCGGCATGGGGGGTGCCCAGCCATTGGCGGCGACCCTGGCCGGCGCCTGCTCGCTGAACATCGAGTGCCAGCAGAGCCGCATCGACTTCCGCCTCAAGACCCGCTATGTCGACGAGCAGGCCACTGACCTCGACGACGCCCTGGCGCGCATCGCCCGCTACACCGGCGAGGGCAAGGCAATCTCGATTGCCCTGTATGGCAACGCCGCCGAGATTCTCCCGGAGCTGGTGCGCCGTGGCGTGCGCCCGGATATGGTCACCGACCAGACCTCAGCCCACGACCCGCTCAACGGCTACCTGCCGGCCGGCTGGACCTGGGAACAGTACCGCGACCGCGCGCAGACCGAACCGGCGGCAGTGGTCAAGGCCGCCAAACAGTCGATGGCAGTCCACGTGCAGGCCATGCTCGACTTCCAGAAGCAGGGTGTGCCGACCTTCGACTATGGCAACAACATCCGCCAGATGGCCAAGGAAGAGGGCGTGGCCAACGCCTTCGACTTCCCCGGCTTCGTCCCGGCCTACATCCGTCCGCTGTTTTGCCGTGGCATCGGCCCGTTCCGCTGGGCTGCGCTGTCGGGCGATGCCGAGGACATCTACAAGACCGACGCGAAGGTCAAGGAGCTGATCCCTGGCGATGCGCACCTGCACCGCTGGTTGGACATGGCCAGGGAGCGCATCAGCTTCCAGGGCCTGCCGGCGCGCATCTGCTGGGTCGGCCTGGGCCAGCGCGCCAGGCTGGGCCTGGCGTTCAACGAGATGGTCCGCAGCGGCGAGTTGAAGGCGCCGATCGTGATTGGCCGCGACCACCTGGATTCCGGCTCGGTCTCCAGCCCGAACCGAGAGACCGAGGCCATGCAGGACGGCTCCGACGCCGTGTCCGACTGGCCGCTGCTCAACGCCCTGCTCAACACCGCCAGCGGCGCCACCTGGGTTTCGCTGCACCACGGCGGCGGAGTGGGCATGGGCTTCTCCCAGCATTCGGGGATGGTGATCGTCTGCGATGGCACCGACGAAGCCGCCGCGCGCATCGCCCGCGTGCTGACCAACGACCCGGGGACTGGCGTGATGCGCCACGCGGATGCCGGTTACCAGATCGCCATCGACTGCGCCAGGGAGCAGGGCCTGAACCTGCCGATGATCACCGGCAGGTAGTTCCGCCGGGACCAGGCAGCGAGAAACCGCGCAGCGTGGCGCGTCGGCTCGCTGCGCAGCAATAGCTTCGACATAACAAGAACCTCCGGGAGAACGACGATGTCCCAGGCCCGCGATAGCTCCAGACCCCTGGTCGAGTGCCGTGGATCACCAGGCGGCCGCACGGCTTTGGCCGTGCTCCGTTTGCCCGCCCGACGCGACGTCCGGGCAATGCCGGGGCGAAAGGCCGGCACCTGAACAGATCGGCCCGGCCGCTCTGCTCGTTCGCCGACGCGGCCCTTGCACTGCCCAACCTCATTCACGTTTAGGAGCATCAGATGAACAACACCAAGAAGACTCTGCTGGGCCTGTTTCTTTCTGCCGGACTGCTCGGCTCGATGACGTCGGCCCAGGCCGCCGGCTGGTGCGAGAGTGGCAAGCCGGTGAAGTTCGCCGGTCTGAACTGGGAGAGCGGCATGCTGCTCACCGACGTCATGCAGTTCATCCTCAAGAACGGCTACGGCTGCGAAACCGATAGCCTGCCGGGCAACTCCATCACGATGGAGCAGGCGCTGGCCAACAACGACATACAGATCTTCAGCGAAGAATGGGTCGGCCGCAGCGATGCCTGGAACAAGGCCGCCGCCGCCAACAAGGTGGTCGGAGTGGGCGCGCCCATCGTCGGTGCCACCGAAGGCTGGTACGTGCCGCGCTTCGTGATCGAGGGTGACAAGGCGCGCAACATCGAAGCCAAGGCGCCGAACCTCAAGGCCGTCACCGACCTTGGCCAGTACGCCGAGCTGTTCCGCGATCCGGAAGAGCCGGGCAAGGGCCGCTTCTACAACTGCCCGGCCGGCTGGACCTGTGAGCTGGAAAACTCCGAGATGCTCAAGAAGTACGGCCTGGAGGACAAGTACACCAACTTCCGTCCCGGCACCGGCCCGGCCCTGGATGCGGCGGTGCTGTCGAGCTACAAGCGCAAGGAGCCTATCCTCTTCTATTACTGGTCGCCGACGCCGCTGATGGGGCAGGCGGACCTGGTGAAACTGGACGAGCCGGGCGTGAACAAGGATGTGAAGATCCAGGTCGGCCTGTCGCGCACCTTCCACGACCAGGCCCCGGAACTGGTGGCCGTGCTGGAGAAGGTCAATCTGCCGATCGACCTGCTGAACCAGAACCTGGCGAAGATGGCCAAGGAGAAACTGTCCTCTGACAAGCTGGCCAAGGCTTTCCTGAAGGAGCACCCGGAGTTGTGGCACACCTGGGTGAGCGACGACGCGGCGAAGAAGATCGACGCCGCGCTCTGAGCCCGAAGAACGGCGAGGGAGCCTGCGCTCCCTCGTGCACGACGCATCACTAGCGAGAACGAGCCATGTTCCCCGAGCGCTTCACCTTCTCCATCGCCGACTGGGTCAACGGCTGGGTCGATGCCCTGGTCACCAACTACGGCGACGTGTTCCGCCACATCTCCGACACCCTGCTGTGGGCCATCGTCAATCTTGAAAGCCTGCTGCGCGCCACGCCCTGGTGGCTGATGCTGGCCATCGTCGCCGGCATCGCCTGGCATGCCACCCGGCGCGTGCTGCCGACGGTGGTGATCGTCGGGCTGCTGTTCCTGGTCGGCGCGGTGGGGCTGTGGGACAAGCTGATGCAGACACTCGCGCTGATGATGGTCGCCACCATCATCTCGGTGCTGATCGGCATCCCGCTGGGTATCCTCGCCGCCCGCAGCGACCGCTTCCGCGCCGTGCTGCTGCCGCTGCTGGACATCATGCAGACCATGCCCAGTTTCGTGTACCTGATCCCGGTGCTGATGCTGTTCGGCCTGGGCAAGGTGCCGGCGATCTTCGCCACCGTGATCTACGCCGCGCCGCCGCTGATCCGTCTCACCGACCTGGGCATCCGCCAGGTCGACCGCGAGGTGATGGAGGCGATCACCGCCTTCGGCGCCAACCGCCGCCAGCAACTGTTCGGCGTGCAGTTGCCGCTGGCGCTGCCGAGCATCATGGCCGGCATCAATCAGACCACCATGATGGCGCTGTCGATGGTGGTGATCGCCTCGATGATCGGTGCCCGTGGCCTGGGCGAGGACGTGCTGGTGGGCATCCAGACCCTCAACGTCGGCAAGGGCCTGGAGGCGGGCCTGGCGATCGTCATCCTCGCCGTGGTCATCGACCGCATCACCCAGGCCTACGGCCGCTCGCGCCACCACGAGGCCAGCAAATGAGCAAGATCCAGGTCAAGAACGTCTACAAGATCTTCGGTGCCCGCGCCGATGCGGCGCTGGCGATGATCCGCCAGGGCAAGAGCAAGGCCGAGGTGCTGGCCGCCACCGACTGCGTGGTCGGCGTCAACGACCTCTCGCTGTCCATCGAGGCAGGGGAAATCTTCGTCATCATGGGGCTGTCCGGCTCCGGCAAGTCGACCCTGGTGCGCCACTTCAACCGCCTGATCGACCCCACCAGCGGGCAGATCCTGGTGGACGGCGAGAATGTCCTCGCCTATGACGCGGCAGCGCTGGAGAACTTTCGCCGGCGCAAGATCAGCATGGTGTTCCAGAGCTTCGGCCTGCTGCCGCACAAGAACGTGCTCGACAACGTCGCCTATGGCCTGAAGATCCGCGGCGAGAGCAAGGCGCTATGCCAGGAGCGCGCGCTGCACTGGATCGCCACCGTGGGGCTCAAGGGCTACGAGAAGTCTTATCCGCACCAACTCTCCGGCGGCATGCGCCAGCGTGTCGGCCTGGCCCGTGCGCTGGCTGCAGACACCGATATCATCCTCATGGACGAAGCCTTCAGCGCCCTCGACCCGCTGATCCGTGCCGACATGCAGGACCAGTTGCTGGAGCTGCAGAAGACCCTGCACAAGACCATCGTTTTCATCACCCACGACCTCGACGAAGCCGTACGCATCGGCAACCGCATCGCCATCCTCAAGGACGGCCAACTGATCCAGGTCGGTGCGCCGGCAGACATCCTCCACAAGCCTGCCGACGAGTACGTGGACCGTTTCGTTCAGCGCCGCGTCGCCGCGCTGTAAACCCTTTTCCGGCCGGGGAGGGCGCTCCCCGGCATGCCCCACACAAGGAGCCTCTGCATGTCGTCGTCTTCCTCGGTCATTCTCGGCAACGGGCCGCTGCGTTGGCAGGAGCTGGTCGCCGTTGCCCGGCATGGCGCGCGCCTGGAGCTGGCGCCGGCCGCCTGGGCGCGCATCGACAATGCCCGCGGCATCGTCGAGCGCATCGTCAGCCGGGGAGAGCGGGCCTATGGCATCAATACCGGCCTGGGCGCGCTGTGCAATGTGGTGCTGCAAGGCGAGCAACTGGCGCAGCTTTCGCGCAACACACTGCTCAGCCACGCCTGTGGTGTCGGCGAGCCGCTGAAGGACGAACAGACCCGCGCGATCATCTGCGCGGCCATCACCAACTACAGCCACGGCAAGTCCGGCCTGCATCGCCGGGTGGTCGAGGCGTTGCTGGCGCTGCTCAACCACGGTATCACGCCGCGCGTTCCGTCCCAGGGCTCGGTGGGATATCTGACCCATATGGCCCATGTCGGCGTGGCGTTACTGGGGATTGGTGAGGTGAGCTATCGCGGCGAGGTCGTCCCCGCCGCCCAGGCCCTGGCCGCCGAGGGACTGGAGCCGGTGCAACTGAGCGCCAAGGACGGGCTGTGCCTGGTCAACGGCACCCCCTGCATGACCGGACTGAGCTGCCTGGCACTGGACGACGCAACGCGCCTGGCGCAGTGGTCCGACGTGATCGGGGCGATGAGCTTCGAGGCGTTGCGCGGGCAGATCGACGCCTTCGACGCCGAGGTCATCGCGCTCAAGCCGCACCCGGGCATGCAGGTAGTCGGCGCGAACTTGCGGGCGCTGCTCGAAGGCAGCGAGGTGATCGCCGCCAGCAAGGGCATCCGCACCCAGGATGCGCTGAGTATCCGCTCCATGCCGCAGATCCACGGCGCGGTGCGCGACCAGTTGGCCCATGCCGCACGGCAGATCGAGACGGAGCTGAATTCCGCCACCGACAACCCCCTGGTGCTGGGCATTCCGGATGATTACCGCGTGGTCTCCCAGGCCAACCCGCACGGCGAGTCGGTGGCGATGGCCGCCGACCTCCTGGCCATCGCCGTGGCCGAGCTGGGCGGAGTCGCCGAGCGCCGCCTGGATCGCCTGATCAATCCGCTGGTCAGCGGTCTGCCGGCGTTCCTGGTCAGCCAGCCCGGGGTGAACTCCGGGATGATGATCGTGCAGTACGTCGCCGCCTCGCTGGCCGGTGAGAACCGCCAGTTGGCGCAGCCGGCGGTGGTGGACAATTTCGTCACCTCCGGCCTGCAGGAAGACCATCTGAGCCTGGGCACCAGCGCCGCGCTGAAGCTCGGCAAGGTCATCGCCAACTGCACGCAGATTCTCGCAATCGAGTACCTGCTGGCCGCCCAGGCGTTCGAGTTCCTCAAGCCGCAGCGTTTCGGCATGGGCACCGATTGCGCCTGGAGCCTGTTGCGCGAGCGGGTGCCAGCCTATGACAGTGATCGCTGGCTGGCGCCGGACATCGCCCGCGCAGCCGCGCTGCTGGCCGAACCCGCCGCACTGCGCAGCATCGGCGCGAGCATCGGGAGGCTGCAATGAAACACCTCTGGCACCACTGCCACGCGGCGACGATGCGCGATGGTCGCTACTCGATCATCGAGGACGCGGCGATCATCACCGAGGGCGAGCGCATCACCTGGATCGGCCCGCGCGCCGACCTGCCCGAGCGCCCGGTACAGAGCACCGACCTGCGCGGTGCCTGGGTGACGCCGGGGTTCATCGACTGCCATACGCACCTGGTGTTCGCTGGTGACCGCAGCGCCGAATTCGAGCAGCGCCTGAATGGCGTCAGCTACGCCGAGATCGCCGCCGCCGGCGGAGGCATCGCCAGTACCGTGCGCGCCACCCGCGAGGCCAGCGAGGAGGAGCTGCTGGCCAGCGCCGTCAGGCGCGCCCGCCCGTTGCTGGCCGATGGTGTGACCGTGCTGGAGGTGAAATCCGGTTATGGCCTGGATCTGGACAGCGAGCGGCGGATGCTGCGCGTCGCCCGCCGCCTGGAACAGGAGCTGCCGGTAACGGTGCGTACCACCTGCCTTTCGGCCCACGCGTTGCCGCCGGAGTACGCCGGCCGCGCCGACGATTACATCGAGCAGGTGTGCAGCCACATTCTTCCCGCGCTGGCGGCCGAAGGGCTGGTGGATGCGGTGGACGCCTTCTGCGAGCACCTGGCGTTCTCCCCAGCGCAGGTGGAGCGGGTTTTCCAGGCCGCGCAACGCCTCGGCCTGCCGGTGAAGCTGCATGCCGAACAGTTGTCGTCCCTGCACGGCTCCAGCCTCGCGGCGCGTTACGGCGCGCTGTCCGCCGATCATCTGGAATTCATGACCGAGGAAGATGCCATCGCGATGGCCGAGGCGGGCACCGTGGCGGTGCTACTGCCGGGCGCCTTCTTCGTCCTGCGCGAAACCCGGCTACCACCGGTGGATGCCCTGCGCAGGCATGGCGTGGCCATCGCCGTGGCCAGCGACCTGAACCCCGGCACCTCGCCGGCGCTATCGCTGCGCCTGATGCTGAACATGGCCTGCACCTCGTTCCGCCTGACTCCGGAAGAGGCACTGGCCGGCGTCACCCTTAACGCCGCCCGCGCGCTGGGCATGGCTGACAGCCACGGCAGCCTGGAGGTGGGCAAGGTCGCCGACTTCATCGCCTGGGACATCCAGCGCCCCGCCGAACTGGCCTACTGGCTCGGCGGTGATCTGCCCAAGCGTGTCATTCGTCACGCAGAGGAGATTGCCTCCCGTGGATAAGGTTCTCGACTTCAAGCGCGGCCGCGTACCGTTGCTGATCAGCATGCCGCACCCCGGTCTGCGCCTGACTCCGGCAGTGGAGCGCGGGCTGGTGGAGGAGGCGCGCGAATTGGCCGATACCGACTGGCACATCCCGCAACTCTATGACTTCGCCGAGGAGCTGGGCGCCAGCACCCTGGCCGCCGGCTATTCGCGCTACGTCATCGACCTCAACCGCCCGGCCGACGACAAGCCGCTGTACAGCACGGCCACCACCGGTCTCTACCCGGAAACTCTGTTCGACGGCCGCCCGCTGTTCAAGGATGACCAGACGCCCTCCGCCGAGGAGCGAGCGCGCTATCTCGCGGAGGTCTGGGCGCCCTATCACCAGACCCTGGCCGACGAACTGGCACGGCTGAAGGCGGAGTTCGGCTACGCGCTGTTGTGGGATGCGCACTCGATTCGCTCGGTCATTCCGCATCTGTTCGACGGCAAGCTGCCGGACTTCAACATCGGCACCAACAGCGGCGCGAGCTGCGATGCGGAGCTGGCCGAGCGGCTGCTTGCGGTGTGCGCCGCCGCCCCGGCCTACCGGCACATCCTCAACGGGCGCTTCAAGGGCGGGTACATCACCCGCCACTACGGTCAGCCAGGGGACAACGTGCACGCGGTGCAACTGGAGCTCGCGCAGTGCAACTACATGGATGAACAGGCGCCGTTCGGCTACCGCGACGATCTCGCCGGGCCGACCGCGCAGGTAATTCGCCGGATGCTGGAAACCTTCATTGCCTGGGGCCGCGAGCGCTACGGGCGCTGAGTTTTACGCAGTCGCCTGCCGTGCCGGGTCTTGTCGGCGCGGCGCCGCCGGCCCACGCATCCCGGCGGCGCTTCTCCTGGAGCGGCAGGCGGCTGTCTTTTCTTCGAAGCGGCGTTGCATCAGCTGCTCCTTGGCCTGGGGTTCCGGGGTGGCAAACATCGCCCTGCCAAGCGAACTCCCATCAAAGCGGTGCTTTGGTTCGGGCATTCCCAATGTTGTGTAGAAAAATCTGATTAATAAGTTCATCCGTCAGCCAGCTCGCAGGTGAGTGATAGGTTCGCCCCCACCAGCCAACCCACCACTGCAATCAAGGGTGACGACTTCAGATGGTTATCAGTCCTCCCTTTCTTCCAACCTCGACTCCCGGCGAGGCGGATGGCGCGTACCTTGATCGTGCGATGCTTGAAGGCGTCCCCGGCAAGGGGGCCTTCCCGGTCAGCCATGATCTGAATTGGCACGGTGGCGTCCACCTGACTGCCCCCGAAGAAGGTGGAAAGTCCCTGCCGGTTCGCGCAATTGCCGACGGAACCCTGGTCTACATACGACAACCTACCCCGCGCACCAACGACGCAACCCATCCGCTGAATTACGGCGGCGCCTGGACCGACGATGGGTGCATCCTCCTGCGCCACGAAACGGAGATCGGCGAAGGGGGGCAGGCGCAGGTAGTGTTCTACTCGCTCTACCAGCATCTCTCGACCATTGAACTGAGCGCCATGAGCGTCGGCAGTAAGGTCTATCGGCGGGATGTGCTGGGGCAGGCGGGTTCCATCAGGGAACCCGGTTCGAAGAAGATTCATTTCGAGATCATCACCGAAGAGGCGGCTCCCTTGCTTGGGCGCAGTACCACGGTTCTGGATTACCTGCGCAGCGATGGGCGTACAGACAGTTGTTGGGGCGACGTGCATTTCCATCTGCCACCCGAGGTGCTGTGTTACGAAGAGCGGCCCCATGTCTGGAGCAATCCCGACAACTCCACCGGCACCATCGTCACCCGGTCGGAGCAGAGCCTGTTCATTCGACTGCACTACGAGAAAGGGCAGTGCACGCTGACCACCTTTACCGAGGCTGGTGAAGTGATTGGCACGCTGGCGGAGCCCCAGGACTTCGAATACGACCTCTATCAGATTGCCTGTGAGCGCTACCCGGCTTGCTCCAGTGCGGGCTACGAGCTGCTCCGCTGGGGGCGGGTGCTCGGACCGGATGCTTTGAGCCCCTCGCAGGCGGCTCATTGGCGGAAAATCCCGCTGCCCGGTGGCCCCGCATGGGTCAATCTGAATGCTTTCACGGTGACCTGTTTCAGTGATGCCGACTTCCCGCATTGGCTGGGCTGGCAACTGATCGACGATGACACCGACGACGACTCGCACTGCCAGTCACCGACCGTGCGTGCCGTGTTGAGGCTGGATGAAGACCCCATTTTCCCCGACACCACCGATGCGATCTCTATCGCCAGCTCCCCGGCCTATGACCCCCTGTCTGCCGAGGACAAGGATTGGTTAGGCAAGCGCTACGAGATAGAGCAGGCTCGCAACATTGCGAAGCTGGAGGAGCATCACCAGAAGCTCAGGCGGTTCGCCTTCAGGTTCCCCACCGAGTGGCGCCACGAGGGCTTCGATGCCCGTTATGGCTGGTGGCTCAGGATCTTCCACAACGATGAGTCCGCACTTCAGAGCTACCAGGAGATGAAGGCTCACCAGAAGGCGTTGGCGTTTTGGGAAGAGGCTGCCCTGGACGGCATTGGCAGCACCCATTGGCATCTTCCGCCCCGGCAGTTCATCGAGGCGTTTCGCAGGTGTGGCTGGTTGAGTCAGGCGGAACTGACCCAACTGCTGCCGATGACTGCATTGCGTAAGGATCATGGGCATTGGGTGTCGGAGCCGGTCACGCTCACATCTCGTGCCAAGAGTAATATCCAAGACTATAAGGTCGAGCTCAATAAGTCGCTGCGCACCCATGGTTTGTCCGCCAGTCCTCTGCGTTTAGCGGCTTTCTTCGGTAATGCGATGCAAGAGACGCAATGGTTCGACAAGCTTCACGAAGGTAATTCAGGAGCCTGGTATTTCCCTTGGGATGGCCGTGGGTTCCTGCAACTTACCCATGCCGAGAACTACATAAAGTACTGGCGCTTCCGTGGGCGTGTTGTCAGTGAAACTCTTCGGCAGCAACTCCGAAATGCTGCGGTGACGGCACATCAGCAACATAGCAACAACGCGCTGCGGGATAGCAATTTCTCGGGGTTGACACCAGAAATGATCCAGTGGCGTGATCATGTGGAAACCAAAGCTGTCGATGCTGCTTATAGTGCAGTGGCTTATTGGTCTTGGTCCAGAGCGGCTAAGTTTGCTGATTTGTCACCGGATATGGTTAGAGAGTCTGTTAATGGTACTCATGTGTTCATCTATTACAGCAGCGTCCCATTTGGGCAGGTAGCGGCTACAGTTAACTTTGGGAGTCCGACGACTACCACATCCGCCATATCGGGTGTCAATGGAATACAGGCCCGCTATCAGGCATACATTAGTGCGCTAATGGTATTGTGCGAAGGGCTAGAGTTTCCCGATGCTCATGGCCATAGAATTGAAAGCCCTGATGGTTATACGCCAAGGAAAAATTGATTATGCATAAGATCACACACGGACTTTTGGGCGTTTTAGCCTCTGCCAGCATTATTGGACAGTCAGTGGCTGCAACTACGGCTATGGCAATGAAAGAGTATGTTGTTGATGATTGTCATTTCGCTTTCTCTGATCCATATAACGGACGCGGTGATGTCGACAATGAGAGTTCGGTTCATTCGGCGAGTTATATTTCATCTGTAGGGGGAGTAGGGATGCATTCGATCGGTGAAGTTTCTATTCGTTTCACCTGCAATACCAAGAAAGGGCGAAGTGCGTTCACCGAACTCGGGTTCGACAAGCACAACGGTGAGTGGAAGCTTATTCCAAATGAATATGATCCTAAAAATCTGGCTCAGGTAAAACTCTACCCTTTGGCTGGAAAAGGTACTGATGGTGCGGCAGCAACGGATAATCAAACCACTGGAGATGAAAACGAGCGGACACAAGGATTGTCATTCTGCCTGACTGACCAGAAACAAATTATTTGCGGAACTAGTTCGGCCGTTGGCTATGTGGCATACCCCAAACAATCCAGCTTGCCAAAAGTCCTTGAGCTTTTGAAAAGTATTAAGTTCCTCGATCCAGTTTCGCCCTAGCGTCGGCCCGATGACTGCCAGGTAGGCGGACGACAGGCGCGAATACGGTGTCGCAGCGGGCACGTCATTGCCAGTCCAGCCGCGCCAGTTTCCACTCGGAGCCGTCGCGCCACCATTCCAGTTTCACCGCGTAGTGCGCGGCGCTGTCGGGGATCAGGTTCTCGGCGCCGGTGAGGGCGACCTGCGCCTCGGTGTGACCGCGGTTGGAGTAAGTCGGATCGATGCGGTTGTCGGCGCTCAGGGCGATCACCTTCACCTGCTGGTGGCGCAGGAACAGCATGGTCATGGTACGCCTGGCCCAGTCGCGATCGTATTCGCCCTGGGCGCGGAAATCGCCGTGTAACTGTTGCATGACAGCATCAGTGTTCCTCGCCTCCAGGTTGCCTTGCAGGCGCGTTGCCGCGGCCTCCAGTTGTGCCTGCGGATCGTCCCTGGAACAGCCTGACAGCAGAAAACCGAACAGCAATAGAGATAGAAACAACTTCCTGCTCATCGGGCACCAACTCCTTTATGGGTTTTTCTCCGGCCCGAGTATCATGCCCGACACCGTGAGACCTGTTGATCCTTGATCAGAGCCGCGGTGCGGCAACAGGACTGCCCGCAAGTCACCAACAGGTCCTAGGATGGTTACAGGTCGGGGAGCGGCCGTAGCACTGATCCAGGAGCACGCCATGCAAGCTTTGTATCCGGAAATCAAGCCTTACGCTCGCCATGAACTGGCCGTCGAGGAGCCCCACGTCCTCTATGTGGACGAGAGCGGCACGCCCGACGGGCTGCCAGTGCTGTTCGTGCATGGCGGGCCGGGTTCCGGCTGCGATGCGCTGTCGCGGCGTTTCTTCGACCCCAACCTGTACCGTATCGTCACCTTCGACCAGCGCGGCTGCGGCCGCTCCACGCCCTACGCCAGCCTGGAGAACAACACCACCTGGCATCTGGTGCGGGACATCGAGCGTATCCGCGAGCACCTGGGCATCGACAAGTGGGTGCTGTTCGGCGGCTCCTGGGGGTCCACGCTGTCGCTGGCCTATGCCCAGGCACACCCCGAGCGCGTGCTGGCGCTGATCGTGCGCGGCGTCTTTCTGTGTCGTCCGCAGGACATCCAGTGGTTCTACCAGGAAGGGGCCAGCCGCCTGTTCCCGGATTACTGGGAAGACTACCTGGCGCCGATTCCGGCCGACGAGCAGGGCGACCTGCTGCAGGCTTTCCATCGCCGCCTGACCGGCCCGGACCAGATCGCCCAGATGCACGCGGCGCGCGCATGGTCTACCTGGGAAGGCCGCACCGCCACGCTGCGGCCAAATCCGGCGGTGGTGGATCGCTTCTCCGATCCGCACCGTTCGCTGTCCATCGCCCGCATCGAGAACCATTATTTCGTCAACGGCGGTTTCCTGGAGCCGAACCAACTGCTGCGCGACATGCACAAGATCGCCCATCTGCCGGGAGTGATCGTGCATGGCCGCTATGATGTGGTCTGCCCGCTGGACAATGCCTGGGCGCTGCACAAGGCCTGGCCCAACAGCGAACTGCAAGTTGTGCGCGACGCTGGCCATGCGGCGAGCGAGGCGGGTATCACCGACGCGCTGGTGCGCGCGACCAACGAGATTGGCCGTCGTCTGCTGAACCTCCCGCCGGAGGCTGAATGAAAGGGCTGATTCAGCGCGTGAGCGGCGCTCGCGTCGAGGTTGGCGGCGAGGTAGTCGGCGCTATCGATCACGGCCTGCTGGTCCTGGTGGGCGTCGAGCCGGAGGACAGCGAAGAGTCGGCGAACCGTTTGTTGCACAAGCTGCTTAACTATCGAGTGTTCGGCGACGATGAAGGTAAAATGAATCTTTCGTTGAGCGATGTCGGCGGCGGTCTGCTGCTGGTTTCGCAGTTCACGCTGGCCGCGGATACCCGGAAGGGGCTTCGGCCGAGTTTTTCCAGCGCGGCGCCTCCGGAAAGGGGCGCCGCGCTGTTCGATTTTCTCGTTGAGCAGGCGCGAGCCCGTCATTCCCTGGTCGCCACTGGCCGTTTCGGCGCCAACATGCAGGTTCATCTGGTCAATGACGGGCCAGTGACCTTTCTTCTGGAGGCTTGAACGCGCGGCAGCTTGTCATAACGCCGTGGGATGATGGTTAGGGCATATGCACATAGAACAATGGGTCTCCGGGAGACTGAATTACCCGCTGAAAAAATCGGGGAATCATTCAGGCTCACCGGGGTCGGAACTCAATCGTCGGCATTTTGGCATCGCTTTTGCCGGCTTTATCAGCTTCATGTTCACGGACGAGGGGGACTCGTGATTTTCCGTTCCGTTCAGCAACCTTTTTCCAGCAAGCTCCTGCGCGCGCTGGTCGGCTCCGCCCTCCTGGCGTTGAGCACCAGCCAGGCGTGGGCTTTCAATCTCGATGACGTGGCCGAAAAGGCCAAGGCCCTGGCAGGTGAGAAGTACAGCGCACCTACCAGCAATCTGCCATCGGAGTTCAGCGAAATGAAATTCGCCGACTACCAGCAGATTCGCTTCCGTAACGAGAAGGCCTACTGGGCCGATGAGAAGACACCCTTCAAGATCAGCTTCTATCACCAAGGCATGCACTTCGACACGCCGGTGAAGATCAATGAGGTCACTTCCACCAGCGTCAAGGAGATCAAGTACGATCCCTCCCGTTTCGACTTCGGTTCACTGAAGTTCGACGAAAACGCTACCAAGGACCTCGGCTACGCCGGTTTCCGCATCCTCTATCCGATCAACTCCCCGGACAAACAGGACGAGATCGCCACCTTCCTCGGCGCGAGCTACTTCCGCATCGTTGGCAAGGGCCACTGGTGGGGCCTGTCCGCCCGCGGCCTGGCGCTGGACACTGCGCTGCCGTCCGGCGAGGAATTCCCGCGCTTCCGCGAGTTCTGGATCGAGCATCCCAAGCCCTCGGACAAGCACCTGGTGATCTTCGCCCTGCTGGACTCGCCGCGCGCGACCGGTGCCTATCGCTTCATCGTGCGGCCGGGCAACGACACCGTGGTCGACGTGAAGGCCCGTGTCTATCTGCGCGACAAGGTTTCCAAGCTGGGCCTGGCCCCGCTGACCAGCATGTTCCTGTTCGGCTCCAACCAGCCGTCGGCGGAGCACAACTTCCGTCCCGAGCTTCATGACTCCACCGGCCTGCAGATCCATGCCGGCAACGACGAGTGGATCTGGCGCCCGCTGAACAATCCGAAACACCTCTCCGTCAGCGCCTACAGCGTCGAGAATCCGAAAGGTTTCGGCCTGCTGCAGCGCGGCCGCGAGTTCTCCCGCTACGAAGACCTGGACGATCGCTACGATCTGCGTCCGTCCGCCTGGGTCGAGCCGCAAGGTGACTGGGGTAAGGGCACCATCGAACTGGTGGAGATCCCGACGCCGGACGAGACCAACGACAACATCGTTGCCTTCTGGAACCCCGAGAAGCGCCCGGAGAACGGCGAGCCGCTGGACTTCGCCTATCGCATGCGCTGGACCAAGGACGAAGATGCCCTGCACGATCCGAAGAACTCCTGGGTCATGCAGACCATGCGTTCCGTGGGGGACGTGAAGCAGAAGAACCTGATCCGCCAGCCCGACGGCAGCGTTGCCCTGGTTGTCGACTTCGTCGGCCCGACCCTGAAAGCGCTGGCTGGCGATGCGCCGGTGAGCACCCAGGTGAGCACCGACGACAATGCCGAGGTCAAGGAGAACAATCTGCGCTACAACCCGGTTACCCAGGGCTGGCGTCTGACCCTGCGGATCAAGGTCAAGGATCCGAAGAAGCCGACGGAAATGCGTGCTGCGCTGGTGAATGGCGGCCAGACGATTTCCGAAACCTGGAGCTACCAGCTGCCTGCCGATGAATAACTCCACCTCTACGACGGCTCCGTTGGCCGACTACCTCGCGCACCTGCCGCTGTCCGAGCAGGAGCGCGAGCGTCTGGCCCAGGTCGATTCCTTCAGCGAGCTGCATGAGCAGCTCGCTGGCACCGCCCGCGAGGGCGGTGACAACGCCGCGCTGGCTTCGGTCGGCGCGCGTTTGCGTCATGGCTTCGGCCAGGAGCTGGACGACGCGCAAATGCTGGGGATGGACGATAACGGTCGCACCTACCTCAAGGCCGCGCCGCCGATCCAGCGTACCAAGGTCATTCCCGAGCCCTGGCGCACCAACCCGCTGGTCCGCGGCTGGCGTCGCCTGACCGGGCGCAGCAATCCGTCCAGGCCCTCGCGCGACCTGCCCAGGGCGCGCTGGCAGCGTGTCGGCTCCTGGCGCCGGTTCATCCTGGTGCTGCTGATGCTGGGGCAAACTACCGTCGCCACCTACTACATGAAGGGCATCCTGCCGTATCAGGGCTGGGCCTTCGTGGATCTGGAAGAAATTAACCGCCAGACCTGGCTGCAGACGCTGGAGCAGGTGCTGCCCTATGTCGTCCAGTTCGGTGTCCTGACGCTCTTCGCCATCCTGTTCTGCTGGGTTTCCGCTGGCTTCTGGACTGCCCTGATGGGCTTCTGGGAGCTGCTCACCGGGCGCGACCGCTACCGGATTTCCGGTAGCAGCGCCGGCAACGAGCCGATCGCAGCCGAGGCCCGTACCGCTATCGTCATGCCGATCTGCAACGAAGATGTTCCGCGCGTCTTCGCCGGTCTGCGCGCGACCTTCGAGTCGGTGGCTGCCAGCGGCGAGCTGGATCGCTTCGACTTCTTCGTGTTGAGCGACACCAACCAGCCGGACATCGCCGTAGCTGAGGAAAAGGCCTGGATCGAGCTGTGCAACGAGGCCAAGGGCTTCGGGCGCATCTTCTACCGCCGTCGTCGGCGCCGGGTGAAGCGCAAGAGCGGCAACATCGACGACTTCTGCCGCCGCTGGGGTGGCCAGTACAAGTACATGGTCGTCATGGATGCCGACAGCGTGATGAGCGGCGACTGCCTGACCAAGCTGGTGCGGCTGATGGAAGCCAATCCGGAGGCGGGCATCATCCAGACCGCGCCGAAGGCCTCGGGCATGGATACCCTCTATGCGCGCATGCAGCAGTTCGCCACCCGCGTGTATGGCCCGCTGTTCACCGCCGGCCTGCACTTCTGGCAACTGGGTGAGTCGCACTACTGGGGCCACAACGCGATCATCCGCATGAAGCCCTTCATCGAGCACTGCGCCCTGGCGCCGCTGCCGGGCAAGGGTTCCTTCGCCGGGGCGATCCTCTCCCATGACTTCGTCGAAGCCGCGCTGATGCGCCGCGCCGGCTGGGGCGTGTGGATCGCCTACGACCTGGAAGGCAGCTACGAAGAACTGCCGCCGAACCTGCTGGACGAGCTCAAGCGCGACCGTCGCTGGTGCCACGGCAACCTGATGAACTTCCGCCTGTTCCTGGTCAAGGGCATGCACCCGGTGCACCGCGCGGTGTTCCTCACTGGCGTGATGTCCTACCTGTCGGCGCCGTTGTGGTTCTTCTTCCTGGTGCTGTCCACGGCGCTGCTGGCGGTACACCAGTTGATGGAGCCGCAGTACTTCCTCGAACCGCGCCAGTTGTTCCCCATCTGGCCGCAATGGCATCCGGAAAAGGCTATCGCGCTGTTCTCCACCACCCTGACCCTGCTGTTCCTGCCCAAGCTGCTCAGCGTCATGCTGATCTGGGCCAAGGGTGCCAAGGGCTACGGTGGCGTGGTCAAGGTGACGCTGAGCATGCTCCTGGAGATGCTCTTCTCGGTGCTGCTGGCGCCGGTGCGCATGCTCTTCCACACCCGCTTCGTGCTGGCCGCCTTCCTTGGCTGGGAAGCGCAGTGGAAGTCACCGCAGCGCGATGACGACGATACCCCGTGGGGTGAGGCGATCCGTCGCCACGGCCTGCAGACACTGCTGGGCCTGTGCTGGGCGCTGCTGGTGGCCTGGCTGAACCCGCGCTTCCTGTGGTGGCTCTCGCCGATCGTCGGGGCCCTGATGCTGTCGATCCCGGTGTCGGTGATCAGCAGCCGGGTCAAACTGGGCCTGGCATCGCGCGACGAGAAGCTGTTCCTCATCCCCGAGGAGTACGACACCCCGCGCGAGCTGCGTGCCACCGACGAGTACACCTACCAGAACCGCTGGCAGGCATTGAAGGACGGCTTCCTCCGCGCAACCGTCGATCCGGTGCTCAATGCCCTGGCCTGTGCGATGGGTACTGCTCGCCACGGCAAGTCCGAGCCGATCGAGGCAATGCGTGCCGAGCGCGTGCAGAAGGCGCTGGATGCCGGTCCTGCGCAACTGGATGGCAGTGTGCGCCTGGCGCTGCTGAGTGATCCGGTGGCGCTGTCACGCCTGCATCTGGCGCTCTGGCAAGGCGACAAGGAGCAGTGGATCGGCCCGTGGCGGCAATCGCTGCAGGCTGACGCGCACGCTCCAGCCCTGCCGCTCGCTCCCGTGGCGGAGCCCGGCTCACTGGCGATGCCTGCCGCGCAATCCTGAATCCGGTCGACCTCGCCCGTCAGCGGCGAGGTCGACCTGCGGGTTCGCCTGTTTTCCCCGCGCGGCGCTACTGGTACCCTGCGCCAGCTATCCAGAAAAGATTGAGATGTACGGCGCATCGGGTACGCTTCGCACCCTTCTGGCGCGACCAGCCCCCGCGCCTGTCGGGCAGCGAATGCCCGGCTCGATCTATGGGAACAACAAGAAGTTCTTTCACTTGCTTGGGAGTTTGGGGATGAAAAAGTACCTGGCATCGCTGGTGATGGGCGTCTGCGCCCTGGTCGGCGTGGCTTCGGCACAGGCCGGCGCCATTGATGAAGCGGTCAAGCGCGGCACTCTGCGCGTGGGCATGGACCCGACCTATATGCCGTTCGAGATGACCAATAAGCGCGGTCAGATCGTCGGATTCGAAGTCGATCTGCTCAAGGCAATGGCCAAGGCCATGAACGTCAAGCTGGAGCTGGTTTCCACCGCTTATGACGGCATCATCCCTGCTCTGCTCACCGACAAGTTCGACATGATCGGCTCAGGCATGACCCTGACCCAGGAACGCAACCTGCGCCTGAACTTCTCCGATCCCTTCATCGTGGTCGGTCAGACGCTGCTGATCCGCAAGGAACTGGAAGGCGAAATCAAGTCCTACAAGGACCTGAACGATGCGAAGTACCGCATCACCTCCAAGATCGGCACCACTGGCGAGTTCGTCGCCAAGAAGCAGCTCTCCAAGGCCCAGTACCACGGTTTCGACAACGAGCCGGAAGCGGTAATGGACGTCGTCAACGGCAAGGCCGACGCCTTCATCTACGACTCGCCGTACAACGTCGTGGCCGTCAGCAAGTTCGGCGCTGGCAAGCTGGTTTACCTGGACCAGCCGTTCACATACGAGCCGCTGGCTTTCGGCCTGAAGAAGGGCGACTACGACTCGGTCAACTTCATCAACAACTTCCTCAAGCAGATTCACGAAGACGGTACTTACGATCGTCTGCATGACAAGTGGTTCAAGAGCACCGACTGGCTGAAGGACATGGAATAATCCACGTCCCAAGTTGGTCGACCCGACGCGCAGGCCCCGGCCTGCGCGTTCGCATTTTCACGGTAAAGATTCGTGGCTAGAACGAAACGCGCAACCTGGCCCTGGCATGGGCTGACCGGGCTGATCATTCTGCTGATCGGCCTGGCCATCTGGTATTCCACCTCTCTGATCTCCTACGAGTGGCGCTGGAATCGTGTCCCGCAGTACTTCGCCTACAAGGCGGAAGAGCCGCAGCGGGCGGACAACATCTCGCGAGTGGAGAAGGTCGAAGAGGATGGGCGCAATGTCCGCGTGACGCTGCAGGGCGAGGACGGCAGGCAGCAAGTCCTGAGCGTCGCCGCCGACAGCCTGCAGTTTTCCGAAAACGACGACGTCAGCGAAGGCGACGTGGTCGGCGTACAGCGCCACTGGGCCGCAGGCCCTCTGGCCTGGGGGTTGTGGACCACGTTGTGGATTTCCTTCGTCTCCGGCGCGTTCGGTCTGATCATCGGGCTGTTCACCGGCCTTTGCCGCCTGTCGAAGAACCCGACGCTGCATGACCTGTCGACGCTCTATGTCGAGCTGGTACGCGGCACACCGCTCCTGGTGCAGATATTCATCTTCTATTTCTTCATCGGCACAGTGCTGAACCTTTCCCGCGAGTTCGCCGGGGTGGCGGCGCTGGCGCTGTTCACCGGCGCATACGTGGCCGAGATCGTCCGTGCTGGCGTGCAGTCCATTGCCCGTGGCCAGGACGAAGCGGCACGCTCGCTGGGTCTTAACGCGGCGCAGTCCATGCGCCACGTTATCCTGCCGCAAGCCTTCAAGCGCGTGCTGCCACCGCTGGCCGGACAGTTCATCAGCCTGGTGAAGGACACCTCGCTGGTCTCGGTGATCGCCATCACTGAACTGACCAAGAGTGGCCGCGAGGCGATCACCACTTCGTTCTCCACCTTCGAAATCTGGTTCTGCGTCGCGGCGCTCTACCTGGTGATCAACCTGCCGCTGTCGCACCTTGCAGGTCGTCTGGAACGGAGGCTCGGCCAAAGTGATTGAAGTCCGCAACCTGACGAAGGTGTTCGATACCCGCGGGCAGGTCGTTCGTGCCGTCGACGACGTCACAACCGGCGTGGCCAAGGGCGAGGTAGTGGTGGTGATCGGGCCTTCCGGTTCTGGCAAATCCACGTTCCTGCGCTGCCTGAACGGCCTGGAAGAGTTCGACTCCGGTTCGGTGAGTATCGATGGTGTCGACCTCGCCAACCCCAGGACCGACATCAACGCCTACCGCCGCGAAGTCGGAATGGTGTTCCAGCACTTCAACCTGTTCCCGCACATGACCGTGCTGGAAAACCTCTGTCTCGCCCAGAAGGTCGTGCGCAAGCGTGGCAAGGCTGAGCGAGAGGCCAAGGCCAGGGCGTTGCTGGAAAAGGTCGGTATCGGTCAGAAGGCCGATGAGTACCCGTCGCGTCTTTCCGGCGGCCAGCAGCAGCGCGTCGCCATCGCTCGCGCGCTGTGCATGGATCCGAAGGTCATGCTGTTCGACGAACCAACCTCGGCGCTCGACCCGGAGATGGTTGGCGAGGTGCTGGACGTGATGAAGACCCTCGCACTGGAAGGCATGACGATGGTTTGCGTCACCCACGAGATGGGCTTTGCACGTGAAGTGGCGGACCGGGTGTTGTTCTTCGATCACGGCAAGCTGCTGGAAGACGCCTCCCCGGCGGAGTTCTTCGCCCAGCCCAAGGATACGCGCGCACAGACCTTCCTGCGGCAAGTGCTCTGAGGTTCGATGCTGTTATGAAAAAGCCGCCTTCGGGCGGCTTTTTCATGCCCTGGGCCGTGATCGGCGGAGGCGGCACCGAATACCGGAAGCGAGGCGGGTCGATTTGCCCCCGTCAATGCTGTCGCGCACCGCTCGAGGGGGATCGCCTGGCTCCGCGCCGTTTTGCGGACTTGCCAGGTGCTCCCGCGGAGACTTGTGGGCAAAAAGAAACCGCCCCGGAGGGCGGTTTCTTCTGTAGCGTCAGTCGCGGTTGCGGGTCAGCAGCGCGGGGCGCTCTGTCTTGCGTCGCGGTTCGAGCTCTTCCAACTGCTCGGCAGTGGGGAAGCGATCGGTGCGGATCAGGTCGCGCTTGTTGATAACGACCGGCTGACGGGTCGGCTTGGCCGCGCCGTACTCGCTCGGTTCGCGCAGCGGCGCGTCATTCATCCGCGAGGTGGATGCCTTGCCACCGCGCTTGCGCTGGCCCTGCTTGCCTTGGCCATTGTTGCCGCCCTGGCCGCGAGCGCCGCTGCCGTTGGGCTTCCTGGCAGCCTTGCCTTGTCCACGGTTCTGCCCATTGCCCTGGCCTTGGCCGCCGCCCTGGCCGCCCTGGCCGCGAGCGCGTTGCTGGCCCTGGTTCTGGCCTTGCCCCTGGCCCTGACCGCCACGGCGGCGCTGGCCGCGTTGCTGGTCCTTGTCCGGGAACGGGCTGACATAGTCGGCGCGGTTGCCGAAGTTGTCGAAGTCGTCGTCGAGGAATTCTTCCGGGTCGCGGTTACCGTCGACCTTCGGTGCGCGAGTCGGTTTTGGCTGCTGCTGGCGAGGTTGGCGGGATTCGCGTGGTTGGGCGTTGCTGCTCGGCTGGGCATCGCCGCCCTGGCCGTCACCTTTGCGCTTGCCGCGCCCGCCGCGACGGCGGCGCTTGCCGGCGGGTTTGTCACCCTGTTCGGCTTCGCCTTCGGAGGGGGCGGCGGCATTCGCCTGCTCTTCGCTCTGCGGTTTGTCCCTGTTGCGGTCCTTGCGTTCGCCGCGCTTGGCCTTGTCTTTGCGCGGCTGGCGCTGGGAGGTTTCCTTCGGCTCTGGCTGCTGGACTTCCGGCAGTACGGCGTCGGGGTCGAAGCCCTGCATGTCACCATCAGGGATGCGTTGCTTGGTCAGGCGTTCGATGGCCTTGAGCAGCTTCTCCTCGTCCGGCGCCACCAGCGAGATGGCCTCGCCCGTGCGACCGGCGCGGCCGGTGCGGCCGATGCGGTGGACGTAGTCTTCCTCGACGTTGGGCAACTCGTAGTTGACCACGTGGGGCAGTTGGTCGATGTCCAGGCCGCGGGCGGCGATATCGGTGGCGACCAGGATACGTACGTCGTTAGCCTTGAAGTCGGCCAGGGCCTTGGTGCGTGCGTTCTGGCTCTTGTTGCCGTGGATCGCGGCAGCCGGCAGGCCATGCTTGGTCAGGTACTCGGCGAGGCGGTTGGCGCCGTGCTTGGTGCGGGTGAACACCAGTACCTGCTCCCAGGCGCCGACGGTCACCAGGTGCGCCAGCAGAACGCGCTTCTGCTGCGCGGGGACACGGAATACGCGCTGCTCGATGCGCTCGACGGTGGTGTTCGGCGGGGTGACCTCGATGCGCTCCGGGTTGTGCAGGAGCTTGTTGGCGAGGTCGACGATGTCTTTCGAGAAGGTCGCCGAGAACAGCAGGTTCTGGCGCTTGGGCGGCAGCTTGGCGAGGACTTTCTTCACGTCATGGATGAAGCCCATGTCGAGCATGCGGTCGGCTTCGTCGAGGACGAGGATCTCCACATGGGACAGGTCGATGCTGCCCTGGCCGACCAGATCGAGCAGGCGGCCGGGGCAGGCGACGAGCACGTCGACGCCCTTGGAGACGGCCTGGACCTGCGGGTTCATGCCGACGCCGCCGAAGATGCAGGCACTCTTGAGCGGTAGGTCGCGGGCGTAGATCTTGAAGCTGTCATGGACCTGGGCGGCCAGCTCGCGGGTCGGTGTCAGGACCAGCACGCGGGCCTGGCGCGGCCCGTGGCGATGCTCGCGGTCAGGGTGGCCTTCGGGGAACAGGCGTTCGAGAACCGGGAGGGCGAAGCCGCCGGTCTTGCCGGTGCCGGTCTGGGCGGCAACCATCAGGTCGCGGCCTTGCAGTACGGCGGGAATGGCTCGTTCCTGTACGGGAGTGGGCTGCGCGTAGCCGGCGGCTTCGACAGCGCCAGCCAGGGCCTCGGAGAGACCGAGGGAAGTAAAGGACATGCGGGGTTCCTGTAGGCCGGCGACCTGCCGGCTCGAGGGCGCGTGGTTCTACGCTCGGGGCGAGCGCTCAGCCGATGGCTGCAAGCACTCCGTCCACGATACGCCGGCGTTGCGCTGGCCGGGATCGAGGACGGTTAGCCCGGAGCAATGATCCTCAGCGTGGGAGCTTGAGGTTGTTCCAGAGTGCCAGGCTGGGGTCAGCCTGGTTCAGCGTGTAGAAGTGCAATCCGGGTGCGCCGCCTTCGAGAAGGCGTTCGCACATTTCGGTGATCACCTGCTCGCCAAAGGCCTGGATGCTGGCGGTGTCGTCGCCGTAGGCTTCCAGTTGCTTGCGAATCCATCGAGGGATTTCCGCGCCACAGGCGTCGGAGAAGCGGGCCAGCTTGGTGTAGTTGGTGATCGGCATGATACCCGGTACGACCGGAATGCTGACACCGAGTTTCTCCGCACGCTCGACAAAATGGAAGTAGCTGTCGGCGTTGAAGAAGTATTGTGTGATCGCGCTATCGGCGCCGGCTTTGACCTTGCGCACGAAATTGGCGAGATCATCCTCGAAATTGCGTGCTTGTGGGTGAACTTCCGGATAGGCGGCAACTTCGATGTGGAAGTGGTCGCCGGTCTCGGAGCGGATGAATTCCACCAGTTCGTTGGCGAAGCGCAGCTCGCCGCTGGCCATGCCCATGCCCGAGGGCAGGTCGCCACGCAGGGCGACGATGCGGCGGATGCCGGCATCCTTGTAGTGGGCGAGCAGGGCGCGCAGTTCGGCCTTGGTATCGCCGACGCAGGACAGGTGCGGCGCTGTCGGAACCTGCACGTCACCGTCGAGCTGCAGCACGGTGGTGAGGGTGCGGTCGCGGGTCGAGCCGCCGGCACCGTAGGTGCAGGAGAAGAAATCGGGTTTGTACGCGGCCAGTTGGCGAGCGGTCGCCAGCAGTTTTTCGTGGCCGGCTTCGGTCTTGGCGGGGAAGAACTCGAAGCTGAAACGGCGTTCGTTCTGACTCATGGTCGTTCCTTCGGTGCTGCGTCGTCGCGCAGCGACCGGTATGTGCCGTCGACTTCAGAAGTAACGGCGATAGTTGTCTATCTTCTCGCGCAGTCGCTCGGCGCTGGGCTCGTGCGCGTGGCCGAGTACGGCCAGGATGCGCTGCGACTCCGCGTGATACTCGCTGATCTTGCTCCGCGCCCAGGTGGAGGGTGGCGGTTGCAGGTTGGTGATCCGGTCGCACAGCTTGACGATCGCATACTGCGGCGCGGCGCTGGCCAGCCTGCCAAGGTAGTTCTCCAGCGACAGTTTGCCGCCGTCCGCTGCCTTGCTCAGCCGCTGGGCTCCTTCCGCAACGAAGGCGCCGAAACGCGTTTGCAGTTGTTCGAAGCTTACCGAGGTGTCTTCGAGCACATCGTGCAGCAGGGCGATCTGGACGGTCTCCGCCAGGCGTTCGATGGACGCTTCGCGGTCGGCCGCCATGACTTCGTTGGCCACCATTGCCAGGTGGACCGCGTAGGGTAGCGTCGAGGCGGTCAGCGTCTGGCCAGCGTGAGCGCTGGCGGCGAAGAGCCAGGCCTGGTTGTAGCTATCCTGCAGGTTCATTGTTTCCAGTCCGCATATGGCAACGGGGCAGACGATTGCTCGTCTGCCCCTTGGCACATCAGTAGCGGTAGGTGTCCGGCTTGAACGGGCCTTCCACGGTCACGCCGATGTACTCGGCCTGTTTCGGGGTAAGTTGGGTGACTACGCCACCGAAGCCTTTGACCATCTCCAGCGCTACTTCTTCGTCGAGCTTCTTCGGCAGTACTTCGACGGTCAGGCGCCGGGCTTTGTCTTCGGCGGACAGCTCGGCGAACTTCTGCTCGAACAGGTGGATCTGGGCCAGCACCTGGTTGGCGAAGGAACCGTCCATGATGCGCGACGGGTGGCCGGTGGCATTGCCCAGGTTCACCAGGCGGCCTTCGGCCAGCAGGATCAGGTAGTCATCGTTGTGCGGGTCGAAGCCGTCCTTGCCGGTACGGTGGATCTTGTGCACCTGCGGCTTGACCTCTTCCCAGGCCCAGGTCTTGCGCATGAAGGCGGTGTCGATCTCGTTGTCGAAGTGGCCGATGTTGCAGACCACGGCGCGCTTCTTGAGGGCCTTCAGCATGCCGGCGTCGCAGACGTTGACGTTGCCGGTGGTGGTGACGATCAGGTCGATCTTGCCCAGCAGGGCGGCGTCGACGCTGGCTTCGGTGCCGTCGTTCAGGCCGTTCTTGTAGGGAGATACGACTTCGAAGCCGTCCATGCAGGCCTGCATGGCGCAGATCGGGTCGACTTCCGATACCTTCACGATCATGCCTTCCTGACGCAGGGACTGGGCGGAGCCCTTGCCCACGTCGCCGTAACCGATCACCAGGGCCTGCTTGCCCGACAGCAGGTGGTCGGTGCCGCGCTTGATGGCGTCGTTGAGGCTGTGACGGCAGCCGTACTTGTTGTCGTTCTTGCTCTTGGTGACCGAGTCGTTGACGTTGATCGCCGGGACTTTCAGGGTGCCGGCCTTGAGCATGTCGAGCAGGCGGTGCACACCGGTGGTGGTCTCTTCGGTAATGCCGTGGATCTTCTCCAGCATCGCCGGGTACTTCTTGTGCAGGATCTCGGTCAGGTCGCCGCCGTCGTCCAGCACCATGTTGGCGTCCCACGGCTGGCCGTCCTTGAGGATGGTCTGCTCGATGCACCACTCGTACTCTTCCTCGGTCTCGCCTTTCCAGGCGAATACCGGGATGCCGGCAGCGGCGATGGCGGCTGCGGCCTGATCCTGGGTGGAGAAGATGTTGCAGGAGGACCAGCGTACTTCGGCGCCCAGGGCGGTCAGGGTTTCGATGAGCACGCCGGTCTGGATGGTCATGTGGATGCAGCCCAGGATTTTTGCGCCCTTGAGCGGCAGTTGGCCGGCGTACTTGCGGCGCAGGCCCATCAGTGCCGGCATTTCGGACTCGGCGATGATCAGCTCGCGGCGGCCCCATGCGGCCAGGGAAATATCGGCGACTTTAAAATCGGTGAAACCGGCAGGCGTCATGACAGCGCTCATGCGTAACTCTCCATTCGTTGTCTGCGAATGGGCGCCGTTGATGCGTTTACAGCACCGGGATTCGGTACTGTGAGCGCGCTCCGTTCGAGCCTGACAAGTCGGGGTTGCCGACCTGCTGCAGCGCCCCTCGAACGGAAGGCGGGAGCGACCGGGAAGTCGCTTGAGGGGGCGATTATAGCGGCGCCTTGAGCATCGCCCAAGTCCGGCGTGCGCCGCCGGTCAGCGGAATGTGATCTCCGCCGGCTTCCAGCGACGGGGCCGTGAAAACCCGGCGCTGGAAGCCAGTCAGGAGATGCTCGTTAGCGCCCCGCCGGGAGCGGGGCGCGCAATCAGATGACGCCGTCCGCGCGCAGCTTGCCGATGGTCGCTTCATCCAGGCCCAGCAAGCCTTCGAGGATTTCGTGGGTGTGCTGGCCGAGGGTCGGCGGCGCGTTGCGGTACTGCACCGGGGTTTCGGAAAGGCGGATCGGGCTGGCCACCTGCGGCACGCTGCCGGCCAGCGGGTGCGGCAGGTCCAGGCGCAGGCCGCGGGCGATCACCTGCGGGTCGGCGAATACCTGGGCCAGGTCGTTGATCGGGCCGCAGGGCACGCTGGCCTGCTCCAGCACGGCGATCCACTCGGCGGTGGTGCGCATCACGGTGGCCTGGCGGATCAACGGGATCAGCACTTCGCGGTGAGCCACGCGCGCCTGGTTGGTGGCGAAACGCTCGTCGGTGGCCCATTCCGGGTGGCCGGCCAGTTCGGCGAACTTGCGGAACTGCCCGTCGTTGCCGACGGTGAGGATGAAGTCGCCGTCCGCGGTGGGGAAGTCCTGGTAGGGCACGATGTTCGGGTGCGCGTTGCCCAGGCGACGCGGCGGGTTGCCGGTGGTCAGGTAGTTCAGGGTCTGGTTGGCCAGGCAGGCGACCTGTACGTCCAGCAGCGCCATGTCGATGTGCTGGCCGATACCGCTGACATCGCGGTGGGCCAGGGCAGCGAGGATCGCGGTGGAGGAGTAGAGGCCTGTGAGGATGTCGGTCAGCGCTACGCCGACTTTCACCGGGCCGGCGCCTTCCTCCGCGTCGGAGCGGCCGGTCAGGCTCATCAGGCCGCCCAGCCCCTGGATCATGAAGTCGTAGCCGGCACGCTTGGCGTAGGGGCCGAACTGGCCGAAGCCGGTGATCGAGCAGTAGATCAGCTTCGGGTTGATCGCCTTCAGCGACTCGTAGTCCAGGCCATAGGCCGCAAGGCCGCCAACCTTGAAGTTCTCCAGCACGATGTCGGCATTGGCCGCCAGTTCGCGAACCAGGCGCTGGCCTTCGGGCTGAGTGAAATCGATGGTCAGGGACTTCTTGTTGCGGTTCGCCGACAGGTAATACGCCGCTTCGCTGGTATCGCGACCGTCTGCGTCTTTCAGGAACGGCGGGCCCCAGGCGCGGGTGTCGTCGCCACTGCCGGGGCGCTCGATCTTGATCACCTCGGCGCCGAGGTCGGCGAGGATCTGCCCGGCCCAGGGGCCGGCGAGGACGCGGGAGAGGTCGAGGACACGGATGTGCGAAAGGGCGCCGGACATGGAATCACCTGCAACGTGAATTGGGGCGGGGAGGGGGCGGTGCGGGGACTCCACGTCCCTCCCCGGGGCCTCTCGGGCGAGAGGTAAAACGTGCGCCGACCTTTCAGGATCGGCGCGAGGCGCTTAGAAGAACGCCTGGATGCCGGTCTGGGCGCGACCAAGGATCAGCGCGTGGACGTCGTGGGTACCTTCGTAGGTATTGACCACTTCCAGGTTGACCAGGTGGCGGGCGACGCCGAACTCGTCGGAGATGCCGTTGCCGCCGAGCATGTCACGGGCCATGCGCGCGATGTCCAGGGCCTTGCCGCAGCTATTGCGCTTCATGATCGAGGTGATTTCGACGGCGGCGGTGCCTTCGTCCTTCATGCGGCCCAGGCGCAGGCAGCCTTGCAGGGCGAGGGTGATCTCTGTCTGCATGTCGGCCAGCTTCTTCTGGATCAGCTGGTTTGCGGCCAGCGGACGGCCGAACTGCTTGCGGTCCAGGGTGTACTGGCGTGCGGTGTGCCAGCAGGCTTCGGCTGCACCCAGGGCGCCCCAGGAGATGCCGTAGCGAGCGGAGTTCAGGCAGGTGAACGGGCCGCGCAGGCCGCGAACTTCGGGGAACGCGTTCTCTTCGGGGACGAACACGTTGTCCATCACGATCTCGCCGGTGATGGAGGCGCGCAGGCCGACCTTGCCGTGGATGGCCGGAGCGGACAGACCTTCCCAGCCTTTCTCCAGGACGAAGCCACGGATCTGGCCTTCGTCATCCTTGGCCCAGACCACGAAGACATCGGCGATCGGGCTGTTGGTGATCCACATCTTGTTGCCGGTCAGGCGGTAGCCGCCGTCGACCTTGCGGGCGCGGGTGATCAGCGAGCCCGGGTCGGAACCGTGGTTCGGCTCGGTCAGGCCGAAGCAGCCGATGTATTCGCCGCTGGCCAGCTTGGGCAGGTACTTCTGGCGAGTGGCTTCGTTGCCGAACTCGTAGATCGGCACCATCACCAGGGAGGACTGCACGCTCATCATCGAGCGATAGCCGGAGTCGACACGTTCGACTTCACGGGCGATCAGGCCGTAGCAGACGTAGTTCAGGCCGCTGCCGCCGTATTCGGCGGGGATGGTCGCGCCGAGCAGGCCGGTTTCGCCCATCTCGCGGAAGATTGCCGGGTCGGTCTGCTCGTGGCGGAAGGCTTCCAGCACGCGAGTGGCCAGCTTGTCCTGGGCGAACTGGTAGGCGCTGTCGCGCACCATGCGCTCTTCTTCGGTGAGTTGCTGATCCAGCAGCAGCGGATCTTCCCAGTTGAAGCTTGCTTTGGTGGCCATGAAGAAAACCTCGGAACAGACAGTGAAAGACCCGCTCAAGTCTAGGCGGGCTGGGTGTGGGCCATCCTAGTCAGCCGTCGGGAAGCCGGGCAACCGATTAATTTGCACGCTGTTGTGCTATTTTTTCACTCCGTAATTGTGTCGGTGATGAGCGAACAGGCGTTTGAATGGCATTTTCAGGCGCTTCTGCCGGTTTGGCCGTATCACGAGATTCCGAAGAGGCATTCGATGCGACGTAAAATCCCGACCACCGCAGCGTTGGTCGCCTTCGAGTCAGCCGCCCGCCATGAAAGCTTCACCAAGGCCGCCGACGAGCTGTCGCTGACCCAGAGTGCGATATGCCGGCAGATCGCCGCGCTGGAGGAGTTCTTGGGTGTCGAGCTGTTTCGCCGCTCGCGTCGCGGGGTGAAACTCACCGAGGCCGGCTTGAACTACAGCCGCCGGGTCGCCGCGCGGCTCGACGCGGTGGAGCGCGACACCCTGGCGGTGATGGGGCAGCAGGGCGGCGGTACGCTGGAGCTGGCGGTGGTCCCGACCTTCGCCACCCAGTGGCTGCTGCCGCGCTTGAAGGATTTCAAGCGCCTGCACCCGGAAGTCACGGTGAATCTGACCAACCGCACCCGGCCATTCCTGTTCGCCGACACGGAGTTCGATGCCGCGCTGTACTTCGGCGATGGCGTCTGGTCCGGTACGGTGGCCAACTTCCTCATGCACGAGAACCCGGTGCCGGTGTGCAGCCCCGAACTGCTGGGCGGGCGCACCGAGCTGTCTGCCGCCGAAATCGCAGGGTTGCCGCTGATGCAGCAGACCACCCGGCCCTATGCCTGGCGCCAGTGGTTCGGTTCGCTGGGCATGAGTGTCGCCCACGATATGGGCGGTACCCGCTACGAACTGTTTTCGATGCTCGCCCAGGCGGCCATGCACGGCATGGGCGTGGCGCTGATTCCGCCGATGCTGATCCAGCAGGAGTTGGCCGATGGCAGGCTGATCGTGCCGATGCAGCATGCCTATTTGAGCGAAAACGCCTATTACCTGATGATTCCCGAACGCAAGGTGGAATCGGTGACGCTGGGCGCGTTCCGCGACTGGCTGGTCGACGAGGCGGCGCAGTACCGCGCCGAAGCGGGTCTTGGCTGAACATCTGCTGCGCATCGGCAAACCGCGTTGTAAACAGCTCATTCACAGAGCCTGGACTTCGCCTGTTTGATTCGGTGGCGCTCACCCCTCGGTTGTTACTCCCGCTGGTCGTTGCGCCTTGTTCAGCTTTAGCTTGCGAGATGTTGAACTGACTCTGAGTCATGGCAAGGTATCTGGCGCCGGAGCGGGCCAGACTTGCGTAGCCGGCGGGGCTTTCCCCGTCATCGCGCTCACGAGGCGCAACCTCCCAACAAGGAGTACACATGAATTTCCATACCCGTAAATGGGTCAAGCCCGAAGATCTCAACCCGAATGGCACCCTGTTCGGCGGCAGTCTTCTGAAGTGGATCGACGAAGAAGCGGCGATCTACGCCATCGTCCAGTTGGGCAACCAGCGTGTGGTGACCAAGTTCATCTCCGAGATCAACTTTGTCAGCTCCGCGCGCCAGGGCGACATCATCGAGCTGGGGATCACCGCCACCGAGTTCGGGCGCACCTCGATCACCCTGACCTGCGAAGTGCGCAACAAGATCACCCGCAAGAGCATCCTCACGGTCGACAAGATGGTCTTCGTCAACATCGGTCCGGATGGCCAGCCGGCCCCTCACGGCCGCACCGAGATCAAGTACATCAAGGACCAGTTCAAGGATGACGCCATCCCGCAGCCCTGACCGGCCGCCGGGTGATTGCCTGCGGGCCCGGAGCTAAACCGATCCGCGGCGAAATCCTTTGCATTTGCGTCGATTGAATGTGAGCCTGTGCCCGCCCACGGCGGGCATGGGCCGATGCAGCTCCCCGCCGCTTCAGCAGCACTTCATTTCCGAAGAATGTCCTGCAAAACAATGACCGGGGAGAGACCATGCACACCACCTTCGTATCCGCGCTGCGCCAACTGGCCGTGGCCACCTGCGCCAGCCTGTTGCTGGCAGGCGCCGCCCAGGCTGCGCCGCTCAAGGCCGACACCAAGCCAGAGGCTGGTACCTTCAAAATGGGCATGCAGCCCTGGCTGGGCTACGGCCAGTGGTACGTCGCCGAGCAGGCCGGCGCCTTCAAGGCCAACGGCCTGGAGAAGGTCGAACTGGTGAACTTCACCGAAGACAAGGACATGAATGCCGCGTTGGCCAGCGGCCAGATCGATGGCGGCAACCTGGCCACTCACACCGCAATGGCGATGGTCGCCGCAGGCTTGCCGGTGAAGATCGTCCTGCTGCTGGACCAGAGCACCAGCGCCGACGCGCTGATCGTCGACCCATCGATCAAGACCCTGACCGATCTCAAGGGCAGGCAGGTCGCCTACGAAGAGGGCACCACCAGCGACATCCTCCTGCACAGCGCGCTGCGCAAGGCGGGCCTGACCATCGCCGATGTGCAGCCGGTGCCGATGCCCGCTGCCAACGCTGGCAGCGCGCTGATCGCAGGCCAGGTACCTGCCGCCGTGACCTACGAGCCGTACCTCTCTGCGGCCAAGCAGCAGAACCCCAAGGTCAACCTGCTGTACAAGGGCTCGGATGACCCGGGCATCATCAGCGACGTGCTCGTGGTGCGCGACGAAGTGCTGAAGGAGCGTCCTGGCCAGGTGCTGGCGCTGATCAAGAGCTGGGAAGCGGGCCTTGCGCGGTACAACGAGAAGACCGCCGAAGGCCGCGCCGCGATCGCCAAGGGTGTGGGCGCCGATGAGGATGAGCTGGGCAGCGCGTTCGACGGCGTGCATTTCTACTCGCTGAAAGAGAACAAGGCCGAGCTCAAGGGCACCTTCCAGAAGGGTTCCTTCGAGCATATCCAGAAGGCCGCCAGCGAAGCCGGCATTCTCCCGCAGCCAGTCACCCCGGCGCAGGCCATCGACGCGCGCTTCGTCGAGGCTCTCTGATTCTCCGAAACACCACGCGCGCCGGCCCTGAGCCGGCGCGTGTCTTTCTTCGTTCGACGAGCCAGACATGAAAGCCCGTAAATCCAACCCGCTGTTCACCATCGGCAAGCCGATTGCGCAGCGCCACTTCCTGCTCATCGGCGGCGCCGTGTTCGTCCTGCTGGCGCTGCTCTGGTGGCTGGCTGGCGCCAGCGGCGCGGTGCCGAAGATCTTCCTGCCGGCGCCCGGCGACGTCTGGGCGCGCATGCTCAAGCTGGCCGCCGACGGCACCCTGTGGGCGGACCTGAAGGTCAGCGTGTACCGCATTGCCGTGGCCTTCGTGGTGTCCTCGGCGATGTCCATCGTGATCGGTGTGTTCGCCGGCTGCTACGGTTTCTGGAAAGCCGCCAGCGAACCGCTGGTGGACTTCGTGCGCTACATGCCGGTGGTTGCCTTCGTGCCGCTGACCATCCTCTGGGCCGGCACCAGCGACTTCCAGAAATTCCTCATCATTTGGATCGGTACTTTCTTCCAGCAGGTACTGATGGTGATGGATGCCATCAAGCGCGTGCCGGCGGACTTCGTCGGCCTCGGTCGGACCCTGGGCATGCCGGACCGCCGCATCCTCCTGAAGATCGTCCTGCCCAGCGCACTGCCAGGCATCTGGGACGCGCTGCGGATAAGCCTTGGCTGGGCCTGGACCTGGCTGGTGCTGGCCGAGCTGGTGGCCGCGACCTCGGGCCTGGGCTACCGCATCACAGTGTCCCAGCGCTTCTTCCAGACCGACACCATCATCGGCTATATCCTCCTGCTCGGCTTCCTCGGGCTGGTCACTGACCAGGCCATGCGCGCCGGCGAGAAGGTCCTGTTCCGCTACAACCGGAGGCGCAACTGATGGCGACCCTGGAAATCTCCGGCCTGAACAAGAGTTTCGCGGTCGGCAAAGCGCGCCGTGAGGTGCTGCGCAATATCGACCTGACCCTGGCGGACAACGAGTTCGTCTCCATCGTCGGGACGTCCGGTTGCGGCAAGAGCACGCTGCTGTCCATCGCCGCCGGCCTGGAGGAGTTCGACGGCGGCAGCGTGAAGGTGGATGGCGTGCAGATCACCGGGCCGGGCCTGGACCGTGGCGTGGTGTTCCAGTCCTATACCCTGCTGCCCTGGCTGACAGCGCGGCAGAACGTCGAGTTCGCCCTCAAGGCGGCAGGCATGTCCCGCGCGCAATGCCGCGAAATCGCCGATGAACACCTGGCGCTGGTGAAGCTGGAAAAGTTCGCCGATGCCTATCCTAACGAGCTCTCCGGTGGCATGAAGCAGCGCGTGGCGATTGCCCGTGCGCTGTCCTACCGGCCGAAGATCCTGCTGATGGACGAACCCTTCGGCGCGCTGGACGCGATGACCCGCCACCAGATGCAGGAGCTGCTCACGCGCATCTGGGAAACCCACCGGCTGACGGTGATGTTCGTTACCCATGATGTGGAAGAGGCGGTCTATCTGTCCGACCGCATCGTGGTAATGGGCCTGGGGCCGGGACGGATCAAGGCGACCTTCGACGTGAAGCTCGGCCGCCCGCGCCACGAGGACATGGCCGCCAGCGCCGAGTTCATCGAGCTGCAGCGCCAGGTGCTGCGTTCGATCCGCGAGGAAGAACAGGGTGTCGCAGCCCTCTGATTCCCCAGGGATCAGCCGCTACCAGCGCCCGGAGGCTCCGCCACCGCCGCTGGAACCACCGCCGCCGCGAAAGCCACCGCCGCCCCCGCCTCCGCCACGACCACCGCCGCCGCGGCCGATCGAGCTGACGATCATCCATAGCAGTTGCAGTACGCCCGAGGTCAGCCACATCGGCGGCAGGAAGAAGATGTACAGCACCAGCGGGATCGAGAAGGAGCCGATCATCTGTTGCTGCAAGGCTTCGGGGTTGGTTTCGCTCAATAGCAGTACCGCCGATGCCACGCCGCCGACCAGCGCGCTGCACAGAAGGTAGCGGCCCATGCTGCGCTGGCGCAGCCACTGCACCGGGAACAGCAGGCACAGCAGCGGTACGCCGACCAGCAGGGCGAGCAGGCCGAGCAGCCGCGCGGGCGGAATTGCCTCGGGCGTGTTGGCGTTCTGATTGGAGTAGATATCGCTGTAGTTCGAGGCTGGTGCGATGGGAGCTGCCCTGTCGCCTGGCTGGTCCTGCGGAGCGGCGTTGGCTGGCGGATCGATCAGCGCGATCAGATTGTCCACGCCGGCCTGGACGCCGCCGGCGAAATCGCCGGTCTTGAAGCGCGGGACGATGGCGTCGCGAATGATGCGCCCGGCCTGTACGTCGGTGATGGTGCCTTCCAGCCCATAGCCGACCTCTATGCGCAACGCTCGGTCGTTCTTGGCGATGACCAGCAGTACGCCATCGTCCACACCCTTGCGCCCCAGCTTCCACTGTTCGAAGGCGCGCACTGCATAGTCTTCGATGCTGTCTTCGCC
Organism: Pseudomonas triclosanedens; assembly: GCF_026686735.1. Taxonomy (NCBI): domain Bacteria; kingdom Pseudomonadati; phylum Pseudomonadota; class Gammaproteobacteria; order Pseudomonadales; family Pseudomonadaceae; genus Pseudomonas; species Pseudomonas triclosanedens. The sequence goes on along the minus strand of NZ_CP113432.1, from coordinate 5,659,837 downwards.
GGTCGTGGGAAGCATCAGCACCGCCAGTTGCGCGCCCTTGCGCTGCTCCAGCCCGGCGAGCTGGCTTTCCAGTTGCGCGCGCTGTGCGCTGCCGAGGGTCTGCGTGAGGTCGGTGACGCGGGCGTTGAGCGGCGGAATAGCGACCGGCGCCGCTTGCAGCAGGGCTGTCCAGCACAGCAGCAGGGCAGCCAGCAGCCAACGCGGCAGGATCATTGTGCGGGCTGCGCCGGCGAGTTGCCGAAGTCCACTTTAGGCGCAGTTGAGATGGCGGCTTCGTTCTCCACGCTGAAGTTGGCCTTGGGCTGGTAGCCGAAGATCTTCGCGGTGATCACCTGCGGGAACTGGCGAATCATCACGTTGTACTCCTGCACGGCCTTCACGTAGCGGCCACGGGCGACAGTGATGCGGTTCTCGGTGCCTTCGAGCTGGGTCAGCAGGTCCTTGAACAGGCCGTCGGCCTTGAGTTGTGGATAGTTCTCGGTGACCACCAGCAGGCGCGAAAGCGCCGAGCTGAGTTCGCCCTGGGCCTGCTGGAAGCGCTTCACGGCAGCCTCGTCGCCGAGTTGGTCGGCGCTGAGCGTGGTGCTGCCGACCTTGGCGCGGGCCTCGGTCACCTGGGTCAGTACGCTGGCTTCATGGGAGGCGTAGCCCTTCACCGTACTGACCAGGTTTGGAATCAGGTCCGCGCGGCGCTGGTACTGGTTGAGCACTTCCGACCACGCAGCCTTCACCTGCTCGTCGCCGGCCTGCATGGCGTTGTAGCCGCAGCCCGACAACAGCGTGACGAGGATATAACAGGAAAGGAACTTGATCAGACGTGGCATGGCGCGGCGCTCTTTGGTCGAAAAGGCTCAGTCTAGGCCACTTCCCGGCGCTGGGGCATGTGGAAATGTCGCAACCTGAGACATGCCTGGCTCTTGTCGGGAGCGGGGGAGCTCGGGGTAGAATCCGGCTGGTATATACCAAGAGGCTTCTTCGTGTTCGCCACTGCTCTGGTACTGCTCGCCGCCCTGCTGCACGCCACTTGGAACACCCTGGTGAAATTCAGCAGCGATCGCCTGCTGGTAGTTGCCTGCATGGACCTGGTCGGTCTCGCCGCCGCGTTACTGCTGTTGCCGTGGATCGAGGTCCCGCCTGCCGAAGTCTGGCCCTGGTTGCTGGCCGCCGTGGCGCTGCAACTGGTGTACCGGGTGTTGCTGATCCAGGCCTATAAGGTTGGCGATCTCGGGCTGGTATATCCGTTGATGCGTGGCCTGTCGCCGCTGGTGGTGCTGGCCCTGACGCTGTACTTCGGCGGCGAGCACCTTACCGACCGGCAGATTCTCGGCATCCTGCTGATCCCGCTGGGCATGCTGTTCCTGCTCAAGGGTGGCGGCGGTTCCGGGCTGCCGTGGATTGCCTGTCCGGTCGTTCTGCTGATGGGACTGTGCATTGGCAGCTACACCTGGATCGACGGTAATGCTCTCAAGCGCTGGTCGCAGCCGCTGGACTACCTCGTCTGGCTGTCGCTGCTCTCCGGCTTGCCCTTTCCGCTGGTTGCGCTGTTTGCGCGAACCCGCGCTTTCGCGCGTTTCTGGCTCACCGACTGGAAACTGGGTATCAGTGTGGGGCTGTGTGTGCTGGCGAGCTACGGGCTGGTGCTGTGGGCCATGCAGCTGGGCTCCATTGCGGAAGCCGCCGCCCTGCGCGAAACCAGCGTGCTGCTGGTGGTGCTGTTCGGCATGCGCTTCCTCAAGGAGCCCTTCGGCCTGCCGCGCCTGGCAGCCTGTAGCCTGGTACTGGCAGGGATGCTGGTCATGAAGCTCTGAGCGCGATTGGCCGCCGCGCCCATGCGGTCGCCGAGCCGGTCAACGATTCCGCGGTGGCGATGGCCTAGGCTGCTGCTTTTCCCACGATGAGAGCCTTTCGCCATGCCCATTGCCTTCTGGTGCGTCCTGATTGCGATCTTCCTGCCCTACCTGGGCACCAGTATTGCCAAGTTCACCGGCGGGGGCTTCGGGCCGCGGCAGAATCATGATCCGCGCGCTTTCCTCGCCGGGCTGGAGGGCTATCGCAAGCGCGCCAACGCCTTCCAGCTCAACAGTTTCGAGGTGACACCTGCCTTTGCTGCGGCGGTGATCATCGCCCACGTGGTGAACAATGCCGAACCTTCCACCATCGATCGCCTGGCCATCGTCTGGGTCACCAGTCGCCTGCTTTATCTGATTTTCTACGTTGCCGATCTGGCGTTGCTGCGTTCGCTGGCGTGGTTCGCTGGTATGGCGCTGATCGTCGCCCTATTCGTCGTCTCTGCCTGAACGGCGGCTGAACGGAAGTCGATCAGGCTGCGACGGATGGCCGCAGCCGCTTCCGTGTGCTCTGGATCAATCGGGGATCGGGGCGGATAATCCGGCGCTTCCGTGTCCAGCTGTCCTACAAGAGTCCCCCATGAAGTTGAAGACCCTGCTCGTTCTGCTGCTCGCCGGCGTGGCGCTCACCGGTTGCCATCGCCTGGACCCAAACTCGCCGGAAGCCAAGCGCCAGGTGGTGTTCAAGGAGATGCTCAAGACCAGCGAAGACATGGGCGGCATGCTGCGTGGGCGCCTGCCGTTCGACGCGGACAAATTCCGCGCCGGCTCGGCGAAGCTCGGTGAACTGGCCGACAAACCCTGGCAGTACTTCCCCAGCACCCAGCCGCCGGCTGGCCAGGTGGAGAACGACGACACCCGCGCCAAGGCGGAAATCTGGCAGCGTCAGCTGGAGTTCCAGGCCGACGCCAAGACCTTCGAGCAGGCCGTCCGCACGCTGGTCGATAACACTCGCAACGCGGCACCGACGCCGGAAGGGGTGCGCAAGGACTTCGCCGCCGTGGAAGACGCCTGCGAAGCCTGCCACAAGAAATTCCGCGCGCTCTGAGCCGGGCGAAGGGACGGACGCCGTCCCCCTGGCGGGAGCCGCCTGCGACAGCGGCTGCTCGGGGGATGGCAGCGATTCCGCGACCATTTGGCGCTATCACCGGAATGGCTTCCGTCTGTGAGAACTCTGGGTTGCGCTGGAAGACATCGAGGACAAAATCCGATCCTGCGAGGTAGCGCTGGCGCACGCCTGGCCTGCTGAGGTAATCGCCCGGCAGGCTCATGGGCAGGATCGACTCCGGCATGCGCCGTTCCCGGCGGCGCGAGGCTTTTCTGCGACCCGGCCACCGCTCGGCTTCCATCTTTACTCTTCGAGTTCGCGCTTGGCCTGGTCCAGTTCGGCGCGAGCTTCGGCAAGCTTGTTCTTGCGCTTCTCGACTTTCTCGGCGTCACCCTTGTTCATGGCCTTGCGCAGGTCCTTCTCGCGCTGGCTGACTTCCTTCTCGGCATCCAGAACCCGTTGCTTGCGCGCCTGCGTGAGGCTGGCATCGGTGCAGTGCGCCTTCACTTCATCCAGAGCCTTCTGCAAACCGGCTGCCTGGTTGGCGTTGCCGTAGGCCCTGGCCTCCTGGAGTTTGCTTTCGATGGCGGCCCGTTTGGCGGCGCAGCCGGTCAACTGCCCGGACTGCTCGGCGGCGGGCAGCGGTGCGGCGCAACCCAGAGCGAGCAGAGCGGCCAGGATGGAAGAGCTTCGGAACATTTTCGGAATCCTTGGTTACCAAACACTATGACGCTGGCGTCAAGGGTCAGAGTTTGCCACGGACCGGCGCGGTAGCGACTGCCCCAGGACAAGGGCGGAATCGGCGGGGCCCGCGAGACGGGCGAGGAGGGTCGGGATGCGTATGGCGATTCGCGTCGTGCAGGGACTCATCGTGCTGCTGGTGCTGGCGCTGCTGGCCGGCACATGGTGGTACGTACCGGGCGAGCTGAAGCAACGGCCGCTGCTTGCCGGCACCAGCGAGGATGCGTCGGTTCGCCAGGGCGAGCGGCGCCGTCACTATGTGCTCTACCTGCCCGCGCATCCGGCGGAGCGGCCGGCGCTGCTGGTGGTGCTGCACGGCTCCGGCGGCAACGGTGAGCGGATGCGCCGCGAGAGTGGCTATCGCTTCGATGCGCTGGCTGATCGCGACGGCTTTCTGGTGCTCTATCCCGACGGTTTCGAGGGGCACTGGAACGACTGCCGCAAGGCCGCTTCCTATAGCGCCCGGCGGCTCAATATCGACGATGTCGGGTTTCTGTCGACGATGATCGAGCGGCTGCAGCGCGAGCGTGGCGTCGATCCGCAGCGGATTTTCGTCACCGGCTACTCCAATGGCGGACAGATGGCGTTGCGCCTGGCAGCCGAGGCCCCCGATGCGGTAGCTGGCGTGGCGGCGATAGCGGCGAGCCTGCCCAGTGCGGAGAACGACGCCTGCCGGCCGGCGCAGCAACCCAAGGCGACGCTGCTGATGAATGGCACGCGGGATCCGATCAATCCGTATGCGGGCGGCAGGGTGACGCTGTTCGGCTTCGGCAACCGCGGAACGGTTCTTTCGAGTGGGGAGTCCGCGCGCGCCCTGGCCCGGCGCAACGGCGTGAATGCTGCGCCGAGCCTGGACAGGCTGACGTCGGTAGGGCCAGTGTGGAGCGAGCGCCAGCGCTGGGGTGCCGCCGGAATGGCGCCGGTGGAGCTGGTGACTGTCCACGGCGGCGGGCATCTGCTCCCGCAGGCGCTGTACCGGCCGCCCCGCCTGCTGGGCGAGGTCGATCCGGAACTGGATGGTCCTGCGGAAATCTGGCGGTTCTTCAGCGAGTTGTCGCGCTGAGGTTCAGAGCTCGATCACCAGGCGCGGGTCGAAGCCGCTGTCTTCTCCCGGATAAGCGCCCGGGTTGGTGACGATCCGGGCATTGCCGATGCGGTAGTCCAGGCGTTCGTGGACATGCCCGTGAACCCAGAGGTCGCAGCGTTCGGCCAGGTGTTCGAGGTTCGAAGCGAAGGCAGGGGAAAGGCTGTCACCGACGTAGTGCGCGGGAATCGAGCGGCCGCTTGGGGCGTGGTGGGTGACCACCACTGTGCGTCCGGCGAAGGGCTGCGACAGTTCCGCCGCCAGCCATTCGCAGGAGGCCTCGCAGAGGTCGCGGCTCATCGACGGTGTGAAGGGCTGGGTGAAGTAGTCCACGCAACTGAAATCGGGCATGAGCAATTGCGCCTGCTCGATGGCCAGTTCGGCGCTGCGCTCGCCGTATAGCTGGAAGTCGGTCCAGAGTGTTGCGCCGAGCACGCGCACATTGCCTAGCACTACGGCATCGTTTTCCAGGAAGTGGATATCCAGCGCTCGCGCGAGGTTGCGCATGGCCTGGGTCAACTCGGGCAGGTCGGCGTTGTAGAACTCGTGGTTGCCGGCGACATAGACGATCTGCGTATCGGGAAACGCCTCCCGTGCCCAGTGCAGCCCCTGCAGGTGCTCATGGATGTCGCCAGCGAGGATCACGACGTCGGCATCCTCCTCTGGCAGCTCGCGGCCGCCGGGGAAGTGCTCTTGGTGAAGGTCGGACAGGATACGCAGACGCATGGTCGTTACCGGGCGGCGAGGGGGATTCATTCTGCGCACGGTGGTAGCGATTGCCTAGTGTTTGATCTGCGTCATGGCATGGCCAGTCATCCGGAAATTCCCACATGGAATTAAGGGATGATTCAGAGGAATCCTTCAGTTTCCGCTTGGAGAAGCAGTCTGGGAGGACCTCATGAAACTCATCTGGATCGTACTGGCCGCTGTGGCAGCGGCCTTTGGCCTGGCGTTAGTGCTCGACCCGCCGGCAATGGTGGATATCTGGGTCGTGCGCAAGCAGGCCATTCTGTTCACTGGCGTGGCTGCGTTCGCGCTCATGTCGCTGATCATGCTGCTGGCGGTGCGCCCGGTATGGCTGGAGCGCCCGCTTGACGGGCTGGATCGCATGTATCAGGCGCACAAGTGGGCGGGCATCCTCGCCATCGTGCTCGGCCTGCTGCACTACCTGATGGAACTGGCCGGCCCCCTGCTGGCGGAATTCATCGCCAAGCCCGCGAAAGGACCTCGGGTGGAGACGTTCCTCGATGCTTTCCGCGGCTCGGCCAAGGAGCTTGGGGAGTGGTCCGCGTGGCTGCTGGCGGCGATGCTGGTGATCACGCTCTGGCAACGCTTCCCCTATCACCTGTGGCGCTACGTGCACAAGACGCTCGCCGTGGTCTACCTGGTGCTGGCCTTCCACGCCGTGGTGCTGGCGCCGGCGGGCTACTGGACGCAGCCGATAGGCTGGCTGGTGGGTTTCTGCGCTCTGCTGGGCAGCGCCTGTGCGCTCTGGTCGCTGGCCGGCAGGATCGGCCGCAAGCGTACCCACGAAGGCGTCGTGGTAGCGGTGGAGCGTCCCGGCGAACGCATGCTCGAAGTCACCTGCAAGCTGCAGGGTTCCTGGCGTCACCGCGCCGGTCAGTTCGCGTTCCTGACCTGCGATCGCCTCGAAGGCCAGCACCCCTTTACCTTGTGCGGTGCCGATCGCGGCAACGGCGAGGTGCGCTTCAGCATCAAGGCGCTGGGGGACTATACGCAGCGCTTGCAGGACTGCCTGCGGGTGGGTGACCCGGTGAAGGTGGAGGGGCCGTACGGTCGCTTCGACTTCCGCCGCGACAACGGTGCGCGTCAGGTGTGGATCGCCGGCGGCATCGGTATCACGCCGTTCCTCGCCTGGCTGGAATCCCTGCAGGACAAACCCGGCGATTGCCCGGAGGTGACGCTGCTGTACTGCGTGCGCAGCCCGTCGGATGCCATCTATGCGGGGCGCCTGCGTGAGCTTTGCGAGAAGCTGCCGCGCATCGATCTGCGGGTTCACTACAGCGAGAGCGAAGGCCGTCTGCAGACTACCGATCTGGAGCTGCAACCCGGCCCTCAGGGGCGCTGGCCGAGTGTCTGGTTCTGCGGCCCGCAGGGGCTGGCGGAGCTGTTGCGGCGTGACCTGCGCCGCCAGGGTATGCCGAGCAATCGCTTCCATCAGGAAGCTTTCCAGATGCGTTGAGCGGTGTGCTGGCAAGGCATCGGGATTCTGCGCTGATGCCGCAATGGATGCGCCCTGGCGTCAGCGACGAAAAGGATGACGAGATGCTGCCGGGCTTGTCTGCGACGGCTAAGGGGCACCTGGGTCGTTCAACTGTTGCTGGAGGCCGGTGCAGCGGTGGATGAGGTTGTCGATGCCCGCTGCTCTGGGCGGTCATCGGCGAGCAGCCGCAAGCGCCCCGGGTTGTCGAGGCGCTGCTGAAGCTGGGCGCGAACAGTAGGCGAGAGTTCGAGGGCTTCGACGGATCGGAGCAGAGTGCCGCCCAGTTGGCGGAGAGAGTTGGTCCGAAGGTGCCGGACAGCTTCCGGCGCAGCGCCAGGTAATGGCCGGAAATGAATAAGCCCCGCGGATGCGGGGCTTATTCATGGAGACCGAACCTTACAGGCCGGCGGCGTCACGCAGGGCGGCAGCCTTGTCGGTGCGCTCCCAGGTGAAGGCGGTGAAGGTGTCGCCCTCGTAGGTCATCTCGAACGGGTTGCGGCCGAAGTGGCCGTAGGCCGCGGTCGGCTGGTACATCGGGTGCAGCAGGTCGAGCATCTTGGTGATCGCGTACGGACGCAGGTCGAAGTGCTCGCGGACCAGTTGGACGATCTTCTCGTCGCTGATCTTGCCGGTGCCGAAGGTGTTGACCGAGATGGAGGTCGGCTGGGCCACGCCAATGGCGTAGGACACCTGGATCTCGCAACGCTCGGCCAGGCCGGCGGCGACGATGTTCTTGGCTACGTAGCGGCCAGCGTAGGCTGCCGAGCGGTCGACCTTGGACGGGTCCTTTCCGGAGAACGCGCCGCCACCGTGGCGGGCCATGCCGCCGTAGGAGTCGACGATGATCTTGCGACCGGTCAGGCCGCAGTCTCCCACCGGGCCGCCGATCACGAAGTTGCCGGTCGGGTTGATGTGGAACTGGGTGTCCTTGTGCAGCAGTTCGGCCGGCAGGACGTTCTTGATGATCAGCTCCATCACGCCCTCGCGCAGGTCGGCGTAGGAGACTTCCGGGTTGTGCTGGGTGGACAGCACCACGGCGTCGATGCCGACGACCTTGCCGTTCTCGTAGCGGCAGGTGACCTGAGACTTGGCATCCGGGCGCAGCCACGGCAGCAGGCCGGACTTGCGGGCTTCGGCCTGACGCTCGACCAGGCGGTGCGAGAAGCAGATCGGCGCGGGCATCAGCACGTCGGTTTCGTTGCTGGCGTAGCCGAACATCAGGCCCTGGTCGCCAGCGCCCTGGTCTTCCGGCTTGGCGCGGTCGACGCCCTGGTTGATGTCCACGGACTGCTTGCCGATGATGTTCAGCACGCCGCAGGTGGCGCCGTCGAAGCCGACTTCGGAGCTGTTGTAGCCGATGTCGATGATGACCTTGCGCACCAGCTCTTCCAGGTCGACCCAGGCGGAGGTGGATACTTCGCCGGCGATGATCGCGACACCGGTTTTCACCAGGGTTTCGCAAGCCACGCGGGCGTATTTGTCCTTGGCGATGATGGCGTCGAGCACCGCATCGGAGATCTGGTCCGCGATCTTGTCCGGATGGCCTTCGGATACGGATTCAGAGGTGAAGATCGAATATTCGCTCATCTAACGGTTCCTATCATTTACCGGTGGGTGAGGACGCTTCGCGAATCCGGTTTGGCAAAATGCCGCACCTGGATCTGAAAGCCATTGCGTAAACCAATGTACAAGCTTTCACCGGGGGTGAGCCCCGCGGCATCGGCCCAATGGGCCAGGTCTTCCTGTTCGAACCCCAACCAGAGGTCCCCGCAGGCTTCGCGGGCCCAGTCCTGGTCGTGGCTGCAGAGCTCCGTCACCAGCAGACAGCCACCGGGTTTGACCAGGTGCGCCAACTGCCGCAGAGCTTCCGCTGGTGCTGCGAAGTGGTGCAGCACCATGTTCAGTACCACGCAGTCCGCCGCATCGCTGGCGTCCTGCAGGGCGTCGGCCAGCCGCAGCCGGACGTTGTTCAAGCCTTCGCTGGCACAGCGTTGCCGCGCCATGTCGAGCATCGCCTCGCTGTTGTCCAGCGCGGTCACCTGCTCGAAGCGCCGGGCCAGCTCCGGCAGGAATCCGCCGTCGCCGGGGCCTACCTCGAGCGCCGTGGCGCCCGGAGCGAAACTCAGTGCGTCGAGCAGCGCCAGTACGCCTTCCCGGTATTGCGGCAGTCCTGCGATCAGGTCCTGCGTCGCCTGGAACTTCTCCGCGCTGCGGGCGAAGTAGTCGCGGCTCACCGCGGCACGCTGGGCGTGAACGCTGGTGACACGGGTACTGACATCCGCCGGCAGTTCCAGCTCGTCGACCTCTTCCAGCAGCGCTCCGTGCAGCGTTCCTCCCAGGTTTTCGGTCTGGGGCAGGGCGCGGCGGTAGAAGATCGCGTTGCCTTCGCGGCGGGTCGCGACCAGCCCGGCCTGGGCCAGCACCTTCAGGTGATGGCTCATGCCCGACTGGCGAATGCCGAAGATATACGCCAGCTCCAGCACGCCGAACGAGTCGTTGGCCAGCGCGCGCAGCACGTTCAATCGCAGTGGATCGCCACCGGCCTTGCACAGGGCGGCTAGCTGGTCGCAATCGTCGTGACGGATTTCGGGCAGGCGCAGGCTCATAGGTCGCGCAGTCTAGTCTCGGGTTTCGGGGTGGGCAATAGCTGTATCAAAAAATTTTGATATTGCCGGATGGGCGGTTTTTGGCCAGTTGCCCGTGGCTCAGGTCAGGCATCTGCCGATCTGTCATTGCCCCGCGGGGGCCGGCTGGGCGAAAATACCGGCCTTTTTTCACCCCTTCGATGATTCGAAGCAGCCCCCGCAGGAGATTCAGCGATGCCCAGCCGTCGTGAGCGAGCCAATGCCATCCGCGCACTGAGCATGGATGCCGTGCAGAAAGCCAACAGCGGCCACCCCGGTGCCCCTATGGGTATGGCGGATATCGCCGAAGTGCTGTGGCGCGACTACCTCAAGCACAACCCATCCAACCCGCAGTGGGCCGACCGCGACCGCTTCGTGCTGTCCAACGGCCACGGTTCGATGCTGATCTACTCGCTGCTGCACCTGACCGGCTACGACCTGTCCATCGATGATCTGAAGAACTTCCGCCAGATGAACTCGCGTACTCCGGGCCACCCGGAATACGGCTACACCGCTGGCGTGGAAACCACCACTGGCCCGCTGGGCCAGGGCATCGCCAACGCCGTGGGCATGGCATTGGCCGAGAAGGTGCTGGGCGCACAGTTCAACCGTGACGGCCACGCTATCGTCGACCACTACACCTACGCCTTCCTTGGCGACGGCTGCATGATGGAAGGTATCTCTCACGAGGTGGCTTCGCTGGCCGGAACCCTGCGCCTGAACAAGCTGATCGCGTTCTACGACGACAACGGCATTTCCATCGACGGGGAAGTCGAGGGCTGGTTTACCGACGACACGCCCAAGCGCTTCGAAGCCTACGGTTGGCAAGTGATCCGCAACGTGGACGGCCACGACGCCGAAGAGATCAAGACCGCCATCGAGACGGCCCGCAAGAGCTCGGTGCCGACCCTGATCTGCTGCAAGACCGTGATCGGCTTCGGCTCGCCGAACAAGCAGGGCAAGGAAGAATGCCACGGCGCTCCGCTGGGCAATGACGAAATCGCTGCCACCCGCGCCGCGCTCGGCTGGAGCCACGGCCCGTTCGAAATCCCGGCCGACATCTACGCCGAGTGGAGCGCCAAGGAGACCGGCGCCAGCCGCGAGAACGAGTGGAACCAGCGCTTCGCCGCCTACCAGGCCGCTTACCCGGAGCTGGCTGCCGAGTTCCTGCGCCGTATCGCCGGTGAGTTGCCCGCCGATTTCGCCGAAAAGGCCGCGGCCTACGTCGCCGACGTCGCCGCCAAGGGCGAAACCATCGCCAGCCGCAAGGCCAGCCAGAACGCATTGAATGCCTTCGGCCCGATGCTGCCGGAGTTCCTCGGCGGCTCCGCCGACCTAGCTGGCTCCAACCTGACCCTGTGGAAGGGCTGCAAGGGCGTCAGCGCAGAAGACGCCAGCGGCAACTACATGTTCTACGGTGTCCGTGAGTTCGGCATGAGCGCCATCATGAACGGCGTGGCCCTGCATGGCGGTTTCATTCCCTACGGCGCGACTTTCCTGATCTTCATGGAGTACGCCCGCAACGCAGTGCGCATGTCCGCCCTGATGAAGCAGCGTGTGCTGTACGTTTTCACCCACGACTCTATCGGCCTGGGCGAAGACGGCCCTACCCACCAGCCGATCGAGCAGTTGGCCAGCCTGCGCCTGACCCCCAATCTGGATACTTGGCGCCCGGCCGATGCCGTGGAATCCGCGGTGGCCTGGAAATACGCCATCGAGCGCGCCGACGGCCCCTCCGCACTGGTATTCTCCCGGCAGAACCTGCCGCACCAGCCGCGCGACGCTGGCCAACTGGTCGATGTCGCCCGTGGCGGCTACGTGCTGAAGGACTGCGATGGCGAGCCGGAACTGATCCTGATCGCCACTGGCTCCGAAGTCGGCCTGGCCGTGCAGGCGTTCGACAAGCTAAGCGCCGAAGGCCGCAAGGTGCGTGTGGTCTCTATGCCGTCCACCAGCGTCTTCGACCAGCAAGATGCCGGCTACAAGCAGGCCGTGCTGCCGGTACAGGTTGGTGCGCGTATCGCCATCGAGGCTGCCCACGCGGACTATTGGTACAAGTATGTCGGCCTGGAAGGCCGTGTCATCGGCATGACCACTTTCGGTGAGTCGGCTCCGGCCGCCGCCCTCTTCGAGCACTTCGGCTTCACCGTCGAGAACGTGCTGGAAGTGGCCGCCGAGTTGCTCGACGCCTGATACTTGCAGGAGCGGCATTGTCTGCTCGCGAAGGGGGGCACCCGGCTCGCGAGCAGGCTCGCACCTGCGAAGATCGACAAGGGATAACAATGTCCAAGCGCCCTTACCGAGTTGCCCTGAACGGCTACGGCCGAATCGGTCGCTGTGTGTTCCGTGCTCTGCATGAGCGCCGTGCGAGTGCTGATTTCTCTATCGTCGCGCTGAACGACCTGGCCGATCTCGCCAGCCTGGAATACCTGACCCGCTTCGACTCCACCCACGGCCGCTTCCCTGGCGATGTGAGCGTGGATGACGGCTGCCTGCACGTCGATGGCGACTGTGTGAGGGTCTTCCGCGAGGCGACGCCCGAAGCCATCGACTGGCGCGCGCTGGATGTCGACCTGGTGCTGGAGTGCTCCGGTGTCTACCACACACGCACCGATGGCGAGCGCTTCCTCGCAGCCGGTGCCCCGCGGGTGCTGTTCTCGCAGCCGATGGCCAGTGAGTCGGATATCGACGCCACGGTGGTCTTCGGCATCAACCAGCAGGACCTTTCCGGTGCGGAAAAGCTGGTTTCCAACGCTTCCTGCACTACCAACTGCAGTGTGCCGCTGCTCAAGTCGCTGAACGAGGCGGTGGGCATCGAGTACGTCTCGATCACCACCATTCACTCGGCGATGAACGACCAGCCGGTGATCGATGCTTACCACCACGAAGACCTGCGCCGCACGCGCTCGGCCTTCCAGTCGGTGATCCCGGTGTCCACCGGTCTGGCCCGGGGCATCGAGCGCCTGCTGCCGGAACTTGCCGGACGTATCCAGGCCAAAGCCATTCGCGTGCCGACGGTGAACGTCTCGGCGCTGGACATCACCCTCCAGGTGTCCCGCGATACCACCGCCGAAGAGATCAATCGCGTGCTGCGCCAGGCTGCCGGCGAGGGGCCTCTGAAGGGCCTGCTGGCCTATACCGAGCTGCCTCACGCCAGTTGCGATTTCAATCACGACCCGCACTCGGCCATCGTCGATGGCAGCCAGACCCGCGTTTCCGGCCCTCGGCTGGTCAACGTGCTGGCCTGGTTCGACAACGAGTGGGGCTTCGCCAACCGCATGCTCGACGTCGCAGCGCACTATCTGCGCGTCGCCGCAGCAAACCGTTAATAGAAACAGCCCAGACAGGACTGACCGTCATGACCGTGTTGAAGATGACCGACCTCGACCTCCAAGGTAAGCGCGTACTGATTCGCGAAGACCTCAACGTTCCGGTGAAGGACGGTGTGGTCAAGAGTGACGCGCGCATCGTGGCCTCCCTGCCGACCATCAAGCTGGCCCTGGAAAAGGGTGCGGCGGTAATGGTCTGCTCGCACCTCGGTCGTCCGACCGAAGGCGAATACTCCGAAGAAAACAGCCTGCAGCCGGTGGCCGACTATCTGTCCAAGGCCCTGGGCCGCGCTGTGCCGCTGGTCAAGGACTACCTGGGCGGCGTGGATGTGAAGCCGGGTGAAGTCGTGCTGTTCGAAAACGTGCGCTTCAACAAGGGCGAGAAGAAAAACGCGGACGAGCTGGCGCAGAAATACGCTGCGCTGTGCGATGTGTTCGTCATGGATGCCTTCGGTACCGCTCACCGTGCCGAGGGCTCGACCCACGGCGTGGCAAAGTTCGCCAAGGTCGCCGCTGCCGGCCCGCTGCTGGCTGCTGAACTGGAAGCCCTCGGCAAGGCTCTGGGCAACCCGGCCCGCCCGATGGCGGCCATCGTCGCCGGTTCCAAGGTCTCCACCAAGCTCGACGTGCTGAACAGCCTGGCGCTGATCTGCGACCAACTGATCGTCGGCGGCGGCATCGCCAACACCTTCCTCGCCGCGGCTGGCCACAAGGTCGGCAAGTCGCTGTACGAGGCCGATCTGGTCGACACTGCCAAGGCCATTTCGGCCAAGGTCAGTGTCCCGCTGCCGGTGGATGTGGTCGTTGCCAAGGAGTTCGCCGAGAGCGCCGCCGCAACCATCAAGGACATCGCCGACGTGGCCGATGACGACATGATCCTGGACATCGGCCCGAAGACCGCTGCCCAGTTCGCCGAGTTGCTGAAGTCTTCAAAGACCATCCTGTGGAACGGCCCGGTAGGCGTGTTCGAATTCGATCAGTTCGGCGAGGGCACCAAGACCCTGGCCAAGGCGATCGCTGAAGGCTCCGCGTTCTCCATCGCCGGCGGTGGCGACACCCTGGCGGCCATCGACAAGTATGGCATCGGCGACCAGATCTCCTACATTTCCACCGGCGGCGGCGCCTTCCTCGAGTTCGTCGAAGGCAAGGTCCTGCCCGCAGTTGAAGTGCTGGAGCAGCGCGCCAGAGGCTGAGGTGCTCGACAGAAAGCAAACCCCTCCGGCATCCCGAGGTCATAGACCTTGTAGGCCGCCATCGGAGAACGGATATGCGATCTGTCACCGCCCTGATCCCGTTTTGCCTGGTACTGATGGGGTGTACGGCCGGAGCTGACGCCCCCAGTGCCTGTGAAGTGATAAGCCCGCCCTCGGTCATGGTGCCGTCCGACCAGAACCGGGAGCGTGTGGATAGCCAGAGCAGCAGTGATCCGATGCCCGAGCGCAAGCCGACGAACTGCCCTTGAGGTACTCGCCGACGCGTGGCGGCGGATCTCCGCTGCACTCCACGCCGTACAGCACCGCCGTCGTCCGATGTCCGATCGATGGCGGTGCTGGTGTTCCCGCGGCGGCGCGGGCAAGCTGGCGCATTGGATACCCGGCGGCGACGCCGCCCCAAGG